>JAYPYM010000037.1:12251-24380 GCA_038135915.1 Gammaproteobacteria bacterium
GTTCTTGAGTTTGGTATCGAGGCGCCGGACGTTCATTATGGGGTATTGGTTGAATTTCTGCTCTTGATTGGACAGGGATTTGAACCCTGCCGTTTAATCCATTTTTAGCGTCATCCAGACGCTTTTTTAGTTGGTCCGCAGTGCCACGTTCTGCGTCCGTAGTTGCAGTGTTCTTAAGGTTTGCTATTTTACTTTCAATAGCGTCAGATAGTTCATTAAATTCTCGTGCGTATTGTTCCACTGCCTCTTGATCAATTTTTCTGGGTGCGTGCCCAAACACTTTTTGAGACTTTTCGTGAAAAGCATTTAGAATTTTACCTAGGACGTCTGCCCTAGTTGCAAATGTACGACCTTTCTTGAATACGCTGCTTGATTTGTCGGTAATATTAACTCCATATAGAGAATTCTGATTGCCTAGTTGATTACTTATTACGGAATCGTATTCATCAGAGTTTGAATTCGATCTTGTTTCTGTTGGAAATGAAGGAAGCTCAAATACCGGAACTTTTGGTGGAAATAAAAGTCCACCTTGATTCGCCCTTCCGCCGTCAGGGTAACTAGCCTGCCCAACCCCTCGCCTCTGTTGTAAGCGTCGGTGTTGCGATGTTTCACCGATAGCGCCACCACCGCCAGTTCTGTTAGATCTTTGAGGGTTTGTTTGAGTTTGACGACGGTTGGTGGGTCTTTGGTTCCTTCCTGGGTAGTTAGAATAGTCACCGTAATTGGACATTACTCTTTGCTCTCGTTTAATTCATTAGAAGTGGTTTATGCTTATATCAGGTCGATATTTATATCATATTAATATAATTCTATTTGTAAGTTTATTGTTAGGTTTTGTAAATTAACACTACTGCAGAGTTGGCCGAACGTGAATCGTTCGGTTATCTGCCGGTTCGTTTAGTTGTTCAAGCATTGCCGGCATGGCGCTTTTAGCTGTATTGGCTTTGGGTGCGTAACCAGTTGCTTGTACAATTGATTCAACGTCGCCTGCCATGAGCCTTTGCCGATCTTCTTGATCCATATCAGCTAGTCTCTTACAGACTTCGTAAAAGTCGTAAAGTTCCCCATCTAAGTAATTCAGGAGCTCTTGAAATTTGGGGACTAAGCCATTGTAAGATTGGACTCTGCCAAATAGGGCGTTATTAATGACCAGGTTTCGGTTTACATTTGCTCCTTTAGATGCCCACAGGTCAGCATAGGCGGCAAATTCCAATTCAAATTCATTAATCGTGTCCGATTTTTGTTGTCTTTTCTCATTGCTAGTGATCGAGCTCTCATATATCGTGCTGAGCTTTTCACCATAGTCGAGGATCATTTGAATGAGGCCTGCTCTATATTCTCGATTCAGTAAGTAGAGATCATATTCATCTGGAAAGCCGTTTGCGGCGATCCAGCGTTCTAGCCCTTCAAGCTCTACGCTGGTGGCAAAACTCTCATTGAAGGTGACATCACCTGGTGAGAAAAGAATTTTGTGGGCAGTTTCGTGAAATATCAGCGAGATGATATCTGTATCACTGCCAGACATAAAGGTGCTGAGTAAGGGGTCTGGAATGAGGCCAAGTGTTGAGTAAGCACGAATCCCGCCAACGCTCACGTCGAACCCTCTATCCTGGTAGCTTTTGGCGTAATTGATAGCTGAATCTCTATCAAAATAGCCACGATAGCTGACGCAGCCGATGATAGGAAAGCACCAGGTGACGGGCTCTAAGGACAGTTCTGGTGCAGCGTAAATGTTCCAAACCACGTAGGGCCGGCCCACGTCTACGTAATGTAGATAGTTGTCGCCAACGGGTAGCAGCAGTGATTGTTGAGCAAACTCTCTGGCTTCAAGGCTTAAGGTTAATTTATGTTTTAATTCGGAGTCCGTTTTTGGGTCGTCGAGCACCTGTTGGATGGGTTGTCGTTTAGAGAGTAAATCTAGCTGGCCTCTTGCGAGGTGATAATAATAGTTACAAGCTGTCAGCGTGAGTATTGAAAACAAAATGATAAGATGAGATTTTTTAATCGGATTTTTTAATCGCTTTTTGTTTAATATTCGCATGGTTTTATACTTTTAATGAGTGTGTTAGTTCGAATTATTTTAATGACTCTCAGCTGGATGCAAAGCGATGGGCTTTTCGATGCCCAAACTCTGAAGGAGCTGGGTGCCCAGTGAAACAGTATTTTTTGGGTTATCTGTTATGTTTATTGATATTATAGGTACTGGGCGATTTGGTAAAGGCCAATATAAATTTTCGGGTCAATCAGCAAGCCTTTTTCTGATTTTTCTTTGAGGTAAGCTTCTATGTCTGAGAGTTCTACGACGTGGACAGTGATATTTTCAGTGTCGTCACCTCCACCTGCATGTTTCTTTATTAGTTGATCAGCAAGGAAGAAAGAGGGCAGCTCATTGGTCATGCCAGCGGAAATGGGGCCTGTGAAGATATGCTGGATGCGTCCAGCTAGATAACCGGTTTCTTCAAGCAGCTCTCTTTTCGCTGCCTCAATATGGGGCTCTTCTTCGTTACCTTTAATATCACCTACTAGACCAGCTGGGAGCTCTAAAACTGGCCGTTCTACGGCGGCTCTAAATTGCTCTACTAATACAATCTGCCTTGCTTCCGTAATTGCTGTAATAATCGCAACACCGGAGCATTTTCTTCGAGTAACAAATTCGTACCTGCCAAGTTTTTTAAGCTCTAGCCATTCACCGGAATAAAGTGTGTTTGAAGTCATCTAATGTCCAATATCATAAAAATATAAGTGAATCTTCTGCAATGTGTGATTATTAATTATAAAACATTAGA
This sequence comes from Gammaproteobacteria bacterium, assembly GCA_038135915.1. Lineage (GTDB taxonomy): Bacteria > Pseudomonadota > Gammaproteobacteria > Pseudomonadales > UBA6940 > JAYPYM01. The sequence continues at coordinate 15,038 of JAYPYM010000037.1, forward strand.
TGCTATTTATCTTAAAGGGTTGGGATATATTGAGGCGCTTAGCTGGAAAAATACTGTGCTATTCTAGGCCTTTCGGTTGACAGCAGGTGCTTGCAGCCTTGTACTGCTATCACCAATGATCGATGCATGGGCATTAAAGTTTAAGGCTTGATTCCCTATATTTAGAGCTGCTTTAAAGCCTTCGGAGGTATTCGGGGATAACATATGCTGTAAAGCTTGCTCTAGTGGCTTGGAATTTTCTGGATTTGGTGTCTGTTGAGTGGGCTGGTGATTAAATATCAGCGCATCAGCAGCTACTAAAATGGCTACCATAGTAGTTGTTTGCTCTTCTCCATTTTCACACTGAACGCTATGTGCTACGCCAATTTCTTCGAGGAGCCCGCGCAGGAGTATAAATTCACTGATCGTTGCTTCTTTGGTTTCAAAACTGTAATTTTCATTAGTTTCAGGGTTAACTTCTAAACTGCAATCCGCTTCGCATAGGGTAATATAATTGACTGCAGCGATTTGCTGTATTGTTAGTTTATTTTCTTTTCGAAGTAGACTGTATTCGTCTTGCACAAGTTGAATGTTATCGGGATTCTGATCCAATGTACTCAAGAGCTGTGTCAGCTTAGCGAGTTTTGGTATATTGGACCATTGATGCTGTAAAAGTGGGAATAGCTTTCGTAGAATGAGTTTGTTGTTTTTTCTATTTTTCTTAGGCGCTAGGGCATTTTTGCCTTCTGTTTTGAAAGTGAAGTTTGTAGTCAATGGTTTCGCGAACCTAAGTGGAACCACCCTTGTATTACCATATGTATCTTTAATTTCTACATTTCTTACAATGATTCGATCGGAACCAAATATTTCGTCAATGGATTCGCATATTTTTAAGTAGGTTAGGCCTTCGTGCCTGCTGGTGATAAAAGCTTGTGGTTTGTCTGTGTTTTCGCTGGTTTCACGCAACCAATTTGTAAACCATTTTATGCTAAAAGAAGCGCTAATTACCAATTGATAAACGGGGTGAATCGCTAGCCTGTTTTTATTTAAAAGACCCTTTCCGATAATTTTGCCAGAATGATCTATCGTTAAGTTGCTACGAGCAGACAGTGCTAATAGCTCTTCAATCTTGCTGCTGGTGTCGCTTTTAGCGGTTCTTGTGACTAAATGTTGATTACTAGACTTAACAATTGCCGCATTACAATTGCGCTGATCAAGCATATCATGGTTGGGGAGCTGTTCACTAAACTGTTCGGCTTCGCTGCTTGGAGTCAGGCCCTCTGAAAAACTGAGCGCTAGACTAACTGAGCTATCTGCAGACCGAACCCTAGCACTTGCGCTGATTTGAAAATAGCTCTTCTCATTCACTTGAAATTGAATAGTGGGTCTTTGTGCCAAAGAGCTAAGTGCGATGACCAGTTTTTCATACGACAATTTTTTGGTTTTGTTGCCTTTTAACCATTGATTGAGCGAGACTTTGCAATTTTTTTCTAAAGTTGATTTTATTTCTGAAATTGGTTTCGGGCATAGATTCTGATTCTTTGGTGTCATTTGCACCAGCTCATCCAGCGCTTGTAATATGTGTGTACCTAGATTAATTCTCTGTTTGTTTAAAGTTAAATTGAATTTAGGGTTTTTGCATATGATATCAGTGATCAGTAGCTGAACTTCAGTGATGGTGAGTGCGTGATCATTCTGAATTTTATTGGTGATATTGCACAGTGGGTGTAATACCTGTGAAGTTTCAATTGCTGTGAGTTTAATTCCAGATAGTCGCTCTGAGTTTGGCTTAGATGCCATGAGTGAATTTTGATTAAATCTTGGGGACGCTGATAATGATTTATTAGATAAGATTCTAGCTATCCCGAACAATGAAAAGAAGAGTTCCAACCTTTTGGCTAACTTTCGCTGCAATTTATACATAAGTACTTTTGTCTATTTTAGGCAGTGGACGCATTTTTTGTTTTCAGTAGATTAAAGTTTATCAACCAAAAGGTATGTAAGCTTTTAGTAAAGCTAATTTGCTTGTTGTAAATTCTGAAGTGTTTTATTTCTGATTGACTTGGGTTGCTTGCCTAGCTTTGCGACCCACTCATAGAATGCTGGCCAGTTATTGCCCTGTTTTTTGAATGCCTGCCTAAAAGCGGGTACCCAATCGTGATAAAATGCAACCGTATTGAGCTTCGCGTTATTGATTTCATCAAACCAGGTTGCTGATGCCTTACTCAGGTTACCCTTTTCGACTTCAGCTAGATATTTCGCTTTGAGGTTTTCTAAGATGATGCGTTTGTTATTTCGCTTGCTTTGATCTGATTGATTGCTGCTATACAGGTTGCTTAACTCTTCCCTTGTATCGTTAATGAGATTAACAAAGGTTTGTCGGACATGGTTTTGTTTGGCATAGGCTTCGAATTTGTCTTCATCTTTTGATTGAAACCAAAGCCTTAAGCCTTCTAGTTCAACAGCGGTTGCGAAGCTTTCGTTGAACACTGTATCATTTTTTATGTAGACCTGTTGATGGGCAAGCTCATGAAAAATCAAGCCTACTAAACGTTCGTCTGGATAACGTAGAAAGTTACTTAATACTGGATCTTCAAACCAACCTAGGGTCGAGTAGGCATTGACGCCACCGACATATGTATCTAGCCCCTCTTGCTTAAGTGCCTCAGCTTCGGACATGGCTTGACTTTGTGTATAGTAACCTCGGTAACCCATGCAGCCTAAGATAGGGTAGCACCATGTTTTAGGTGTCAATGATAATTCCGGTGCAGCGAATATATTCCAGATCACGAAGTTTCGTTTTAGATCGACATATTGTGTATAGTGGTCACCTACTTTAAGACCTAAATGAGATTGTGCAAATGCGCGAGCTTCCAATATGAGGCCTAGCTTGTGTTTAGTGGTTTCGTTTGTATTGTTATCCTTTAAAACGTCTTCAATGGGTCGACGGTCGGACAAAAGTGATAGGTGCCCTTTTAGTAAATGTTGGTAGTAATTGATAGAGCTGCAGCCTGAGGCTAGCATGAAGAAAATAATTAAAGTGAGATTGCTTAACAAGCCTGGATTGTATCTGCCCATTTCCCTTTTTCCTGAGTGTTATATCATTTGATTTTCTATTGATTGAGGAGCATCAATATGGCACCTAAAAAAAGGTGACATCAATAGCTTCTCATGTTAGATTCTTTCGGTTTTCACTAGCTCTCAATCGGCCAGTGCGTTTTTTAATATAATTGCTTTCGTAGTAAGGCTCATTCTAACTAATTTGGGTGCTGTATCCATTACAAAACACATTTGAGGGGACATCATGGATAATCTAATAAGTGGTGGCGTTGATAACATCAGCGTTTTTGTACAACAGTTGATCGCTTTTGGTACGACGTATGGCTTAAAGCTAGTTGGTGCGTTGCTGATATTTTTCATCGGTAGATGGGCTGCTGGTTTGGCTGCAAACCTTGCTGATAAGTACATGCTCAAGGCAAACCTAGATAAAACTGTTGTTACTTTCTTACACAATGTTATTTACAGTGTTCTCATTGCGTTTGTCATTATAGCTGCACTTTCTAAGGTAGGGATTCAAACAGCTTCTTTCGTTGCGGTATTGGGTGCAGCTGGTTTGGCAATCGGCTTAGCACTTCAAGGCTCTTTATCGAATTTCGCAGCTGGGGTTTTGATGATTATTTTCCGACCATTTAAAGAAGGTGACTTTGTTGAAGCTGGTGGTGTGTCTGGCATTGTAGAGAAAATTATGGTGTTTTCTACTCAGTTTAGAACACCTGACAATAAGCGAGTGATTCTTCCTAATTCAGCGGTCACTGGTGGCAGCATTGTGAACTATTCGGCGAATCCAACTCGACGAATCGACATGACGATAGGCGTCAGCTATGATGCTGATTTGAAACAAGTGCGACAAGTTCTTTCAGATGCGATTGCTACGGATGATCGTATATTGCTAGATCAAGATGTCACCATTGCTGTGGCGGAGCTTGCTGATTCATCTGTTAACTTTGCGGTTCGTTTTTGGGTTCAGACTGGAGATTATTGGCCGGTATATTTCGATATGTTAGAGTCGATTAAAATTGCCCTTGATGCAAACAACATCGGTATTCCTTACCCACAGCTTGATTTGCATATGGACCCTGTGAAAATGGCTGAAGCGCAAGCAGTAAACTAGCTTTTATAATAATACATTTAACCCCAGAGATTGGGGTTAAATGTTCAGTAATACTTTTGCAAGAAAAAAATCTATATTGATGGAATCCAAATTACAAATAGGTAGGTTTATGGTAGAACCAATTCGAAAGTCTTCTTTTCAAACCACTGTACTTCGTTCTTTTTTACCTCTTTTCACAACTTCAATTTTTATTAGTCCAAATTTAGTCGCTGAAGAAACACCTGATGGGGCGAGCATATGGTCCGGCGAATCTGAACTTGGTTTTGTATTAACTGATGGTAACACTGAAACTCACACGATCAACGGAAAATTAGGCCTGACCGGTGATGGAGAGATTTGGCGTAAAAAGGTCGGGTTTGAAGTTTTGGGTTCGTCACAGAATGACGAAACTTCTGCTGAAAAGTATAGTGCTGAGGGTCAATTAGATCGCAAGTTTGCTAACGATACTTTTTTGTTCGGTAATCTGTCTTACAGTGATGACCGCTTTAGCGGCTTTGATTTTGAATCCAGTGTTTCTTCTGGTATGGGTAAGACGCTCATTAATAATGAAAAAACAAACCTTGTTGTAGAAGCTGGCCCTGGTGTTAGAGTTTCTAAACCCAAGGATGGATCTTCTGAAGAAGAGGCTACGCTTGGCTTGGGTTTAGACTATAAATTGAATTTTTCTGAAACAGCGAAGTTTTCACAATCTTTTGATGTCGATGTTGGCGAAGATCGAACAGTCACTACCTCAGTGAGTGGGCTAACTAGCCAAATGGTGGGTAACCTAGCGATGAAATTTACATTGACGGTCAAGCACAATAGTGACCCAGTGGTGGATAGTGGTACTGGTCAGGAGAAAGAGTCTACCGATACGGAAACCGCGGTCACAGTGGTCTATAGTTTTTAGTTAAACCAAAACTTTCACGGGTTGGTTAAATTCCAGCCTGCCTGGTCTTGCAGTTGTCATTAGATATAAAAGGAATAGAAATGGATTTAAGTCCCGCGCCTGAAACCATTTATTTAAAAGATTACAAAGTTCCGCCATATTTAATTGATCGGGTCAAATTGTATGTTGATATCTATGATCAAGAAACATACGTAAGCGCTTGGCTAGATATTCGGAAAAATCCCAAAAGTATCGAGACGCAACCTAAATTGATCCTAGATGGTGTTGAACTGGAACTGCTTCAGATTCAGCTAAACGAGAAAGCACTAGAAGAATCTAGTTATTCTAACAGTAGCGAATCTCTCGAGGTAACTGTCTCAGAGGATGCGTTTCAATTATTTACGCGCGTGCGCATTAAGCCTCAGCTGAATACCTCCTTAGAAGGACTCTACGTCTCAAAAGGGATGTATTGTACACAGTGTGAGGCAGAAGGCTTTCGAAAAATCACTTATTTTGTTGATCGACCCGATATTATGTCGACTTATGAAGTAACCATTGAGGCAGACCATACCCAGTATCCTCAATTACTATCCAATGGGAATTTGGTTGCTAGTGGTGAAGTGGATGTTAGCTCTGAAGGTGCTGATAGTAGGCCCGAAGGTGATGATAGTAGGGTGGCTGTTGGTGGCGCCCAGACTAAGCGTGGGCGTCACTGGAAAACTTGGAAAGACCCTTTTGCTAAACCCTGTTATTTATTTGCTTTAGTAGCTGGTAGGTTGAGTGTATCGGAAGATTGCTTTGTAACCTCTAGCGGAAGAGAAGTGACTTTGCAAATTTTCACAGAGCCTCAGGATCAAGATAAGATTGCCCATGCAATGGAAAGCTTAAAAGCGTCCATGAAATGGGATGAAGAGGTTTATAATAGAGAATATGACCTTGACTTATATATGATAGTCGCTGTGAGTCATTTCAATATGGGGGCGATGGAAAATAAAGGGCTTAATATTTTTAACACTTCTTGCGTGCTTGCGTCATTAGACACCTCTACAGATCTTGAGTTTCAACGCGTAGAAGGCGTGATTGCGCATGAGTACTTCCATAACTGGAGCGGTAACAGGGTTACCTGTAGAGATTGGTTTCAGTTGAGCTTAAAAGAAGGTTTTACAGTATTTAGAGACCAATGCTTTTCTGCAGACATGGGATCGCCAATTGTAAAACGTATTGAAGATGTAGAATACTTGAGGACTTATCAATTTGCTGAAGATTCCGGGCCATTAGCTCATCCAGTACGGCCTGAAAGTTATATTGAAATTAACAATTTTTATACCTTAACAGTGTATGAAAAGGGTGCTGAGATTGTCAGGATGTTACATACCATTTTTGGACCGGAGGGCTTTAAAAAGGGTAGTGATCTTTATTTCGACCGACATGATGGTCAAGCTGTCACTACGGACGAATTTGTTCAAGCGATTTTTGATGCGAATAGTGATACTCCTCAAGCTAAATCGAATATCGATATGGAACAATTCAAGCGTTGGTATGCTCAAGCCGGTACACCAAAGCTTGTAATAACAGGTTCTTATCATCCAGAAGACAAAACCTATACACTAGATATTGAACAAACTTCTGCGGTTAATAGTAAAGCCGAGGGTTATCAACCATTGGTGATACCGATAAAAATTGCCTTGCTTGATGCCCAAGGGGGTTATATGCCCCTGAACTCGGATACATCATCTCTTCTTTTCCATTCAGGGGATAAAGAAGGCCTTTTATTAATAGACAATCAGAAACAACAAGTAGTGTTTCAAAATGTAGATTGCCAACCGGTGCCTTCTTTATTGAGAGATTTTTCTGCTCCCGTATGCATGGAATTTCCCTATACGGATGAGGAACTGGGTTTTCTTCTGTCACACGACCAAGGGTTTCAGCAGTGGGAGTCCGGTAGCCAGTTATTTAAGCGCTACATACATCAAGGTGTCGCAGATTTTGGTGAAGCCGGTTCGCAACCTTTGAGTGAACCTCTAAGCATCGGGTTTAAGCATGTGTTGAGCGACGAAGCGATCGATGACAGTTTAAAAGCAATGTTGCTATCGCCACCAAGTATCTTGGCAATCAGTGAAACTTTTGAGCATATCGATGTTGATGCTATTCAGTCTGTCTATGACGAAATGAACTTAAATATTGCGAGTACTTTTCGAGATCCGATAAAAGCCTTATATGATCAGCTTGTATTAGCAACGACCGATGAAATCAGCGCCAAAGCATTTGGTGTCCGTTCCCTGAAAAACACTTTGTTGTCTTTCATGGGCTACTTAGAGAAAAAAGAAGTATTTGGCTTGGTTCATGAAGCTTATGCTAATGCAAAGAATATGACTGATAGGCTAGCTGCGCTTAGGATTATGGTACATCATCAACATCCCTTGGCAAAAGATTCATTGCAGCAGTTTTTTGAACAGTGGAAGCACGAGGCTCTTGTTGTCGACAAATGGTTTGGTATACAAGCAACTGCGCCTCATCAAGGAACGTTAGCTGAAATTGAAGCTTTACAGCAGCATGATGCCTTCGAGTGGACTAACCCTAATAGAGTCAGATCGCTCATTGGTAGGTTTGCTATGGCAAACCCTACTCAATTCCATCGTAGAGATGGGTTAGGCTACCAGTGTTTGTCAGATGCCATTATCAAACTAAATGCCATTAACCCTCAGATTGCGGCACGCTTGTTACAGCCATTTGCTCGTTGGCGAAGATACTCTTCAGACCGACAGGTATTAATGAAGTCGGAACTAGAGCGTATTTTGGACGAGAAGGACCTCTCTCCAGATGTGTTCGAACTTGCAACAAAAAGTCTTGAAGCATAGCCTTAAATCTTTTGTTGTCCGAGGGGGAATGTTGTTTAAGGGATAATGTTGTTTGAGGAAAGATATTGTTGTACTTAGGCTGCTGGCTATATTTTCAGCCAGTGCCATCTTTGTTCAGCTTTTTCTCGAGCTTGACTATAACAAATGCTGACTAGTGCATCTTTCAAACGTATTTTTATGCTATGATTTAGCCCTTACTCGCAGGTGATTCAGAATTATACAGCATCAACTACCAGGATTTCACTCTTCATGCAGAAAACATCCAAAAACCCACTGATTGAAATATTGGTTAATATCATTATACCAATGATGATATTAAATAAAGGTGGTGATTACCTTGGTACTAATGGACCAACGAAGGCCTTGATTATTGCATTGGCTTTCCCAGCAGCTTATGCCATTTATGATTTTAAGCTCAATAATAATAAAAATTTTATATCGATCCTTGGGTTTGTGGGTTTGTTATTCTCAGGTGGGTTTGGGTTAATGCAACTCGGGGGCGAGTGGTTTGCAATTAAAGAGGCAGGGATCCCGTTTATTATAGGGATGGTCATTTTGATCTCAGCTTATACCACTAATCCTCTCATTAGTCTGCTCATATATAATGATGCCGTGATACAGACTGATAAAGTGAGCGAAGCATTAAAAGAAAAAGGAAACCTTGAGGTGTTTGATATACACTTGAAACGCTCTACGATTTTTCTTAGTTTTTCTTTTTTCTTCAGCGCTGTCTTAAACTATGTACTTGCAATTAGGATTTTTACAGAGATTCCGCTCACATTGTCGGAATCTGAAAGGCAGGACATTTTGAATCAACAAATCGCAGATATGACTTGGTTAAGCTATTTGGTCATTTCTGTACCGAGTCTTCTGATTATGGCAGCTATTCTTTGGCATTTATTTAAAGGGATAAAAGTCTATACGGGGCTCACCATTACTGATGTGATGAGGGGCGAGGATTAAACAAGGCTGCTAGCTGTCCATTTGTAAGTGTACCCACACCTCCATTCAGAAACGACTATCTTGCTTACACATCTTTAATTGGGGCTCTAAAGCCTATTCGAGTTTTGTATTTTGATTACCTTATAAACCCATAAAATCTGGCTTTAAAGCTTGAAATAAGGTTGCAAACTGTTCAAATAAGAGCTTTTTTGGTTGACAATGTTCATATATGAACATATGATAAGTATATCAGGAGGGCGTTATGAAAAAACTAAATTCAGCCACGATTGTAAGTGAAGGCGAAATGAGCCGTGTGGCAGTCAAATTATTTTTTCGTATCACAGAAGAGTGGCAGCTGACAGATGAGCAGAGATGTACTTTGGCTGGGCTCGGCACCCGAACCACTTTGCATAACTGGCGTCATAAATTAGACGCGAAAGAGCCGATCAAATTGTCTAAAGACACGCTTGAAAGACTTTCATATATTGCGGGTATTTATAAAGGCGTGCAACTTCTATTCTCAGA
>JAYPYM010000038.1:0-16862 GCA_038135915.1 Gammaproteobacteria bacterium
GTTCTCAGAATTATACAGAAGCTTCTATAGTTCATTATTCAAAACCCAGTGAAAGGCTAGCTGCTCGATTCTCTGCTGGACAATTAAATTCGGATGATTTTAACCGTGATGGATATCCTAAAGATATTTCCAGAGAAGATATGTTGGATAGAAAAAATGCCAACTTAGATGTCAGCTTTAAACTGAATGATCAAGCATTGTTTCGTTTTGATGCTGGTTATACTGATCTCGTCTCAGATCTATCGGTTTCACCATCAACTAATGGTGTGATGGATATTATTCTTAAACACATCAAGCTGTCTAGTACCTTTGATTCAGACGCCTTTGGATTTATCTCCAGTTCATTTTACCGTAATGAATCCAATTACACTGCATCCTTAGATCGGTTTGCTTCTCAGTTTCCCCCAACACCTGATACTGAGAATAAGCTCAATGTATTTCAGCTGAGTTCGCTCAAGGTGATTGACGAGAAACATAGTGTCAGGCTTGCATCTGAATTAAGAAGAAACAGCTTGCAGGGCGATATCGTCGGTGTTGGTGGCGCTAAGTTTAGCATTAGAAATATAGGCTTGGCTGCTATGTGGGAATATAAGGTGTCTGAAGCCATTATGCTAACAAATTCAGTTAGATTCGATAATTGGAAAACGGACCGAGATGGCGAAACTGGCCTGACTGATACCTTGCTTGGTTTGAGCCTACAGGATTATCAAAGAGAAGAGACTGATTCCAGCTACAACACAAATTTTGTATATCAGTGGAGCCCCGCATTATCGACACGCATAAGCTTAGCGAAAGGGCTCCATTTACCGAGTTTATCTGAGCTATCTCGCGCATTGACTGTGGGTGGCTTTATAGAAAACTATGGTAACCCGTTACTGGAGCCTGAAGAAAATACCACCATAGAGTTTGGTGTGAGCTATGCGTTACCTTCAGGTGAAATGGAAGTGGGGTTGAGTGTTTTCAGGCAACATCTTGAAAATTTAATCGTTCAAACTCTGTATGCGTCGGGAATTGGGAACCCTAAAGCTGATGTGACTGTTGAGAATGTTGGGGAGTCCAGATCTGTAGGTGTTGAAGTTTATTTGAAGAAAGAAATTAACGATTATTTAAATTTCAAATCCAACTATAGTTATATGAATCTTGATGATCAAATTTATCCAGGTTTCACCACGAATGTATTCTATGAAGATAATCAGCCCAGGCATAAATTTAATCTTTTACTGACATATTCAGTGGGTAAATTATCAGTTTCATCTAGTCTTCATTATACTGATGGGTTTGTTTACCGTTCTGGCGGTGGCTTTAGTAATCCCCCAGTGGCATTAGACGTTGATTCTTATTCGCTTCTCGGTGCAAACGTGGCATATCAACTCAGTGACGAGTTGAAGATTGGCGTACACCTGTATAACTTATTGGAAGATCATCATGAGCGACCCGGGTTCTTAGTAGATCCGGCAGTCGCTGGTGGTGTTGAAATCGGAAAGTCAATTCTTTTCACTATTCGGTTTGAACCGAGGATCTAGCGCTTTTGAGGCTGTTGGATGAATATAAAGTCCTTTGTCTTTCTCTGTTTTTTGATACCAGTTTGCTTCTTGGTATTGCTTGAGATTAAAGAGGCTGTTGAACTCCAGTCAACTGTGTCTCAAGCAGAACATGATATCCATACCAATAGCATTATCGGTCGTTCTCGTGCTTTAGACAATGCTATGCGCAGAGTATTTTTTGATGGCCTGCTGCATATAAGTGATTTATCTCATACCCACACTGACGAACAATATAAAGATCAGGCCGAAAAAGCGCTCAAGTCAATATTGGCTTGGTTTCAGCGTGAGGGTATTGGTTTGCCCCAAGCAGTAGTAGAGAGTATCAACAATTTGGTTGCTCATTATGACTTGATAGAGGGTGATGTTTATATAGAGCAGAAGGAATGGTTCAATGTTTATTTAGATGCTAGCACTGCTCTGTATGGTTTTAGTTTGGCGCTACTTAAACCCTCATCTACTGATCGGTTAGCTCTATACTTGCAGATCGCTCTTCGTGATAAGCTACAGCGGTTGGAGCTCAGCCTAATCGAAGAGTCATTTCTTATCAATCAAGCGATCAATGAAGGTGTTTTAAGCGATACTTTGGTGGCTGAACTTGGCTTTGTAAGAGCTCAATCTGAAATCGAGCGCAGACATATTCGGTCGATTAACGAACAATTTTCTAAAGAAGTGACGCAACAAAATAAGGTTCTTGACTCACTTCATGAAGCAATTTTAACTTTTGAAAAAGCATTGGATCAAGCTGATGATGCCAGAAGAAAGATATATGCGAACATTTTACTGGAAGAGTCCTTGATTCAGCCAGACGATTGGAAACAAGAAGTCAGTGAGTTGCTTGTACTATTGGAATAGACAGAAGCAATTATAGGAGAGCCGCTTACGCTGTTACTGAAACAAAATCAGCAGCAATCAGATTATAGAATCCTTAGAGTTATTACTTTCTCAGTCCTTTCTATCATTTCCCTAGCTTTGGTGATGTATATCCTTCATCGTAAAATAATCAAGCCGATTGAAGTGATCACCCATCAAATGAAGAAAATATCTGAAGGAGAAACCAATATTAACCTATTGAAGAAAGTGCAGGATGACGAGATAGGGCATTTAATTGATGCCATGGCAGCCTTCAAGAATAATGCTGAGCTACTGATTAAACAGAATGTCATCCTCGAGGAAGCTAAAAAAAATGCGGAATCTTCTGATAAACTAAAATCCGAGTTTTTGGCTTGTATGAGCCATGAGATTCGTACCCCTTTAAATGGGGTGATTGGCATGCTAAGCATTTTAGGAAAAAGCGATTTGAACGAGAAGCAATCTAGAACATTAGGTCTTGCTAGAACCAGCGCACATTCACTCTTGACCATCATCAATGAAATATTAGATTTTTCAAAAATAGATGCCAATAGAATGACCCTGGAAAGTATCGATTTTGATTTGAGGATACTATTGGATGAAATTGCATCAACCTTATCTTTAGAAGCAGCCAAAAAATCGATTGAAGTTGTCGTGGATTGCGATGGGCATGTGTTTTTGCCTGTGCGCGGAGATTTGGTACGCGTGAGGCAGATATTTACTAATTTATTCTCTAATGCCTTAAAGTTCACTGAGAAAGGCTACATCAAATTAGGTGCGAGGTTAGAAGTTAGGCCGCAGGGAAAGGTGATGGTAAGCTGTTTCGTAGAGGACTCAGGTATTGGTATTCCGAAAGAAAAGCAAATTTATTTATTCGACGCATTTTCTCAAGTGGACGCTTCCACTACCAGAAAGTATGGGGGAACAGGGTTGGGGCTTGCCATTGTGAAAAAATTATGTTCTCTGATGGGGGGTGATATCTATGTTACGAGTGAAGAAGGCAATGGAAGTCGATTCTCGTTTAATCTCTTACTCCAGGAGTCAGATGCATTGAAAGTACCAGTGCAGCCAGATTTGTCCGGAAAGAGTGTGCTGGTATTTGAGGAAAGCTTCCTGATAAAAAATGCGCTCTCTTCTGTTTTGACTGCCTATGGTGCTGATGTCCAGTTGGCTAGCTCGCAATCTGAAGCGGTTGATATTTTATCTATGAAGGAAAGTGGCGAGATTGATTTGTTTTTTGTAGGGCGATCAATTGAACAGCTTAATGACTTTCTAATGCATCCTTTTCTGGTCAAGCATAGAGAGCAGCCATCAAATAGATTAATATTGTTGACCGATATCTATGATATCGTTTCTGACGAATTTGAAACCATCGGTGTGGATGACTATTTAAGAAGAAATATCAGTGTAAAAGAATTAAACCTGTTACTCGAAAAGATACAGAATTAATATGTTGAGCGTCTGCATATATTGTGGAAAAAATAAAAAAAAAGCATTGGACTCATGTGAAGTTTGCCAACAAGTTCCCGAATCACACCTTGATATGATGCATTCAATCATTATGTACTATAGCGAAGATCAACCCTATTTGAACTTTTTGACTTTGGAAGAGATTGAAAGCGTCAGATCTGATATTTTGTCAGGAAAACCTCTAAATATTTGTGAAAGTGTTGTGAGAAATGCTGAAGAAGCTTACACTAACGTCCAGATGAGTCGCGGACCAAAAGTGATCGAGGCTTTTCAACAGATTATATATCCTGGCATTTGGCTCATTTTGGTGTTAACTATTTTATCCTTAGTGTTTGGGATACTTTAACCTCCTGAATTAATTACATCATCAATTACATAGAGTATATTGAATTTAAGTGGTCGTTTTATGAATAAGATTTATTATTTGTCATCATGCAGCACCTGTAAAAGAATTTTAGAAACTTTAGATACCACTGGCATAGCGCTAATTGACATAAAAAAAGACCATATCGGTGCAAAGGATTTGGATTATGCAGCGAGTAGGTTGGGCGGTTATGAAAATATGTTCAATAAGAGGGCTGTTAAGTATAGATCTCAAGGCTTGAATCAAAAAGTTTTAACGGAAGCAGACTTTCGGGCATTAATTCTGGAAGAGTATACCTATTTAAAAAGACCTTTATTTTTATTAGATCAAGGTGTTTATATTGGTAATGCTAAACATACACTGAGCCAATTACAAGCAGTCATTCCGGTATGACTGCTTTTCTCGCGACATATCTTTAACAATCTCTCAATAGTGGTTGTAATGCAAATTTCGTTTGCTGTGCTATAACTCAAATGTAAAGTAAATTTTCTCTGTTTCGACATCAATGTGTAGAAAAGTGGTGTTCATTGAAAAAGATTCCCACAAAAGTGCACATTTTTGATGGTCTCTTTCAGAGAAGGTTCTACGGTGAATAGACGGATAATTGCTTTTTAAGGATAAAGATGCAGCGAGAACCTTCCCTTCAACCCTTCTCATTTGACATCAAAGCTTTTGCTGCGGATATCGATCAGTTACGTTCAGAACTTCGGAAAAATACTGGCAGTGAAGATCTAAATCATTTTAAAACAATAGAACGTTTCGTTTGGGCGTTAGCATGCTTGGGGCTGATGACTGCTTGGGTTAGCCCTAACCCTATTGCGATATTAGCATTTGCCACAGCAAGCTTTGCTCGATGGACTATTCTATCTCATCATATTTGTCATCGAGGCTATGAGAAGATACAGAGAGCACCTGAGCGTTACAACAGCAAAACTTACGCTAGAGGCTGGCGTAGATATTTCCATTGGTTGGATTGGATACACCCAGATGCTTGGCACCATGAACATGATATTTTACATCATTACAACTTAGGTGAAGTTAAGGACCCAGATGTGCCGCAAAACCGATTTGAGTGGATGGCAAGATCTAAAATGCCTTTTCCGCTAAGAGTTTTGTTCGTGTTTTTTTCTGTTATATTTTGGAAGCCTTTCTATTATGCACCTAACACATTAAATGCGTTATTAAATAAACGGGAAGGGACGGAACATGAATTTGGTTCTCTGGCGCTTTGGTCTCCGTTTCGCAAGCGGTTCTGGCAAGTGGTATTGCATTGTTGGCTGCCTTATATCGGTATTCGATTTGTGCTTTTCCCGGCTTGTTTCCTATTCGTAAGCCCAGAGGCAGCAACAGCAGTACTCATTAATCTGTTGGTTGCTGAAATAGTTTCGAATGTGTGGACTTTTTTGGTCATCGTGCCCAACCATGCAGGGTCGGATATATTTGTTTTTGAGCAGCACCCGAAAAACCGAGCCGAATTCTATTTGCATCAGGTGGTTGGGTCAGTTAACTATCGTTGTGGCGGGAATGTGCGTGATTTTTTACAGGGTTGGTTAAATTACCAGATAGAACATCATTTGTTTCCAGATCTCAGTCTATTGCAATATCAGAAAGCGCACCCGCGGGTCAGGGAAATTTGTGAAAAGCACGGGGTGCCCATGGTATGCGAACCACTAATGAAGCGATGTAATAAGCTATTGAAGATTATGACCGGGCAGGAGCGACAGCCAACATGGCCTGGGGATATACCGGTTGAGGTGAGGATGGCGAGCTGAGACGGATCTACTCTTGAGAATAGTTTTTGAGATATAGTTTCATTTTAGATCGAATGCCATTGAGGTTGTCGGCATTTTCTGGATTCAGAGATTCGATGTCTATGGTTTGGAAATCAACTAGTTGATTTAGCTGATTTAGATTATTGACAATTTCTTGTTGTTCTTTTGGAGATAACTTTTTCAGTTCTTTTTCGATTTTTCGCGCTTTTTCCAATACTTGGTTCCGTTGTTCAGGTGTCATATTTTTCAGTATATGGGCAACCTCGCCAAAGCCTCTTGCTTCAAGGTTGTCGTAATTTATACGGTCGTTGGCGTTAGCTGTGGTTGAGAATATGCACAAGCTAATCAGGAGTAAGCGGTAGATATGTTTTAGAATACCAGTGGTTAGCATCCAAACCTCAGGCGCTGCGTGTTCAAAAAATATATTGATATATATTAATATAGTGCTGGTCTTTCAGTATACCAGCATTACACGTTTGTTTTTTTAATTGAAATGTAACTTTTTGATACAGCTTTTAAAAATTATTCAAACACTTGCAAACAATTCACGCCGCGTCTTGGGTTTAGTCCACCGGAAGCAATGACTGCTTTACTGCATATTGGACCTTCTAATATCCAAAGTATTGTTGGGCTATTTGGGCTTCTTACAGGTCTGTAATTGCCAACCATATTACCTGTGGCGCCATTATCATCTAGTGAAGTTGAAGTGAAAGTAATTCTACCGTTGGTAACCGAGACACCTGAAACATAAGATAGCTGAGCTGTGTTAGCAACCGGGACGTTATTTATTCCCGCATTGCAGCCTGTAAAGGTGCCTAGGATTTGTTCACACAGTGCAACACCGGTTTTGTAGGCTGCCATGGCTTGTACTGCACCGTGAGACTTGGTTCTCTGTGTGTAGTCACTATAAGCAGGTATTGCAACTGAAGCTAGGATGCCAATTATGGCCACTACAATCATTAACTCGATCAGTGTAAAACCACTTTCTTTCATTCAGTTTTAAACCATTTTTTGAGTCTGTTAACGGGGAGTTGCTGCTTAAAATTAAGGTACTTTGGGGAGCATAAGTCCTAACTATACAATGTCTCCTTGAGTAAATCCGTTGAGGTAATGTTAATTTTTATCAACATAAAAGAAGAAAAGCTTCCTTGTTTGTTTCGATATGTTAAATATAATCTAAGTCTGAATTATTTTTTAATGTTTCTTGGTCTAGGTCCAGTTGGGAGGTTTCTTTCTTCAGGACCTCTTTCACAAACTTTAGGTATACAGTGAACACCTGAGTATTACCATTTTCTTCTACTACGAAAAAAGGGGCTCGTTCCACATTAAGTTTACTTGCTAGTTGCATGCCTGGGCTAGATGGATCGCGCTCGTCAGCAATAAGCGTTTCATCAATATATTGTAGTTGGGATCCATCTTGAAGCTTTTTCTCTACGTCAGCACATTTAGCACAAGGGCTGCCATTTGCTAATATTTTTTTCACAAACGTAATTTTTCGACTCATTGATCATTGCTCCAACGTTATGCTAAATAAAAACAGTAGCCCAGCTCCCTGTCTATTTAGAGACAGGGTTGTTATCAGCTTTTAGTTTGATTAGAAGCATGTAATCCACATTCTTTCTGTGTTGCTTCTTCCCACCACCATCTGCCTTCTCTTTCATGCTGATTAGGCAACACGGCTTTAGTGCAAGGGGCGCAACCGATACTAATAAATCCTTTTTCGTGTAGCTGATTATAGGGTACTTTGTTCTTTCGAATATAAGACCATACTTGGGTCGATGTCCAATTTACCAAGGGGTTGAATTTAAATAAATCATTTTCAGGTGTAGAAAAGGCTTTATCAAATTGTACAGCGGGTATGTCCGCTCTTGTTCCTGGGCTTTGGTCCTTTCTTTGGCCTGTCACCCAAGCCTTCAAAGTAGATAGCTTATCTCGTAGCGGGCCGACTTTACGGACTGCACAGCACTCTGAGTGGTCATCCTGATAGAAACTAAAAAAGCCTTTCTTTTCTACTAACTCTTGGATACTTTCAGATTTTGGAAAACAAACCTCAATGTTGGTTTTGTAATGGTCACGTACTTTTTCAAGAAACTCATAGGTTTCTTGGTGTAGTCTGCCTGTGTCTAGCGTGAATATACGAGTTTTAGGGTCGATTTTCGTTGCTATGTCCACCAATACAACGTCTTCAGCGCCGCTAAATGATACTGCGAGACCGTCCCCAAAGTCAGAGATAGCCTTTTCTAAAATGCTTTCGGGCGTCATTTCGCTGAAAGATTCAGCCCATTTGGTAACATTTTCCTTCGATATTGGTTCATTAGATGTCATTATGACACTTCTCCAGGTGTGGTATTTTTTAATATGAAAATTGGCCGGAAGTTTACCAAAATTGGTCAGTGATAAAAAGATGTCGCTCACGATGGTTTTTATCTAGGTGGTCTTTCTCTTATTTGAGTTTTTATGGACAGCTGTAGCATCTATAGGTATTCTAGCTCGCAAGCTCAATATTAATCATGATCTTAAAAGGACGATCCCGTGGAAATTGTTTGTTTAGATTTAGAAGGCGTTTTAATTCCAGAGATATGGGTGAATTTTGCACAGCATACGGGCATAGACGCCTTGAAAGCAACCACGAGAGATATTCCCGATTACGATGAGCTGATGAAAATGCGTCTTAGTGAGCTAAAGAAGCACCAGTTGAATATTTTAGATATTGAAGCTGTGATAAATCAGATGTCACCCATGCCGGGTGCGCGAGCATTTGTAGATTGGTTAAAGGCCAATTTTCAGTTAGTGATTTTGTCAGATACTTTCTATGAGTTTGCGAAGCCGCTGATGGCTCAGCTCGGTTATCCTACTTTGTTTTGTCACAGGTTAGATATTAATAAGACTAATCATCAGGTAGATGATTATAAGATTCGAATCGCTGATCCAAAAAGAAAAGCCGTGATTGGGTTTCATGATCTGAACTTCAAAGTATTTGCTGCAGGCGATTCTTACAATGACACCAGTATGCTTTCCGAGGCCGATGCTGGCTTTCTATTTAAGCCACCCCAAAATGTAATCGATGAGTTTCCTCAGTTTCCTGTCACTAAGAGCTATTTTGAATTGTCTGAGCATCTCATTTCTAGCAGCTCTCGAGAAATCCAGCCTTTTAAGCCGAGTTAAACACACGCTTTGCTGAGCATGATGCTGATTTGATGACTCATTTGGTCTATATCCAGCTATAATATTATTAAGATTTCGTTACGTCTGGGTTGCGAATCACTATATTAGCTATATAGATTAGTATGATGAAGTTTACTCCATCAGTAGTATATTTCTTACTCTGCCTTTTATTGTTGATGGGTTGCGGCGGTGGCACGCAATTCTCTGAAGAACCCCCTGAGTCAACTCCAGACATCTCAAACACTCAGGACTCAACAAATACCGAAGATGAAGTGTCCGAAAGCGGTAGTTCGGGCGAACCTGCTATCGACAGTGCTTCTTTTTACGTGGAGTTTATTGAGCCTGAAATAGTGCAACCACTCTGTGTGTCTTGTCATTTTGAACAAGGCCGGGCATCAGTATCTGAGTTAATTTTTTTAGTTGGTGATGATGAGTCGCAAAGTAACGAAAGCCGGTTATTAGCTTATCTAGCCAGTCAAGAAGCAGGTGAAGAACTGGTGCTGAGTAAAGCTGCTGGAGGTAGTTTTCATGGCGGTGGACCGGTTCTTTCCCGCAATTCCCAAGCATTTGAAAATCTTAGCCTTTATTTAGCAAGTCTAAGTGACTCATCAGAATCAGAAGAAGACAATTCTGGATCAGATAGCGTTGATGATAATAACAACAGCAATGGTGAAAGCGATGATGATGAGAATAACAGTAATAGCGATGATGAATCTGCTGATGCGTTGTCATTTTACCAACGATATATAGAAGACCAGGTGACACAAACTGCTTGTGTGAATTGTCATGTTGAGGATGGTCTTTATGGAGGAACAAATCTAATTTTTGTAGCAGGTAGCGATGCAGATGAGCAAAACTATAATGCGTTCTTACAGTTTTTTGAGACCTTTGCAAATGGTGGTGACACCTTATTAAGTAAGGTTTTGGGTGAGCTTGGTCATCAAGGGGGTAATGTTTATGCGAGTGAGGATACAGAATATCTAAACTTGGCTACTTTTGTCCAAATGGCGACTGCTGGTAGTGAAGAAGAAGGAGTCGGTTTCTTTGAGAGTATTACCTTTACTTCGGATATTGAAACATTACGCCGGGCTTCTTTAATCTTCGCTGGTCGCATTCCCACGGAAGAAGAGGAGGTGGTAGCGCAACGTAGTGAAGCGGGCTTACGGTTAACGATTGAGGGGCTTATGGAGGGTGAAGCCTTCCATGACTTTCTGATTCGTGGAGCAAACGATCGTTTGCTGACAGATGCATTTATTAACGATGGGTCATTAGATATTGGTGATCCAAATCAAGCCTATTTTCCAAGATTAGCCACAAGACAATATAATATGGTATCCAGTGGGAACACAGAGGGTTTTTGGGAGTGGTACCGCGGATTTTTGTTTGGCATGTCTAGAGCGCCGTTAGAGCTGATTGCTTACATTGTCGAAAACGATTTGGATTATCGCCAAGTCCTAACGTCTAACTATACTATGGTCAACCCTCAAACGAATGAGGTTTTGAATGGTGGCCAGAGTTTTAGCTCTTCAGACGTAAACCAATTTAGACTTGCAACACCGAATGGGCAAATTCTCGTAGACGATAACCTCGATGCCAACTATTTTCAGGATGTTGGATTGCAAATTTTATCTCATGGTGACTATGTCGACTACCCGAAATCTGGAGTGCTAAATGAGCCAGCGTTTTTAAATAGATACCCCTCTACTGAAACCAATAGAAATCGTGCGCGTGCGCGCTGGACCTTCTATCATTTTTTGGGTGTAGATATCGAAAAGTCTGCAACCCGGACCACTGATCCGGAAGCACTGGCAGATACCAACAATCCTACTTTAAATAATCCAAACTGCACTGTATGCCATGAGGTATTAGATCCAGTAGCGGGTGCATTTCAAAACTATGGTGATGAGGGTTGGTATCGTTCATCCTACGGAGGGTTGGATTCCCTGCCTAATAGCTATAAGTACCCGGACTCAGGTGACAGCTTATACCAAGATAATGATACCTGGTACAGAGATATGAGATCCCCTGGATTAGGTCAGGATGCGGCGCCCTCTAGTCAAAATAGCCTTCGATGGTTAGCTGGTGAAATTGTTCAAGACTCAAGGTTTTCGGAAGCGGTGGTAAAATTCTGGTGGCCAGCAATCATGAGTGAAGCTTTAGTTGAATCACCTGAAAACATTAACGATGCGAGTTACGCAGGTCAGTTAGCAGCCTACACTGCTCAATCTGCATTTATTACTGAGATGGCTGAAAATTTTAGTCAAGGCTTTAATGGTGGTGCTCCGTTTGTCTTAAAGGATTTGTTAGTTGAACTTGTGATGAGTGATTGGTTTAGGGCGCAGGCTTTAAGTACAACAGTGAGTGCTGAAAGAGAGCTGGCTTTATCCGGTATCGGTGTTGGACGACTGCTTACACCGGAGGAACTGGAATCTAAAACTGAAAATTTATTGGGTATTAAGTGGGGGGAAGATACTTCAGATTGGTTAGCAGATGGTGAATACTCAAATTTTGATGATGCTTATAGAGTTTACTATGGTGGTATAGATTCGGTTGGTATCACCGAGCGCGCACGCGTTTTGAATTCAATTATGTCGAACGTGGCTCAGGCGCATGCTTTATCGGTATCTTGCCCATCTGTTATCTTCGATCTTAATCGAAGTGCCTCGGATAGAATTATTTTCAAGTTTGTCGATAAATATACAACCCCTGTGAGCCAAGCCCGTCAGGCATTTACAGTCACGGGGACGCGTACAGCTACAGCCAGCTCACATGCGCTGGGTACCACTCTTAATCAAGGTAGCCTTCGTATTCGAGTTAGTTTTGACTCCCCTTATTACGATGATGTGCTGGATTCAAGCTTATTGCTGGTCATTCATGAGATTAATGTTCGTGATAGTGGTGGAGCTTTGATAGCGAATTTTGAAGGGGCTAACTTTGATACATTGGATGGTTTAGATCATTCTTTAAATTCTGAAGGTGAAAGAACTGGCGCGCAATATTTTGATGCAGCAGAAGGGGAGGTAACAGGCTGGTTTTTGTGGAATGGCTATGTAGATGTGCCTTTAACCGTTAGTGTACAAGGTCTGTATGATATTGAGGTGGTAGCCTCTCCACAAAATATCCCTGCGCAGGATGCTGAGTTTTCCATAACCAAAAATGAGACGGATCAATACTCTGACCCGTCTGGTGAAGTACAGATTAAGCGAGAACTTCAAGGGTTACATCAGCGTTTGTTGGGTGAGAATCTAGACCTTGACTCAGTAGAGTTACTATCCAGTTACCAGCTGTTAATGGACATTTGGCAAGCTCGAATAGATGCAGGCTTAAATCCAGTAGCGTTTGATCAAGGTGCGGGTGAGCGGTGTGAGATTCCAATTGACGATTGGTGGTTGCAGGATTGGTCGGAAGAGTTCAGTGATCCACAGTATATGCAGGGTACATGGATATCGATGCTCATTTATTTTATGACGGATTATAGATATTTACACGAATAAATTGCGATGAATAGAAGAGATTTTCTAAAATTTAGTATGGGTGCGGGGGCAGGATTGTTATTTCCTGGTGCTCGTATTTATGGTGCGCCAGAAGATTATACGGGTCGATTTCTGGTAACATTGCAGGCCGAGGGTGCTTGGGATGTATCAAGTTTTTGTGACCCGAAAGAAAATCAGGCCGGTGAAAGAGAGATTACACAATGGTCCAGATCATCTGCTACACAAAGTGTTGGTAACATTAATTACGCACCTTATGCAAATAATACAGCATTATTTTCTAAATATTTTAATGATATATTAATCGTTAATGGGATTGATATGCAGACGAATTCTCATACGACGGGTGTTCTGCATAACTGGAGTGGTCGAAATTCAGTGGGCTACCCATCTTTAACCGCTATGTTCTCAGCAGCAAATGCACCTGATCTACCTGTTTCTTATCTCAATTATGGTGGTTATGCAGAAACTGCTAGGCTTGTTCGATATACTCGGTTAGCTGACATCAATCAGCTCAGACAGATATTGTCACCTAATACACTGCCTTGGGATGCAGACCAAAGCTTTAGGCAATCCGCGTTTTTGCAACGAGTGCAGCAAGCACAACAGTCAAGGCTGGATCGACTCAGAACTGCAGCAAGTATTCTACCGAGACAAAAATATACGATGGATGCCTACTATGAAGCGAGAGAGAATAGTCAAAGTTTAGAGGACTTTGCCGAAGAGCTTCCCCCTAACGAAGAGTTGCAGCCTAGAATAGAGGTTGCGGACGGATTAAACAGTAGTTTGATGCAACAAATACAGGTGACTACACTGGCCTTTAAATCCGGTGTTGCCGCGAGTGCAGACCTGGTGCTACATGGGTTCGATACTCACACTGATCATGATGCGTTGCACGAGCCCTTGCTTGCTCACTTAGCGGATGCAATTGATTATTTTTGGACATTTGCCGAAACGGAAGGAATTGCAGATCGTATCACGCTATTGATTGGCTCAGACTTTTCTAGGACGCCTTACTATAATAGCTCGAATGGTAAAGATCATTGGCCAATTGGAAGTCTGATGATGATGGAGCGTAACGCATCTTGGGGAAATCGAGTGGTGGGGCTAACTGATGAATCACAGAATGCAATTCCGATTAATCCAACCACTTTAGTAAGAGATGACAGTGCGGGTACTATTATCTACCCAAGGCATGTTCACAAAGCCTTGAGATCGTATCTAGGTTTGGACACTAACAGTATCGCTGATCCATTTCCATTTACTAATACTGAAGACATCAGCTTTTTCAATTCGGCTTATATGTCGAGTTGAGGCGGGATTTATTTCACCATATATTAAATTATTCTTGGCTGAATTGGGTTAAACCCATCTTAATGCCTCAGGCTATTTTTTTTAACTGAGTGCTTACAAAATAGGCTAATATTAATATGGTATAATTGTAAAAAGTTTGGGTGTAGATATATGGATTCGACAAGCGGCGAACGATTTAAAGTAGTTTTCTACGGACAGTTGGATGATAAAAAAGAAAAATCTCTCATTCAGGATTCGTTGGTTAAAAAGCTTAAAATGTCTGAGAAGGCAGCTACTAATCTCCTGAAATGTTCAACGGCGATTGTGAAAAAAAATCTACCTGAGAGTAGTGCTAGGAAGTATATTGCTGCGTTTGAAAATGTCGGTGTCTTTCTCGAATTAGAACCAATGTCCGTCGTTGAATCAAGTCAAGTGGATTCGAAAAACGCTCCAGTTGAAGAGACTAAAGGTGAAACTAAGTTATCGCTGGTGGCAGTAGAGGATACCCAGGAAGTCGCTGCTACTGAAGCTCGGGAAGATTCGGCAGAAGATGGTGATAGTGAGCCTGAAGAAGAATTGGAATTTAAGTTCGATGGCAATGGGTTTGAATACTTTAAAATATGGATTGTTAACATTGTACTAACCATCCTGACCCTTGGTATATACTCTGCTTGGGCTAAGGTTAGAAATCAGCAGTACTTTTATGGCCATACTGAGTTAACAGGGACTAGATTTGAATATTTGGCTAAACCAATTAATATTTTGATTGGTAGATTATTAGTGGTGCCGGTCGTTATTGCTGGTAATTTTTTGAGCGAAAGTATGGTCAAACAGAGTTTAGCTGTGACCCGCCGACTAAGGATTACTATGTGTTGGGTGCTATTTTTATTGCTGCGATTGCAGTAGGGTATGGTATTGGAGTGGGTTTAGGTTATATTTTTGAACCATTAGTTGGTCTTGGTGTTATGCTTGGTTATGTTATCGCTTTCAGTGTTTGGACCGCAGGGACCACTAATCTATACTTTAACAATGCTATGTTGGGTGAGCATGAGTTTTCTGCTGATTATGAAGCGCCAGGCCTCATAAAACTATATTTGACCAATACTATTGGTATGGTGTGTACATTAGGGTTTTTTTATCCCTGGGCTAGGGTGCGTGTAGCGAAGTATAAAGCTGAGCATACCTACTTAACCTTTGATGGTAATATGGATGACTTCGTTAACAGTGAGATGAAAGCAAAAAGTTCTATTGGTGAAGAATTGGGGGATGCGTTAGGTGTCGATGTAGCTGCTTTCTAACTTCGATACCTCATGCTAAAACGATGAAACCTTTACATGGCTATTTCTATGATGGTAAAACTTCTAAACAATGGCCAGGTTATATTGAAGTCTATGATAATTATGCCTGCCTTCGATTGGTTGATGAATCAGACTACAGCATTTTTGAGGGTTTAGACTATAGAACGCTCGCTGCAAAAGATCTTAAAATCACCACTGTAATTGGTTCTCACGATAGACGCTTGTCTTTCGAAACGGGCGTGATTTTCGAACCTGTTGAGCCAGATCGTTTTGATGAATGTTTTAGAGACTTTGGCCCCAGTTCATCTGCATTTATCCTACATTTTTTAGAACGATATTTTGCGATCGTTTTTGTTGGCATCTTTTTGATTGTCGCGTTGGGCTATTCGTGTGTTCGTTGGGGTGCCCCTCTTGCTGCAGACTTGATAGCGTCGCAAATTCCGGTCGAGGTGATTAACTCGGTTAGTGGAGGCACCCTAAATTTACTGGACAATATGATGTTAGTGCCTTCCGAGCTAACCAATGAAGAACAGGATCGTTTGAGGCAAGCTTTTTTCGATACATTCCCTGATGCGACCAAAGATGGTTTGAAAGTTCACTTTCGGATGGGCGGTGAGGATATAGGCGCAAATGCTTTTGCTTTGCCTTCAGGAGATATTGTATTCACTGATGAAATGGTTCATTTGGCAAAGAATGATGAAGAGTTAATTGGTGTTTTTGCCCATGAGTGGGGGCATGTTCATCATAAGCATATACTTCGGCAGGCTGTTCAAAGTGGTATTGTTGCATGGTTTTTTGTGATGCTCACTGGAGACATCAGTGTGGGTGCTGACTTGATTACATGGGTTCCAGCTACCTTAGCTGCACTCGCATATTCTCGTGATTTTGAGCGGGAGGCAGATCGATTTGCAATGGAACAAATGCAAAAAATAGATTTCCCACCAGAGCACTTGGCGAATTTGTTGGAAAGACTGATGACAGGGTCATCAGGTGATCAGCCTACTGAAGAAATTGAGCAATCGGAACAAATGGATGAAACGAAAAGAAAAGCAATTGCATTGCTGTCCACACATCCAGTCACAGATGAACGTGTTTCAATGTTGCGTGATAAGAAAAATCAAACGGACAAAAAAACGAATTGATCTAGCTGATTAGCGAAGACTAATCCTCGCTAATCAGCTTGTATTTTATTTGTTAGTTAATCTCTGTTCACGGCACCCTTTCGCTAATTGGGTAGTGAAACTCCAGTCATCTAACCAAAAAGTAGGCGCATTTCCGCCATCAAAATTAGTCACTTTCCACTGCACTTCGACAGGAACTGTTTTCGCTTTCTTTCCTTTTTTGTTACTTACACACAAGTGTCGATCCATAGCATGTGATTCCCATGATGCGCTCGTCTCGCTGCCTCTATCAGTACTGTCGAATGCATAGGTATCAGCAGGGAAGCTGGATGCTTTTGGGGAAGCTTCAACACCGTCAACTAAAATTCTAACCTCACACCAATCAGGGGCCGTGCTGTTTAACTCATTACATCTCGACTCTGCAGTAAAGGCAACGTTGACTAATACACTTTTTCCTGCTGGTACTTTAATCTTTGTTTTTGCGCCTGGTACCGT
>JAYPYM010000038.1:16872-24271 GCA_038135915.1 Gammaproteobacteria bacterium
ATGTAATGCGTGGTTTCGTGCTAGTCAGTGCTTGTTTATGGTAATGTGCGCCCGATGTATACTTGACGACATCCGGTTCAATAGGAATAGGATTGACAATAATGTCTGTTGGAATGAAGTCATATTCCAAACTTGGTTGTGGTGTTAGCTCTCGGATATCTTTTGGATTGACAGAGGTGATGTCGCATAAAGCGGCTTGTGATCCTAGGATTGCAATTAAAGTAATGAGTGCTTTAGATTTTAACATGAATGTCTCCTTTGCTTGTCTTGAATAAAATATTCTGTTTTTATTCTGGTTTGGTTCTAACCCAGAACAAGGGTATTTAACAATGTATTCGTGTTGTTTGGCTGTTAAATTTTGGACGACCAGAATGTAAGAAAAAAAGGTCAGGTTTAAGCTAAAATGGGTGTTATTGATTGGCATTATTGCCCAAAGGTCTGTTTTCGAATCTTGCAATATGAAATATGCCTGGTGTAAATTAGATGAGCTGATTGCTCAGCCATGTTTGGCTATTAGAGTGTATATCAGCGGAGTTTAACGAGTCATTAATCACGATATTAGGTGTGTTGTTTGAATGATAAAACTTAGAACGCTCGCGGTGGCAACCTTACCAGCGTTACTAAATGTGAAGCCTTTTTCGGGTCAGGAGGCTTTTGCATTTATTAGTCCGATTAAAAAGGTAACGCCGAGGCTTTCCTCGAATACCCCTTTACGTCTGCCTATCGGTATACTCGATACTCAATCTAAGCCTTTAGGGTTGGCTGATAATATTGATGATTGGCTAGTAGAGATTGAATTTACAGATGAAGATGAGTGTGTTCCACAGGTCGATGTGGATGTTGATTCATTTGTAAATAGTTTGGAAACCTTATTAGAGAATGATTCAGCTGGGCAGCTAGCTGAATCATTTCAACGCGATCATCATTTACTGTTACCAATTGATGAATCTCAAAAGCAACGGTTGGCGCTGGCGCGTGAAAGCGCCAGTGTGACCGATCTATCTGTACAGATCAGCGATCAAAATGCAACTCAGGCGATACTCAAAGTTGTGCAGGCTATTTGTAAAGCGCCTGAACTTTCTCTAGTTGATGTTGACATAGATATTAGACTCACCCGTAATGTATTAGATAAGGATATAGGGCGTCAAACGATACATAAGGATCCAGATGAACAGCTAGTTAGGATGCTACTCGTATTGCGTGGGCCGCAAACCGAGATTGTTATGCCGGAGGATGCAAAGAAATATTTAGCGCAAATACCAGGCACAGATGATTTTGATGGTGATATACCAGAAGAGGCTATTCGTAACCTTGATGGTCAGCTTCTTGTTTTCGGTAGTCAAGCATTGCCTGATTATTTCTCCGGTGTACGTTCAGACTTTGATGCACTTAAGCATTGCGGCCCTGCCCAAAAAGCAGGGGAGAGGTACCTGATGCAGGTATCTGTTACCATGAAAAATAGTTAGGCAAGCGAATGGGTTATGTTAGATTACTTTAATCATTTAGGTCGAGGTTTGCTGTTATTGGGCTTAGTTCTACTGATTTGTACTAGAATTTATCCGAGTTTGGCAGCTGATAATGCTCAAGATGCGCCAGTGGGTAGTAAAAGAATTAGTTATAAGTGCTATGAAGTGTTGAAACATCTTCGGAGGAATGAAAAGGGTACCCTTTATGAAAAGGATGAGACTCTTGTTAGAACAGGTTGCGATCCAAAACAGCTTGACCAGTACCAAAACCAGAATACTATTAAGAACAACACAAAGCAAAAAAAACCTGCTGCTCATAAGACAACTCTGGATCTTTTGAACCAACTTCAGCAACAACAGCGTGTCAGAACCCAAGAGAGTAGTGACTTGGATCAGAATGATGTCTTAAAAAAAGAGATTTATCGCCAAAAGCGTATCAGGCGCCGTTACTTCCAAGAAAAGGATAATGAAGAACGGCTTAGGCGAAGGTAGATGATCGGCTAATTCGATATATGAACACCTAAGAAAAGGACTACCGCATGTGGATTCAGAAAGAGATTAGGCTGGAAGCTAGATTAAGAGGGTTTCATCTTGTGACAGATGAAATTTTCAATCAATTGCCAGAAGTTAGAGGCCTTAGCAAAGGTATGTTGCAGCTTTTTTTGCTTCACACCTCGGCGTCTTTAAGCATTAATGAAAATGCTGATCCCAGTGTAAGAAGTGATTTGGAATCTTTTTTTAATCGCTTAGTACCTGAAAATCAGGATTACTATTTGCACACACTAGAAGGCTCAGACGACTTGCCCGCTCATATAAAAGCAGTGTTAATTGGAGGGCAACTCCAAATACCGATATCCGATGGAGGCTTGCGACTGGGCACTTGGCAAGGTATTTATTTGGGTGAGCACAGAAACCAGGGTGGTTCGCGTCGTATCTTAGCTACTATCAATGGAGACTGATGAACATCTATTTCTATGACAATTATTGATTAGGATGATGAGGATTGATACGAAGGTTGATGAACCGGATGTTAACTTGAGATTATCCTTATTATCTAACTATTGTAGACCGATACGGTATCAATGATGGCTATATAGCTTAAAATCTGGTGCGATTGGTTAAGAATTATTCCTTTGAATTACCCCGCGGTCAATATAACTAAATGCAAGTAAATTTACTTTCGTTTTCTCACTTATAATGTCATAATCTTTTTTTGTATTTGTTGGAAGAAGTTAGTTTGGAACAAGATAGTCGCTATGGGGAAAATCAGTCATGCGTTATAAAGGTGTGGTAAAGTGGTTCAATAACACAAAAGGTTATGGGTTTATATTATCTGATGATTTCACTGAAGAACTGTTTGTACACTATTCTTATGTTGAAATGGATGGTTACAAGACGTTAAAAGCTGATCAAGTGGTCACCTTTGAAACTCAGCAGACACCCACAGGGTTTCATGCCAAATCTGTACAGGTCGCAACAGACGGTTCAACATACGTTCACGCAACTGGTCAGGGCCAAGGTGAACCAGCGCGTACTCAAAATGAAAGTCAGGCTGCCCAAGAATCAAGCCACTCTGAGGGTAATTCCTTTTCAACAACCGATGGAGCTGACAAAGACCGCTTAGTAAGCTCTCTGGCCTCTGAATCTATCGCTGATCCAGTGCTTCCTGCTTAATCACTCATTATTTGTACCATGCCTGCTATTGATCTGAAGTGTATGAAAACACTTTTCGCTCTCATGAGCAGGCCGATGCTTACACAGCGTCTTCACTGTATCTCCTCTTTGGACCCGAATGTCGAGTCTTGGGTGCTGAGAGAAGACCTTAGACATCATATTGTGTCTGGGAATAAGTGGCATAAATTATACTTCCATTTACAGGCTGCTGCGCTGCAAAAGGTAACATCCATTGCCACGGCAGGCGGATATTATTCTAATCACATGCATGCACTTGCATGGGTGGGTCAATACTTAAACATAGAGACGCATGGTATAGAGCGCGGAGAGCGGCCTGAAACGCTTAACCCTACCTTAAAAGACGTTATAAACTGGGGGATGAAACTCCACTTTATTTCTAGGTCTGATTATCGAGATCTAAGGGAAGAACCATGGCGGGCGAAAAAATGGGTTGGAGAAGCCTATTGGATCCCTGAAGGTGGTAACGATTGGAAGGGCTTAAATGGGGCCATTCGATTTGGCACCCTGCTGAATGGCTACTTAAAGTGTACTGAAAGCCATCAAGCGCCCTTCGACTATATTCTTTTGGGTTGTGGTACAGCGGTGACCTTATGTGGTTTGGTGCTTTCCAGTGCTAAACAGACTGAGGTTATTGGTATTTCGGCTTTTAAAGGTAGCGAGTATTTAAAAGCAGAGATCGATCGGAAGCTTTTGATCACTAGTAATCTATCCAGAGGAAGATGGCGATTGATGACCGATTTTCACTTTGGGGGATTTGGGCGTGTTAATACTAAACTTCGTGATTTTGATCAGAGCGTGCGGTCAAGCCTGCCTTTCCGATTAGAGTCGGTTTACACATTAAAGGCGTTTTACGCATTATGTTATCTTTTGATAAATAGGTACTTTAGGGCTAATAGCAGAGTCTTATTTATTCATACCGGAGGCCTTCAGGGAAACCGAGGCTACTCATACAACTAGACAAAAAATTACCTAGGTTTAGGCATGAAACATGGTAGCAAATCTTAGCAGTGGTTTTAAAATAATTGGCTTAATGGGCAAAGATGGCAGTACTTTGGTCCAGAAAACTCTGTTGCATGTTATTGAGTGGCTTGAACGTCACGGGTTCACGGTAATCTTGGAGGCGAATACAGCTAAAATTCTGCCTCAGCATAGTTTGCAGAGCAATAGCATAAAGATGCTTGGAGAGATTTGCGATTTGGTAATTGTGGTGGGTGGCGATGGTTGCTTACTTGGGGCGGGTAGAGCGTTGGCTAAACACGGCGTGCCTATTCTAGGCGTAAACCGGGGGCAGTTGGGTTTTTTAACTGATATTGTGCCTGCGGAAATTGACCAACGCTTTACTAAAATTTTCAATGGTGCCTACCAGGTTGAGCACCGATTCTTGTTGGATGCTGAAGCAGAGCATAATGGTGCGATAGTGTACAGCAGTGATGCGGTGAACGATGTTGTCATTCACCCGGGTAAAGCGGTTCAAATGATAGAATTTGAGCTCTATATAGAAGGAAAATATGTATTTCGGCAGCGCTCAGATGGTTTGATTATTGCGACGCCAACTGGGTCGACGGCATATGCGCTCTCTGCGGGGGGGCCAATGATGCACCCCACTTTGGAGGCAATTGCTTTGGTGCCAATATGCCCTCATGCATTGAGCAATAGGCCTATTGTGGTGAATGCTAATAGTGAGATAAAGATTGTTTTTGGGGGGCTGCGTGGCGTTAATCCACATATTAGTTGTGATGGCCAAACCAGTATTCAAGTGGGTGAGGGTGATGTGCTATATGTTAGAAAAAAACCGCAACGCATGCGCCTTATTCATCCCTTAGACTACGATTTTTATGCAGCCTGTCGATCAAAGCTTGGCTGGGCGAGTAAGTTGACTTCATCTTGATCATGTAAGACGATAGTCTTTTACTTTCGATTGATACCAGGGGTAAGCAATAGCGTGAATGAAATAGATCAAGCACTCAAAACAGTCACTCCAGAAATTTACCAGAATTTAAAGCATTCGATTGCTACGGGGCGATGGCCGAACGGCCAGCTATTGAGTGAAACGCAAAAAGAGCAAAGTATGCAGCTTGTGATTGCTTATGAAAGTAAGCATGTTCCTGAGTCGCAAAGGGTAGGTTTTATAAAGCAGGCGGGCTGCAAAGCCTAAATTGTCATTTTTGTATCCTACGTCACCATTCGGATGTTCGAATGAGTCACAACGCGCTCTTTATTAGAATTTTTTTTTGATCTTTTTTTTTAGTTGGTACACACTAGATTGTTTAATGAATGAGTCGATTAAACGAAAAAGAAAAAAAATAATACCTATTTGAATTGGTTACTGGGGTAAATAAGTGTGCTTGATTTTCGGCATGGGATTATACACAAGACCACTTCGTTTCAATCCTTCGAAGAGACCGCGCAGATACTTTTTAGGCTGCACTCTTTTGGCGCAATTATAGCGGCTTCACTCTATTACGATAATAAGAATATTCAACATAAGCTTGCTGGTTCATATGAGGCCAGTCTCCATCTGAACAAAACGCTTAGCGATAATATTGTGCATGAAGCTAGTTGGCAGGCGCTTACGAAAAGTGGCTTTAATCACTGTAGAGGGCTTTCAACTTAATGCTTAGTGTTATTATCCCCACCATTAATGAGGAAGAGCGCATTGGTCGTTTGTTAGGATCCTTGCAATGCTTCAGAGAGAGAGGCCATGAGATTGTATTAGTAGATGGCGGTAGTGACGATAAGACCGTTTCAGTTTCAGATTCCTTGGTGGACAAGCTGCTAATTGTTGAGCCGGGGCGAGGTTACCAGATGAATTTTGGAGTAGCACATGCTTCGGGAGGGTGGTTGTGGTTCTTGCACGCCGATTCAATTCTATCGGACGCTCTGTGTGAATATGTGTTAAATTTTTTTGATCGTATCACCGAAGCAGAGCGGTCTTTAACATTAGAGCCGGTGAATAAATCGAAAATTGGTATGAAGATTGCTCGGGAAAACACTGAAGCAAGGGAGTTTTTCCAATTAGGGTGGGGCCGTTGCGATGTAAAACTGAGTGGTGCACATCCAGTGTTTCGTGTGGTCGAGCAGATGATGAATATTCGTTCTTCTTTTACATCGATTTGTACTGGTGATCAAGGTATCATGGTTCGAAGGAGTTTATACTATGCAGTAGGTGGTTTTCCAGAATGGCCTTTAATGGAAGACCTTGCATTGTCAAAGCGATTAAAGAAGACAGGAAGAGCATTTCGCATTAGAGAGCGAATTGAAACTTCTAGTAGAAGGTGGGAAGATTCTGGCGTGATAAAGACGATCCTAAAGATGTGGGCGCTTAGATTTGCCTTCTCTATCGGTGTTTCACCATTTCGATTGAAGGAATATTATTAGTAAATCATATTAATTAGAATGGAAAATAATAATTGGTGATTTATGTTTCAGGGAAAATTGAAAGAGAAATTAAAAGTAGGCATCATTCCGGCCATTTCTTCTGCTAAGCTGAACGCTCATATGTTTACCAAGGAAGTTGGCGTTCATCTGATGACGAAAGTTCCATTTCCTGGGAAAGTTAAAACGCGATTAATACCTGAGCTTGGCATTGCTGGTGCAACCGAGGCATATTGGAAAATGCTTTCGTGGGTCTTGCCACGTATTCACGATCCAGAAAGCTGGAACCTTCAAGTTTGGTTTGCTAATTTGAGCTATTTAAAAGTCGGGCCTTTTGGTCAGGACATTGAACGGCGAATACAGGGTTTGTTTGAACCTTTCTCGACGAATTATGCGGTACAACCAAATGGAAATTTAGGCCACAGACTCAATGAAGTGCTTAAGAAATCTAAGAATCGGTGTGTAAAATCTATTGTGCTGGGCGGGGACTCTGTCAGCATAGACCAATCTTTGATTAAGCGTGCTGTCAATGCACTAGATGTGTCAGATGTCATTGTTTCTCCAACGGAAGATGGGGGTTTTTGCCTACTAGGAGCCAAGAAACCGATACGTGGTCTCGATAAGCATATTCAGTGGGGTTCTAGTAGTGTGCATAAAGATTTAATTTCTTTGTGTAAAGATGAAGGACTCAGTGTTACTCAATTAGACAAAGGGTTTGATGTAGATACTTACCCTGATTGGTTGCGGTTTTTGAAAATAGTTGATGAACAAAAGCAGCCAGAAAGCAGTATTTAAGTTGATATTCTAATAACAGTACAAAACTCAGTTTCGCATTGGAATGCTAACAAGAGACTGGGTTAAAT
>JAYPYM010000039.1:0-4493 GCA_038135915.1 Gammaproteobacteria bacterium
CACAAGAACATTTTTTGGTTTCATTGTAGGCATTACTTGACCGCAAAAAATTCATTGCTCTGACTCTTCAAGAATTTCACCAGTCATGCTCATACTAACTTCTGTATTTAAACCTTTCTCATCATAGGTCACTCGTATAACAAATGAGTTCACTGACCCATCGTCAGAGAAATATATTTGAGGGCGATATAAGACTTCCTCATCCTCTTCATCTGCTTCTTCTGCATCTTCTTCAAGATCAGACAAAGCGCTTAATTGAACAGGCACTTCATCAACTTCTAATTCGTACTGAAACCCTTCAGGAACCTCATATTCGGACAAAGCCTTTTCGCTAGTCTTAAGCACCCACTTTAAAAGCGTATCTTCAGAAGATTCAGCCTCATATGCAGCAATTGAAGCATCGGAATCAACCTCTTCTGACACAGTCTCTTGTTCAAGCCCCCAAGACATAAAGTCATATTCGGCTTCATCCAACTCCACAAATCTAATACCATCTTCAAAAACCTCTAACGCCAAAGGGCGACGAGTAAAAATGGCATGATCATGGGCGAACTTCAAGACATGCTTTAACCTTTGGCCCTGCCGCTGCAGCTCTTTCTGCTCTGAGTTGATATTAATCGTTAAGCTCATCGCGCCAGCTAACACGGCAATGATAATGACGACGACCAAAATCTCTACCAAAGTAAAACCTCGGCTAGAAATAGGTCTACATCTAATGTTACCAGGACTCAATACTTTAATTGTTTCAAGCGAACTATTCACTGATATAAGAAAGCTGTCTTATTCATACTTAGGTTGGTAGAGCAAGATAAAAGGCATCACTTAAACTTCCCTAAACCTTATAAATCAGATGATATAATATCGGCGTTTACGCCCTCTCCGCCATCTTGGCCATCAGCTCCCAAAGATACAATATCATAGGCACCGTATTCTCCTGGACTAATGTATATATAGTCATTTCCCCACGGATCTGCTTTTAAGCTCTTTAGGTAACCGCCGGTTACCCAGTTTTCCGCATCACTTGGCGGATTGACCAATGCCTCTAAGCCTTCATCCGTTGATGGATAGTTATGGTTATCCAGCTTATAAAGATCAAGCGCAGAGCTAATAGCGCGTATATCCTGTTTTGCCCTTGTTATTTTTGCTTGATCATCACGCCCTGTGACCTGGGGTACAATCATCACGGCCAATATAGCGATAATCGCAACTACAACCATAATTTCAACCATGGTAAATCCGCTTTGGGTGGGCCTTAGCATGCTTAATAACTCCTGTCGATATATGTAAGATTTGCTCATTTAAGTCTATTCTTATACCCGCGTTCAGCCTCAGAATCAATTAACCTGCTCTAATAAACAATGATTCCTAATAGGTTTTATTACGGTCTTAACCAACCAAAGAATTCAGACTGATTATAGGTAACATAATTGCTAATACAATGGTAAGGACCATACCTCCCATAAAAATCATCATCATTGGCTCAAAGAGTGAGACCAGCGTGCTGACCAAGCTCTCTAGCTCTCGCTCCTGATTTCTTGCGGCCCTAGATAACATTTTATCCAGTTCACCACCACTCTCTCCACTCGCTATCATCTGCACCATCATCGGTGGGAAGTAGCCTGATTGATCTAATGAGTGGCTCAAACTACTACCTTCCCTGACCCGGTTACTAGCATCAATAATCGAATCTCTTAAGATTAGGTTTGAAACGACCTCCCCCGATATTTTTAATGCGTCCACCAGCTGCACTCCGCTGGCAGATAGTATACTTAGCGTACTACAAACCCTAGCAGCATTTATACCTAAACTCATAGTGCCAAACAAAGGCATTTTCAAAACTTTACTGTGTATCCAATAGCGGAACTTCTCTCGCTGCATTGCCTGAAAAAAACCTAGGATCGAAGCTAAAATAAGCAGCAACAACCAACCACCGTAATTGCCGAGAAAGTCACTGGCAGCTATCAGCGCCCTGGTTAAAAAAGGAAGCGTCTGGCCAGACCCATCAAACACTTCCACAATTTTCGGCACGACGAATCTCAGCAGCCCGACCAATATCAATAAACAGAATATCACCAGTACTGCAGGATATATTAAGGCATTTTTAATCTTTCGACCTGTTTCATGAGAAGATTCAGTATAATCGGCCAACTCTTCCAACACCAAATCTAAATGGCCAGACTGCTCTCCCGCCGCCACAGTGGCCCGGTATAACTGAGGAAATGCACCTGGGAAATCCGACATAGCCACAGCCAGCGTATAACCTTCTACCACCTTTGCTCGAACAGCTAACAAAATACTACGTACCTTTGGACGCTTGGTTTGCTTAGCAACTGCGCCCAGCGATTCTTCAATAGTTAGGCCAGCTTGAGACAGCGTAGCAAATTGACGGGTTATCAAAGAAAGCTCAGCCGTATTAAAACCATGGCGAATAAAAGTGAAACCAGCTGCTTTATTACCACCTGCCTTGTCGACAGTCATTTCGACACTAATGGGCACCAAACCCTTGTCACGCAGCTTCTGCCGAACCTGCCGGGCATTATCCCCTTCTAATGTTCCTTTCTTCTCTCTTCCCTTTTCGTTCAGTGCGACATAATCAAAAGCCGACAAAGAAACCTCCCCTATTAGCACTTCACCAAATGGCCTAAAACCTAAAGATTTATAAGTGTGATGAAATTGGCTTTAGCCCTGCCTACTCTATGTAGACAACCAGCCCTACTTTCATGATATCAAATAAGTACCCTTGCTGACTAACAAAGTCACGCCGATCACCCATCTCTGGTAACTCTTAGCACTTCCTCCAGGGTCGTTTTACCTTGAGCTACTTTTCGTATGCCATCTACGCGAATACTTTTGTGATGTTTTCTAGCATAAGCTTCTATGGAAGACTCACTCTCACCTTCGTGCACCATCTTCCGTAAAGTCTCGTCAAAAACAAGCAGTTCATAAATACCAACGCGCCCTCGATATCCTAGATGGTTACAATTTTTACAACCCACTGGGGCATAAATATAGGGTAATTTTTCAGGCTTGACGCCCAACGCCTGGTATTCTTTTTCGGTGGGCTTACGGGCTATTTTACATTCATCACAGAGCACCCTTACCAAACGTTGAGCAACTACCGCTACCAAACTTGAAGCCAATAAAAAAGGCTCCACACCCATATCTTGTAATCGAGTGACAGCACCAATCGCTGAATTTGTGTGTAACGTAGAAAGGACTAAGTGACCTGTTAAACTGGCCTGAACAGCAATTTCTGCTGTTTCTAAGTCCCTAATTTCTCCTATCATCACTACGTCAGGGTCTTGTCGAAGAATTGCTCTCAACCCCCTTGCAAACGTCATATCAACTTTTGTGTTAACTTGGGTTTGACCAATCCCTTCAATCTTGTATTCAATAGGGTCTTCAACTGTCAATATATTACGGCTTTTGTCATTGAGCTTACTAAGGCTGGCGTAAAGTGTAGTGGTTTTACCTGAACCAGTTGGACCGGTTACAAGTATAATTCCATGTGGCTTGAAGATTGATTCTTGCAGTAGTTTCAGATCTTTACCGGCCATACCTAAATGAGTTAAGTCTAACCTTCCCGCTTGTTTATCCAACAAACGAAGGACCACTCTTTCACCATTACTAGAAGGCATCGTTGAGACCCGAATATCTATCTCTCTACCACCTATTTTTAATGCAATTCGCCCATCTTGAGGGACCCTCTTCTCCGCAATGTCCATCTTTGACATCACTTTTATTCGGGAAACCAGTAATGGCGCTAACGCTCTTCTCGGTTCTAGCACTTCCCTCAAAACGCCATCTATCCGCATCCGCACCACTAAGCGTTTTTCAAAAGTTTCAATATGGATATCTGACGCTGCATTGCGAATAGCCTCAGTCAATATGGCATTGATCAAACGAATAATAGGGGCATCATCTTCCTGTTCTAGCAAGTCTTCCGTTTCAGGTATTTGCTCAGCAAGGCTTGCTAAATCCAGTTCATCACCAATACCAGCTGCTGCCTCCATGGCTTCACTAGATTGGTTTTGAAATGAAGTCTCGAGAATGGTTTCAAACATCTGCTGGCCTACCACTCGAAAGTGCACAGGCAGGTCGATATACCTCTGAATCTCATTCACCACCACAAGCGGCGGTGTGTCGGAACACAAAACAACTTTAGTATCAACTGAAACCTTATTTTCCGCCGTATCTCTGAGATCGATCAGCACGCCATTGCGCTTTGCATAGGAATAAGGAAGTTGTTCAACAGAGCCTGTCTTTTGTTCACTTTCAAGCATTTTGAAAGGCTGCCCTTCACCGGCAGCAGGGCTAACGACCTCTTCACCAAAATCGGAGTACCTAATATTGGCATCATCTTTCTCTGTCTCAGCTTTATTGTTTAATTGCACCTTGATTTAGCCCTAATCATCTTCTTCCGGTGGTTTATATGTGACATGCTTTTAGGTTCATATCATTTAAGATTAACGACCGATGCCAACATATTCAAA
>JAYPYM010000039.1:4527-5204 GCA_038135915.1 Gammaproteobacteria bacterium
TTTCACGCGCTCAGGTAAGTATTGATTCCGGCCATCGAACAGAACCGGCTCCTTCATCAAGTTTTTGAGTTTTTCGAAGTCCGGCTGCCTAAATATCTTCCACTCTGTTACTAAAAGAAGCGCTGAAGCGTCTTTAGCTTGTTCGTATAGCTGATCACAAATATTCAATTGGCCAGAATCCTGCCAATGTTTAGCAAAAGCTTTCTTTGCCGTTTCTTGAGCAACAGGGTCATAGGCATTCACTGATGCACCGGCCTCCAGCAATGCTTCTATCAAATTGATAGAAGGGGCTTCCCTCATGTCATCAGTGCCAGGCTTAAAGGAAAGACCCCAAACCATGAACGTCATACCTGATAAATCTTTACCAAACCGTTTAAATACTTTGTCCACCAATACCATTTTCTGGCTTTGATTACGATCTTCGACCGCATTTAACACCCAAGGTTCAAACGATACCTCTTTGCTCATTTGAATGATGGCCTTAACGTCTTTTGGGAAACAAGACCCCCCATAACCACAGCCGGGGTAGATAAAGCTATAGCCAATCCTATCATCAGAACCAATCCCTTTGCGCACATTTTCAACATCAACATCTAGCCGTTCACATAAGTTTGCAATTTCATTCATAAATGAGATTTTGGTGGCTAACATGGCATTCGCTGCATACTTTGTCATTT
>JAYPYM010000039.1:5214-19693 GCA_038135915.1 Gammaproteobacteria bacterium
TTTCAGCATCACGAATACCCATAAAATGGAGTTTATCGTGGTTTCTGGAAAAAGGAGCATAAAGCTCTTCCATGACACCTTTGGCGTCATCAGAATCTACACCAACAATCACTCGGTCAGGCTTCATAAAATCACTGACTGCAGCGCCCTCCTTTAAAAACTCTGGGTTACTCACTACGTCAAAAGGAAGATTAACGTTTCGTTCTGATAAGGCTTCTTTGATTGTTGAAGACACCTTCTCCGCTGTACCAACGGGAACAGTGCTTTTGTCGACAACAACGGCATAATCTTTTAACCTTTCGCCAATTGACTTTGCAACCGCCAGCACATAAGTCAAGTCAGCTGAACCATCCTCTCCAGGTGGAGTCCCAACAGCAATAAATATTACTTTAGCGCCATCCATTGCCTCTGCTAGATCATCAGTAAACGACAACAGCCCCATTTCAATACCCTGGGTCACGATACTCTCAAGGCCTGGCTCATAAATTGGAAGCTCCCCTTGTCTAAGCTTCGCCAGTTTTTCTAGGTCAATATCAACACAGGTCACGTGGTTGCCCATCTCAGCAAAGCAAGCACCCGTCACTAGCCCTACGTACCCAGTACCAACAACCGCAATTTTCAATATTTGGCCCTCCGGCATAAACCTTTAAAAGTTTTAAAACAATTTTCTAGCAAAGCAATAATATCAATATTTTAACAGACCTTATCAGATTAAAAACTGAATAACCCATAAATATATTCTCGCTTTAGTATCACGTTAATTCTAAAACCTGGCATCATAACA
Source organism: Gammaproteobacteria bacterium (assembly GCA_038135915.1). Classification (GTDB taxonomy): domain Bacteria; phylum Pseudomonadota; class Gammaproteobacteria; order Pseudomonadales; family UBA6940; genus JAYPYM01. The sequence continues at coordinate 5,999 of JAYPYM010000039.1, forward strand.
TAAAACACCCTATTAATTGATTAACTTAGCTTCAACTAATACGGTTTAGGTTAAAAACCCCAATAGCTGCGAAAATTAGCAACGGTATCAATGCTGCCCAAAAAGGGTCAACCTGATAGACCAGGCTGGAATACCCTAAAAAATCTTGTAAATACTGATAAATAAGCCCGAAACTAATGCCTACTGTAACGCGATACCCCATAGTGGCATTTCTCAATGACCCAAAAGCAAAACTACTGGCCAGGATGACCATCACAATGGTGACCAAAGGTTGAAGTACTTTTTTCCAAAATGCTAATTCAAACTGCTTGTAACTCAGGCCTTGAGATTTAAGGTAACCAATATACTCTGCTAACCCAGTAACGGATAAGTGGTCTGGCTTCATTACCAACTTCAGCAGCCTCTCCGGTGTCAATGTTGTTTCCCAAGGCCTAGATTCTGCAGATACAGTTTTTGTTTCCGTAGCCAACAACTGGGTTGCTTGGTAATTCAGTAGGAGCCACCCGCTCTTTGACGAAAAAGATGCTTTTTCAGCAAAAAAAATCTCAACCAATTCATCAGATTGATTAAATTTAAAACCAGTTAAACCCACCAAACTACCATCATGCTGAATAAGGTTAAAATGTAGGAAGTGGTCCCCATCTTTTTGCCAATTGCCCCGCTTGATATAGAGATTCTGCCCACCCCCCAAATGAAGGGCTTTTAGACTTTGTGCAATAGGGGTCGTTTTTGGAACCAACCACTGAACTAACAAAATGCCAAATAACAGCACAATAATAATCGCTTTAATGACCACTTGAAGAATTTGGATAATCGAAAATCCAGCTGCTCTTAACACCACCAATTCACTATTGCTAGCCAGAAACCCTAGACCAATTAACGCGCCAATTAAGCTACTAACCGGAATAAATTCATACATGCTTTTTGGCATTTGTAAAAAGACATATTGAAATGCAGCAATAGCAGAATAATTATCATTCACCGAATCGAGCTCATCAACAAATGCGAACAGGACATCCAAACTAGAAATAACTAGCAATACACCAGCCACCGAAAAAAGAACTGTTTTCGCAATATATCGATCAATAATACTAATTCTTAACATCTATAACCGCCGGGAAGGACCAGAGCCAACTAAACACGAGACATTCGCCATTTCCAAATAATTGAGGGGTAAGTGTGTAAAAGAAGTGCAATAAAAAGAAACAACAGATGAATCGACCAGAGTCCAAAAGTTGCATCTAATTCTCCCTTCTCTATTCGGGATTTGCCACTCACCAATAAGCTAAGGTAGATTAAATAGAGTAATATTGCAGGAAATATCTTTACGAATCTACCTTGCCGAGGGCTAACTCGACTCAATGGGATCGCTAATAATACAACCACAGGAACAAGAATCGGCAGAGATATTCTCCATTGTAGCTCGGCTCGAGAAATAGCGTCTTTTTTTTGCATCAAATCAATGGTTGGCGTAGCTTTAACCTCTGTCATTTGTGGCGATATGTCTTGCTCATCCAACCTCAAACGGTAAAGTTCATATTGTATCACCCTTGCTTCGGCCATACCTGGAGTAGACTCATAACGATAACCATTATTCAACTCTAAATACTGCAAACCACTGACTTCATCTAATTTCCGAATACCAGACTTAGCCACCAAGGTAATTAGTTGATTCTCATTGATCTCAGCTATAAAAAGCTTCTCCATTTGTTTGCGATCGGTTGATAAGCGCTCTGTATAGGTCACTCTTTGCTCACCTTTCATAACGTGAAACCGGCCTGGGCTCAATGTTTCAAACTCTGAGTTATTGCGCTGCTCAAACATAATCTCGCCAGACTTTTTCAAACCAATGGGCCCCACCACAAGGCTCAACACAGCTACAAAGGCTGCCATTCCCAAAGTGGGTAGCATTAAGAGTTTCACTAACTGATTCTGACTGATACCTGCAGCAGAAAGCACAGACATTTCATTGGACATATACAGGCGACCAAATGTTAATAGAATGCCGATAAACATTCCGAGCGGTAGAATCATTTCTAAAAATTCTGGCAGCCTATAAGCCATGATGGTCAAGATGACCTCACCCAATATTCTGCCTTCAGCGGCATGCTCTAAATACCTCAACAATCGGCCACCGACGAGAATCAGCACAAGAATACCACTGACTACCAGAGTATTTGCCAACAGCTGCCTAGATATGTAACGGTAAATAATACTCACTAATAAATACTCTAAATCTCACTGACCACTCAGTTGTATATTTACTTGGAAGTGACGAAATTCTGATTTATTTTCCGAAAATAGGCAAATAAATCACCACTTAACCAAAAGCTAGCAGTAAAAAACACAATTCAATAACTTGAACACTCTCTTTTTGGGGCTATTATAAAGCATCGCCATGATCGATTTGTACTATTAAAAAATATACTAGCGTTAAGTACAAACTATTTTACTGACATTTTCTCATTAGATAGTGCATGCTAAGATATCAAATGTTTAATGATAAAAATGAGACTGGATACCAACTATGCAATTTTCCATAGACAATACCGAATTACTCCAAGTAAAAACTGACTGCCTTGTTGTGGGTATGCCTGAAGGAAAGTCATTAACTTCAAGCTTAAACCGCATCAACAAACCCCTTGGAGGCTCACTAAAAAGGCTTTTCATCAGCAAGGATATCAGTGGTGAAAAAGGACACATGCATCTGTTTTCAGAAGCAACAGGCATTAACGCTAACAGGCTACTGGTGGTTGGCCTTGGAGACCCGGACAAGTTTACATTAGACACTTTCCAAAGCACGCTAAGGCTTATCTATAAAAAAATAGAAAAATTGAATATTAAAGATGCACGAATTCAAATTGCCGACTGGCCAATCAAAGGTTCAGATATGCCAAGCTGGGTGCAGGCGGCGGCTGTTACTATAGAAAATTCAACTTATCAATTTAACGAATTTAAATCCAAGCCTAAAAACAAAAAGCATACACTGAAAAAAATTTCCTTTGGTACGAGCAAAGTAACCAGCACTAAAAAAACAAGCACTGACACTCAGAAAGATGCCGTTTTACGCAAACAGCTTGCGCAAGGCAAAGCTATTGCAGAAGGAATGGCACTCTGCAGAGATCTTGGCAATACACCACCAAACATTTGTAATCCTGGATTTCTGGTTAAAACAGCGCAAAGTTTAGCGAAACAGTTTTCATCTATCAGCACTAAAGTCATCGACGAAAAACAGCTTACTAAAATGGGTGCAGGCGCTTTTATGGCTGTATCTAAAGGCAGCGACGTGCCGGGCAATATTATTTTGCTTGAATATCGAGGTGCAGCAAAATCCGTTAAGCCTCACGTACTGGTCGGCAAAGGCATCACCTTTGACTCAGGTGGAATCAGTTTGAAACCTGGCTCTGGCATGGATGAAATGAAGTACGATATGTGCGGCGCTGCTAGCGTCATAGGCACCATGCTGACCGTTGCCAAGTTAAAGCTCAAGTTAAACCTAGTCGTTGCAGTGGCAGCTGCCGAGAACATGCCCAGCGGGAAAGCCACTCGACCTGGGGATATCGTCACAACATTATCCGGCCAAACCGTAGAAATTCTAAATACCGATGCGGAGGGGCGCCTGGTACTGTGCGATACACTGACCTATATCGCACGTTACAAACCAAAAGTAGTGATAGATGTAGCAACACTCACGGGAGCCTGTATTATCGCTCTTGGCTCTAATTCAGCTTTACTTTCAAATAACCATCAGCTAGCAGACAACCTACTGACTGCTTCAACCACGTCTGGTGATAGAGCATGGCAACTGCCCCTTTGGGATGAGTATAAAAAAATGCTAGACAGCCCCTTCGCCGACATGGCTAACATCAGCAGCGGTCGCGCTGCAGGCACCATCACTGCCGGTTGTTTCCTGTCTAAGTTTACAGAAGATTATGATTGGGCACATTTAGATATTGCAGGCGCTGCCTGGAAATCAGGTAAGGAAAAAAATGCAACTGGTAGGCCAGTTCCCTTGCTGTCACAATATTTAATCAATGAAGCTGGCTGACGAGCAAGCTCTTCTCAGAAACTAAAATGATATAAATAACGTCTTTATGACCCCATAAAGACGTGCTTCTAATCGAGAATATATTCGCCAAACGCACCTTGGTTTAATGGTCAGCAAGCAGTTGATATCTTCCGGCAAAAAAGATAACTTGTATGCCGTAAAAGACCTCGTATGAATATATTGCAACCATGCAAAGTTAATCATCAGAACATCTTAATGACTCAAACAGAAAAGACATTAGACCAAACAGCTACTTTGTGGCGTAGGCTCGCAGCAATGATTTACGATGGCCTGATCCTCATTGCTATCTGGATGCTGATCGCCGCTGTATACATATTCGTTGTACACCTAGCCACAAAAGGCGTACCTGAAAATGCCCTTATTCTTCAATTTACACTTTTCCCAATTGAAATTTTCGGCACTTTTCTCTTTTTTGACTACTTTTGGCGAACCAAGGGGCAGACCCTGGGCATGCTAGCTTGGAAGATAAAGCTTGAGAATAACCAAGGAGACTTAGTGGACCGGCGAACTGCCCTAATCAGGTGGTCAACATCAGTCTTCTCTTTGTTGGCCGGCGGAATTGGATACTGGACGGCCATCATTCGTCAAGATAAACGTACGCTACATGATGTCTTATCCGATACCCGGGTCATCCACACGACAAACTAATTAAGTCTAAAGCAAATCCAAAGCCTGCGATAAACGATGAATGATCACCTCAGCAGGTTCCAGGCCTACCGATAAACGCAACAAGTTGGGTGTCACACCTGCAGAAATAATCTCATCTTCGCTCAGCCTAGCTTTCGAATGAGTGCTTGTGATTGGGTGCGTTATGATTGTATGAATCGAACCCAAATTCGCCCTGACTAGAAACCCTGTTGCATCAGCAATACTTTGCGTTTCAGACAGGCCACCCTTTACCCGAAATGATATCATAGAACCAAACCCGCCGCTGAGGACCCTAGCAGCTAGCTGGTGCTGTGGATCATTATCCAAACCGAGATAATGTACCTGCTCCACCTTTGGGTGCTCCGAAAGCGCCTTAGCAACCAATAAAGCAGTTTTACTTTGTTTCAAAACCCTCTCGGATAAACTTCGAGCATTGTAAGTCAAAGATAAAGCATTAAAGCTGACCTGATTATAACCTTTAGCGTTTCTTACTTTGAACAAGGCTTCCCAATGTGACTTATTTTTGGTCGCCAGAAGCCCACCTGTCACCCTGGTCTGCCCATCAATAAACTTAGTTGCAGACTCGATTACAAGGTCCGCACCAAGAACCAATGGCTGATAAATTGTAGCCGGGGCATATGTACTATCTACTACTAGAAGCGTTCGAGTTTCCTTAATGAGATCGCGTAGCTTTTCTATGTCCGCCAACTCAGCCAAAGGGTTACTCGGAGACTCTACAAACACCATTTTAGGTTGAAAACGAGTTAACAGGCTTTGCCATTGCTCGAAATCATGCAATGACACAAATGTAACCTCCCGGCCATCTTGCGTCGCGGATAACTTGAAGTTGTTCTTGCTGGTACCAAACAGCTTTTCAGAAACTAGAATATGATCACCGGTTTTAGTAAGCGCCTGTATCATCAAGCTTATTGCTGCCTCACCAGATACAGTTGCAAGGGCATAATTACATTGATGCATACGCGCGTAAATACGTTCTAATGCCTCACCTTCAGGATGCTTATGCCTGGCGTAAAAGGGACTATTTGCCTCACCAGCAAAGCACTGCTCAAGAAACTTACAAGGGCCAAGGTTCTCTTGAGTATTTCCTTGGGCAAAATTCCAACTGTTCTGCAATTCAAGCAATGTGCCACAAAGCGCTGCCATTTCAGCTCTATCGTCCTGGTCAATGCCTTCAGCATCAATCGACTCTAGCACCTTCTTTGGTATATCCTCTAATAATGCTTGCTTAGCAGGTCTAGATTTCGTCATTTAGATTGGAACCTTCTACGATTAAAAAAATATCATTGAGACCCCATTCACTTCATCGGAATGGAGCCTTCCATATCCACCCGCATTATTAACTCATCCAGCGTCTCTTGCAATCTCTTGATTTGATTCTCCAGCTCATCAATTTGTTGCACATACTCTAACTCTCGACGAGGCAAACCTTGACCAACCGAAGAAACAGCGGCCTCTGGCTGGGAAATCTTAACACGCGGTATTGCCACTGCCGCATGCTCATAAAGCTTCAGTGGACTCACATGATTATTTCGCTCTTGTATTTTGCCAGATAAGAATAATGCACTGCTGCAAACTGTTAAGAAAAATCCTAAAAGCATGTACTGGTCTATCTTGTTCACCATCATCAATCTCCCGCTTCATTAAAAACTGACACTTATTTTGAGCTTTTTTAACTTTTTTACCTCTACCAAAAGGTAGATTTTACGAAAGCTAACAGTGCAAATGCCTGTGTTACGCTTAGTTACACAAAAATAACGCAAACCAGACCCTCAAAGTGCTATGGTGGCGAATAACAGTTATTTCTCAAACCTAAAGATTCTCTAACTTCGGCTAGGCAATCGAGAAATTTTCTTCTATCTTGCTAATTTAATTGAAATTGATCTTGTAAAAGATTGAGGGACTTATGCTTTGCAATTTTTTTGCTCAAACAAGTAATAAGACAGAGAAGATAGCCCAATCACTGCTCATGCTTCTCTTGCTTATTGTACCTTTGTCTGAGCAAGCGCTAGCTATCAACGAACAAGGCTTTCCAACCGATATCGTCAAATCTCGGGCCAAGTATCAAGAAGCCATGGGGCACCTAAAAGCTAATAGAATCAGTGCTTTCAATAAACTAAAAGACCAACTCATCGACTACCCCTTATATCCCTATTTAGAATACGAGTTTTATCGAAAGCGCCTGAATCAAATGAGCGAGTACGAAGCACTTGCTTTCAGAGACAACCATGCAGACTCACCAATGAGCAAACGCTTCCATAGTCATTGGTTGGAGCACTTATTTGACACCAAGCGATACGGGCTATATCTCACTCACTATGTTCCTGAAGTGAACAGAATAAGCACCAAATTTGAGTGCTACCAAGGCAGGGCTTTTTATGAACTTGGCGATGAGTTCAAAGCATTCAGAATTGCAGAGCGCTTATGGCTTATCGGCAATTCACAGGATCACGCCTGCGATCCGCTGTTTAAAGCCTGGCAAAGTAAAGGCTTTCTTACTGAAAGCAAGGTATGGAAAAGGATTCAACTGGCAATGCGCGCAGGAAACCAAAGCCTAGCAAAATTCTTGGCAAAGGAACTTGAACACCCCCTGAGGGACTACCAATTTAAGTTATGGCTCAGCATTTACAATAACCCCTCAAGGCTAAGCGGACTCTTACATAGGTTCAAAGATAGGCCTGTATACCGTGAAATTATGTTGCAAGGTTTCAAACGGTGGATTCGAACAGACAAAGACGGCACCTTAAATTACTTGCCTAAATATCTAGCAAACTACAATTTCACGAACCAAGAGCTGGATGAGTACTTAAATTATATCGCACGTTATATTAGTTTTTCCTATCATCCGGAAGCATATTATTGGCTGCTGCAGGCGGACCACAATTCGACTGATGCTAAAGTTCACCAACGAAGGCTCATGGTATCAATATGGGAATCGAACTGGGCTGGCGTCTTAACCTGGACACATAAACCAACAACAGACAGCGATGAAACACTTAAAAACCTATATCTCTACACTAGAGCCCTAGAGCAGTTATCAGCAGACTGGTCAAAAGCAATTATCTCTCAACCAAAGCGTTCAAATAACAGGCTCTCAAATCACCCATTTCAATTGCCTTCTCAACCAGGCCACCTACTCCATACACACAATAAATGGGCTCATTGGCTTTCGCACCCTGAAGGCATCGTTCATATTCTAAACTTAGGCAAAACACCACAAGCACTTTCTTTAACCGCATTAAAGAATTACAGGAAACTCTACGCTTATCGAAAATACTACGGTTTTTTGGCAAGCGAACGATTACAACAACCATTGAGCATGCATGCAAACATCGAACGCTTTCCTGTAAAAGAAGTTAACAAAGTCAAGCAGCTCAAGGGCATGCAACGGGCATACGAATTTTTCATGCTTGACGACAAACTCAACGCTGCTAGAGAGTGGTATATGGTGACTAAACGACTCAGCGCGAAAGAGAACGCTATAGCCGCCAGAATTGCAGACAACTGGGGTTGGCACTTCCAAGCAATTCTGACATCGACAAAATCTAATCAGCGAGACAATCTTGATATACGATTTCCAAGAGCCTACCAAAACTATGTCGGTTACTACGCTAATCAAGTAGGCATTACCACCGATTGGGTCTTTTCTGTGATTCGACAAGAAAGTGCTTTTAAAACCTATGCCCGTTCTGGTGTCGGCGCGATGGGCATGATGCAACTCATGCCAAATACGGCTAAATATGTCAGCAAGAAAATTGGCGTACCCTATAAGGGTAGAAACTCTTTATTGGACCCAAAAACAAATATTAAACTAGGCACTGCCTATTTAAAGGATCTCTACAAGCAATTTGATAATAACATTTTAATGGCAACCGCTGCTTATAATGCCGGGCCTCACAGAGTTAAAAAGTGGCGCCCTAAACAAGCCGGAATGCCAGGGGACCTTTGGATAGAAACGATTCCTTTCGACGAAACCCAGCATTACGTTAAAAATATTGTCACTTATCAGGCTATTTATCGATACCAAATGGGCCAGGAGCCCAAATTAACAACAGATATTGCCTGGATCGGACCAAAGCCAATAAATGGTATACAAAGAAGCACCTTAAAAAAAAACCAGCTCGCCTCTATTAAGTGACCCTCACTTTTACACACAATCTGATTAAAAAATGATCACACCTACATTATTTCGATTTAATCATTGAATCTCAGAAATAGAAGGAGTAATGTAGCACGTTTGTATCACTAACCTTAAAGGGAGCTTTATATGGAATTAAAAAAGAAGTTATATGCTACTCTTACCATCCTGGTATTTAGTGCTGGACTTTCGTCAAAAATACTCGCAGCTGCTATTGTATTGGATGCTACGTCTCAATGTAGTCAAAGTAACGCAACCACGATAAGCAAAACTGATGTCACCGGTGATTTAGGTGGGGCGACTGATTGTTGGGGCGCCTTTACTGGAAATGATCCGGGCCCTTCAGGTGATGGCTTTAGTATCAATGGTCAGATATTCGACTATGTAGCCAAACAGAATACACCGGGTGCGCTTGAAGGTGCTTCTATCGGGTTGACAGTTTCACCAAGTGGTGGTGCTTTAAGTGGTTCCTGGGCCTTTACCCAAGGCGCAATCAATAACGACTTTTTGATTGTATTGAAAGCTGCTAACAGCCCAGGTTATGGTGTTTGGTTATTCTCAGGTGCGGACAATGCTTCCTACTCAGGTAACTGGAGTGTAGCCTGGAATAAAAACCTATCACACCTATCTGTGTATGAGTCCACTACCAGCATACCCCCATTGCCAGCTGCAGCACCTGCTATCTTTCCAGTTTACCTTTTAGGGTTACTGGGACTAGGTTTATTGGCAAAAGTACGTCGTAAAGGCTAGTACCTCAATTGAACTAGCAAAGGGAAGAAGTATTACTTCTTCCCTTTGCTCCTTCCTCCACCACCATCAGTCGTTTTACCACCACTCTTCTTACTCTCGTCATTCAGGATAGTGATAGGCAATTTTACAGTAGCACCACTGTGCTCAGTCACCAAATTAATATAAAAGACCTCATTAGATTCTCTATTAGTATCTTGCACCAAGTATAAAACCACTTGCTTTGAAACTTGGCCAGGCTCAAAGGTGATTTTGGTTGACTCTTTTATATAATCATTATCAGCAATGGTTGCAGCGCCATCTTCAGTTGCTAAGGCTACTACGATAGGTTCATGCCATTCACCTGAGATGCGAAGCTCAATAGGTAACGCAGTCGTTTCACCAACGTTTGAACCTTCTTGGATCTCAATACTGGTTTTAGCAAAGAAAGCTTCCGGCCTGGATTGAACATAAACATCTGTCTTCAATCCCACCACAGACGAATAATCTGATGAACCAAAACAATTGATCAACTTTAGCCTATAGAAATAACTGGTATCATAGGAAAGGTTATTATCATTGAAAGCTTGTACGTCACCAGGCAGTTGCGCCATCTCGACCCAAGTTGTTTGATCCAAGGATCGCTCTAACACTAGCTGGTCTTGATTTGAGCCAGTAGCCAACCAGCTCAATTTAACATTGTTTCCTTCGACTAATGCAGATAAGTTATAGGGCGCTAAAGACGAACTTTCTTCACAGATTTGCGACTGCCTAAATCCCGCTATCGTATGACGAACCGCATTAATCTGCTTGGCATTATTATGACTTGCAGTCCCGGTGGGTAAATCATTATAGTAAATATCTGGATTAGAAAATTGAGTAACACGACTCGCCCCTGAGCAATTATAACTCATCACCGTCAGATACCCACCAGTAAAGCAGTGGCGATAGCCATACCGATAATCCGTATCCATACCAGCATCCTCTTCATTATGATGAGCCCCCATATTATGGCCTAGCTCATGTGCAACAACATGAACATTGACACAATTACCATTAAATACGCTAAACATATTTCCCTCATACGGGGAAATACTATAGTAACCTAATCCACAATAAGCATTACCAGAAATCATCATGGTCACCATATCTGCTCCCAACTGGTTTCTTAACTCATGCGCTTGCGATACTCTGCCATACCTTAAATCTGACAAAGCAGTATAAAAATCTGTGTCGTTGTTATAATTTACCTCACTCATTCCTGCTAATCGAAGCGTTACACCGATACCACTATTTGCATAGGATTGATTTGCTAAGTTTATCGCCGAAAGAATTTTATTTTCGACCTTGCCTATTCCCCACTTAGCAACTGATCCTGGCGTATAAACAAACAAAACATCAATAGTTGCTTGTTGTGAAGCATCAGCAAAAACAGAATCCTGATGTGAACCATCGTTTGTATCAAGGCTATCCGGCGAAGCCTCTAGTGCAACTGAATCTTTACTTAAATCTGGTAGCAGGCTGTAATCTACTTCATATATGTATCTTCTATCACCACTTTTGTTTGAAGCAAGCTCAAAAGTCTGACCCAAATAATTAATTTTACCGGTCAACGACCCTCTATAAAAAGTCAAATGGACGTTAGAATTTGAATCCCCCACAACATGACCAAACCATGTTCTTGAGCCTTTATTTTGAACCAAGGATTCTCGTTCAAGCGTAACTAAATCACCACTAGGCAGTCTCAAGTCAAACTTATTTTTCTGAATGACACTTGGGTTCAACTGAATCTGAGTTGCCTCTAAATCCAAACTTTGTGGCGGTACCGTAAATGGCGATTGCGCCAATACAACCATGGGGAATAAAAAAATACAAACAAAGATCAATTTTTCTTCAAACTTCAACAATATTGAGTTTAAGCTCATTTCATAGTTTCCTAGCAAGTTAAAAAGATCAGGGGTGCATTTAAAGTGTATTCCGGTTAAGAAAAACCTGGTAGCCTGAAAAGACAAGGATTATTCAAAGTGTGATCGATCTCACAAGAAGGAAAAATTGAATGTATTATTTCAATTCAATCGAATTAAATGTGATGCAGATTAAGACATCTTAGAAATAATAATAGAAAGGTCTTCAACTGAACTTTTTAACGATTTATCGAAAGCGCTAATCAGCTCCCCGAGATTCTCTTCATTGTTCTGTAATGCAGTCTCTAGTGTACTCGCAGTAGAAGTGAGTTCATCAGCGCCAAGGTTTGCCGCACTACCTTTAACTGTATGTGCCAGGCGCTGAGCTTGCGCCAAATTCGCTTCGTCAATGGCTCTTCTAAGCTCATCACAAGCACCTGAATAGCTTTCCACAAAAATTTTCGACAGTTTTATATAGAGATCGACTCTATTACCGATCATACTCATTGCTTTCTTCACTTTAATACCGCGGAAAGTTTCCGGAGGAAATTTTAATGCATCAAGATCGGTAACAACATCCTCTTCTTTTTCCACTTGCTGAGTTTTATCAGCTTTAACTTTTTTGCCTAACCAGTGTTCAAGCAGGGTATTAAGACTCGCAATATCAACAGGTTTAGTGATGGAGTCATCTATTTTTGCTGCATCGTATCTTTCATCACTTTCCGTGACAACATTCGCTGTCATAGCAATGATTAATTGATTAGGCTTGATTCTTTTTATAATACGAGAAGCTTCAAAACCATCCATCACAGGCATGTTTATGTCCATAAAAACGAAATCAAAGTCTCTTTGTTTGCAAGCCGTCACAGCTTCTTCGCCGTCATTTGCACTAAATAGCTCGCATTTCGTATCCTTCAATAGCTCCATTGCCAATTCCCGATTTAAGCTATTGTCGTCTACGATCAACACACTGCAACCCGATAAATCAGGCAATTTAAACTGTTCAGATGTCTGTCTAGAATAAAATGCCGAATCAAAATCATCTTCCATACTCAGAATTGCACGAACCAATGAAAGACTCTTTACCGGTCCATCTATAATCATATTAGGCTTAAAGGCCAACCCTAGCGTATCTATATCTACTGGTTTTTTGATTAATATGACCTTTTTCGCTTTAGTTAAATTGGCATGCTCTCTAAAATGATTCACCTTGCTAACGACAGCCTCGTCACTATCGAACAGCAATATGTCGCAGCTCACTTCGTCAAAGCTAAAAGATGCTAGATTAAGCGGTGTAAATAACGAGGTATTCGCACCAATACCTTCAAACCAGGTCTTTAGCATATTCCCATATGCAACACTTGATTCGATAATGCATACACTTCTGCCTTTAAACCGGCTCAAGCCGTAAAACTCTAAAGCACTGGTTCTATGCTTTACATCTAAATCAATATCAAAATAGAACTTACTGCCTTCGCCGAGCTTGCTTTTTACACCTATCTGACCATGCATCAAATCCACTAAGCTGGTACAAATACTCAACCCCAGCCCAGTACCGCCATGCGTTCTGGTGGTGGTTTCATCCTCTTGTGTAAATGCATCAAACAATTGTTTCTGCTTTCCTTCAGCAATTCCCTTTCCTGTATCTTGTACAAAAAATCGTAAATTAATCTTATCCTGTTGAAAGCCACCTAAGTGACAACCTACATACACCTCTCCAACGTCTGTGAACTTAACGGCATTACTCACGAGATTAATAAGAATTTGCTTGAGCCTCAGAGGATCACCTTTAACATGCACCGGCAAACTCGGATCAAAGCTAATAATCAGGTTAATACCCTTCTCCTGAATACGATCTATGAAAACATCTATGAGAAACTCAAGCTGCTCAAACAAATTAAAATCAATGCTTTCGAGAGTCATTTTGCCCGCTTCAATTTTAGAAAAATCTAAAATATCGTTCAGAACTTCCATCAACAAAGATGAAGAGATTGCTATTCTCTTAGTATGCGTTAGCTGGGTTTCGTTCAGATCAGTCTTAAGTAAAAGATTAGAAAAACCTGTAATTGCATTTAAAGGTGTACGAATTTCATGAGACATGTTAGCAAGGAACACGCTTTTTGCATTGTTGGCTTTTTCCGCCTCATCTTTTGCTAATCTCAAATCTTCTCTGGCTTTTCGTAGCTCAGAAA
>JAYPYM010000039.1:19703-23882 GCA_038135915.1 Gammaproteobacteria bacterium
TTTGTACAATAACAAGATTTTTCTCTATAACCGGAAAAAAATTCCATATAAAACTATTCTCGCCTAATTCCACTTCAACATTTGTGATAGTTTCCTTAGTTTTTACACACTCAGCAACCAACTGCTCAAAATTATTAGGCAGAGCTAAGGGTATACCATAATCATCAAAGCCATGCTCTACCATCAGTTCAGTCATTGCAGGGTTAGCAAAATCAATAGAGCCATCACTCGCAACTTCTAAAATTGGAGCTGGATTAAGTTCGGCAAACATAGCCAATTTCTTGGCTGATGAAGAGGAGATCGAATCACCAGCGCACTCTTGAAAAGCCAAGATACTCTTTAACCCAGCGGGTAACTTTTTAAAGCTTACCGGACGAACATCTACATTAACAAAAACACCAGATTCATTGATCCACCATGCCTCAAAGTTCTTACTCTCCTGATCTGAACTTAGCATGTTTAAAATTGGGCAATTGTCACGATCATGCATATAATCTGCGGCAGTTGAGCAAAAAAGGTTATGGATATCCTGACCGATGACCACATCAGCTGACCAACCAAGTATTGACTCTGCTTTTTCATTAAACCATTGAATACAGAAATGTTCATCCAGACCTATTAAACCCTCAGGCCAATGACTAAGTAAATCTGAAGCAAAAGCCCCTTTGGTCAGGTCAAAGTTTTGATTCATTCGCTATAATTCATCGCTTCCGGTGTGAATAAAAGTGCATGCTCGGGATCAACACCTGGATCACTAATGTTTAACACCTTTTCAACTTTAATCTGCTTTTCTTTAACTCGGGTTGAGCTAAGGTCGAGCAAGGTATACCGTTTCTTTTTTGCACCTTCACTGTCATAGACAACAAGCACCTTAGGGCACAAAGTATCTTCTCTGTTCATTTCTGTAATGATACCTTTTTCACCAGTGCTCAATAGAACAGCACTGCCCAAAGGATACACGCCCATTATCCTAACCAGCCTCGCTACAATATCTTGATCTAACTTACCAACTTTAGACATCTGGAATATATCTGAGAGGGCTTTCTGTGGCGTTACACCTGGCGCTTCACCCAACCCATGCACCATTTCGTCATAGTGATCACAAACGGCAAGAATCTTTGCCCAAGGGTCAATACTGAGTGCTTTTAGCTTCTTCGGATACCCGCTACCGTCACATAATTCATGATGCTGAGAAATACACCTTTTTACTCTAACTGGTATACTGGTGCTTTTAGTCAACACTTTTTCGACAATCGGCAAGTGTTGCCTTATCAACTTACGCTCATTAGGGCTATATATTTTCCCTTTACCTAATAAGTTATTTGGCAATTTTGACCAACCCGCATCGTGTAATAACGCCGCCATTCCTAATTGATCTTTAGTCTTCGCATCAAAATCCAATTCAACACTGATCAACATGGTTAAGGTGAATACACCAAAAGTATGTGACGCCAATTTAGTATGTTCTCTGCTTTGATGTAGCAATGTAATCAAAGCTTGGTCGTTGCGCTCTAAACTTTCTAGGGTTTTCTCAACAACAGGGGTAACCTCATCTAGAGTAATTGGCTTTTCAGCCTCCACTGACTTATTGATGTTTTGAACTGCTGCAATCACATTTTTACGTAAATCATTAGCTGCCTTCATCTCCTTTTTTAAAGGTACAAGTGGTTTAGCAGCTACTTCTTGGGTCTTAGGTTTTACGACCTTTTCATTTTTATTCTCTGGGGCACTTACAGCAACCGATTTCGAACTTTTCTTGGTTTCAGATAAGTCGCTCTTCGATAAATCAATTTTACACTCCTTAACACCCGCAGCCTTCAATAAGTAAATGTCTTCTTGCTTATTGATTAAGCGTTTATGTCTAAAGAATGGGCTTTTAATCCAAGAAATATCCAACTCAGCCAGAAACATTCCTGGTTTTAAATCATCGATCTTTATCAGTTTAGTGGCCATATTTCAATGCAATTTGACAATGCTGAATTAAGCTAAAAAAGTACAAAACAGTCTTATATTTTGTGAATCATCTTTTCAGTTTAGACCATCGAAAAGACAAGCATCATCAATCTTTATTAAATTCATGAAGAGCTTGCGGACTGGTATACTGGCCAAGAAAAATCAACCGACTTTGGATGTAAAATAGTGCAATTTTTAACATTAATTTTGGTACATTTATCTTTTACAAATGGTGTTATTGGCAGTTATCATCTTAATTCTCGAGAACGCACTGTTTTGGCTAGGTAAAAAATTCGCCAGCCTGGAGGGCTGGCAATTTAGCACGATTGGCTCGGTTTAAACTAATTTAAACTTAATAAAAAAGGTAATGATCATGATTGACATCAATAGTATCTCTTTGTTTTCTGGGCTCAAGGCAGAATTAATTGATATTCTAAACAATGCGTGCGTCACGAGGCACTTCCCCAAAAATAGCATTGTAATCAATGAGGGAGACGCCTCAAATAGCCTTTATCTGCTGGTTGAAGGTTCAGTGAAGGTTTTTGTAAGTGACGAACAGGGAAGAGACTTTATTTTAAACCAGTTGTCTCCAGGCGACTATTTTGGAGAATTTGCACTTTTAGATGACGAGACTCGTTCTGCATCTGTGATGACGCTTGAAAAGTCAACCTTTAAGATTATCACTCAAGAAGCCTTCAGCAGCATCAAGAATGACTATCAAGAAATAAGTGAAGCCTTAATCAAAAACCTTGTCTCTCGCGTAAGGCAACTCACCGATAATGTTAAAACGCTCGCTCTTAAAGATGTCTACGGACGTCTAAGAAAATTGCTGAATAACCTCGCCGTGGACCATGGCTCTGAACAAATTATCGAAAGAGCCACCCAGCAAGACTTAGCTAATCGTATCGGTTCTTCACGAGAGATGGTAGCTAGAATAATCAAAGATCTATGTATTGGTGGATATGTAAAAGTGGAGAAAAAACAAATCTCAATTATTAAACCATTACCTGAAAACTATTAGCTAGTTAATTTTCACTTAAATAGCTGAATCACACAGGCAATCATGGAATGATTGCCTGTTGGTTTTTACTGGCCTTTCTTTGCTTTAATCCTAGCAAGAATGTCCTGACCGGACTGCTCTCCATTAGCAGTAATACCGGCCTCTTTTAATTTAATATCAAGTGGCTCACCAGTGATTTCAGATTGGAGATCCTCTGCTGCTTTCAATTTATCATCGAAATCTTGCTGGCGCTGCTTAATCCGTTTTAAAGACTCCTGGGCACTGTTCACTCTTGAGCTTGTTTCAGCAAAATTATCTGTGATACTGGCGGTCGCTTTTTGAACACTTTCCGTGGTTTTTACCATCGTAAGTTGTCGTCGATGATCCCGAATAATAGCCTCAGATTTTCGAACCAACTCCTTTAGTCGACTAGCATGACTTTCAAAAGTTTTGTAAGCCTGCTCATGTTCCTTCAGCTCAAGCTCTAAACTTGAGATCTTCTGTGCGACTTCAAGTGCAAGTGCTTCATCTCCTTTGTCTAAAGCTTGAGAAGCATAGCTTTCATGCTTTGTAACTTCATTCTTTAAGCGTTTCACTTCTCGACCTTCTTGCATTTGCTTTGCCATAACCTCAGTGAGGTCTTTTTTAGCCTTTTGCATATTTTGTTCCGCATCAATGATTTCTTGTTCGAGAATACGAATTGCATTGGCATCAACTATCGTCTCACCTACTTCTCGAGCACCACCTTTTATTGCCGTCATAATTTTTCGAAAAATACTCATACATTAATCCTCATAACAATTTCAAACAAGTGAATCAAACAAAGCTTGACCAAGTTATTTATTCAAAAAATAAATTTCCATTTCTGTGTAGGCCTCCGTCGCATTTTCAACCAAAGTAGCTACTTCATGAGCAATTTCTTCAAACGTAGCATTTATCGACAAAGCACCAAATAGCGCATATCGATTTCCTACTTTTGCAAACGCTGATAAGGGTACTGGAATATTCATTTCCAACATTGTCTCCATCATCTCCGTTCTTTTCTTCGGATCAACATCTTCCTCACTCCATAAATAGGTAATACAAAGCACCTGAGTATCTGTCACACTTAAGTATACTGGGAGCTCTTCAATTCCATTCACCGTTACCTGCAATACACTTTCATTACCTGGAATTGGCTGACAATCATAAATCACGCCTCCATCGATATAAGGGGTGCAGTGTTC
>JAYPYM010000040.1:0-2306 GCA_038135915.1 Gammaproteobacteria bacterium
GCGGTCTCCAAAACCGCAGGTTGGGGGTTCGATTCCCTCCTGGCCTGCCATTTTTTTATGAGAAGAGGAAAAAATGGAGAAGGCATTAGAGTCAGGTTCTAATAATAAGGCCCTTGACACATGCAAGTGGTTACTCGGACTATCCGTTATTGGCGGTACAATTGCTTTGAACTCGATATATGGAGAGTACCCTCTATTATATCGTGTTCTTTGCATGATTGTCGCTTTCGCTGTAGCTGCGGGTATCTTGTCTTTTACAGAAAAAGGTGCTTCGTTTATCCAGCTAGTTAAAGAGGCAAGGTTGGAGGCCAGAAAAATTGTTTGGCCAGACCGACAAGATACGCTGAGGACCACTTTGTTTGTATTAGTTGTAGTGATGATTTTTTCTGTTATTTTATGGATACTAGATAATTTTCTAGGTTGGTTAGTATCAAGTTTAATAGGTTAGTCGCGAACTGTTATGGAGTTAACTTATGACTAAAAAGTGGTTTGTGGTCCATGCCTATTCAGGATATGAAAAGCAGGTACAAAAAGCTTTAATAGAGCGTGTGAAGCTTGCTGGTATGGAGCCGAGCTTTGGCCAGATACTAGTGCCAACAGAAGAAGTAGTAGAGATGAAAGGCGGACAAAAGCGCCGCAGCGAGCGAAAGTTTTTTCCTGGGTATGTGTTGGTAGAAATGGAAATGGACGACGCAGCATGGCACTTAGTCAAGGAATGCCCAAAGGTTATGGGTTTCATTGGGGGTACAGCTGATAGGCCGGCACCCATTAGTGATAAAGAAGCGTCTGCGATCTTGAGTCGCGTAGAAGATAGTACAGAGCAGCCTAAACCGAAAACGCTATTTGAAGTCGGTGAAGTAGTTAGGGTTAATGATGGCCCATTTGTTGATTTCAATGGTGTAGTTGAGGAAGTTAATTACGATAAAAACAAGCTCCACGTTGCAGTATCCATTTTTGGTAGATCTACGCCAGTGGAGTTGGATTTTGGGCAAGTTGAGAAAGTTTAACCTGAGAGAGCCTAGTTATGCCAAAGTTGGTTTGAAAGGCTTGAAGCAGATACTATCAAGGTAAAATATTAGCAATCGGGAGTAAAAGGTGGCAAAAAAAGTACAAGCATACATTAAACTACAGGTAGCTGCGGGTAAGGCAAATCCAAGCCCACCAGTGGGTCCTGCTTTGGGTCAGCATGGTGTAAACATCATGGAGTTCTGTAAAGCATTTAATGCGCAGACACAAACTTTCGAAGCTGGCATGCCGATTCCAGTGATCATCACTGTTTATAATGACAGAAGCTTTACGTTCGTATTGAAAACACCGCCGGCTAGTATTTTGCTAAAAAAAGCCGCTGGTATTCAAAAAGGCAGTGGGCAGCCCAATACCAATAAAGTTGGTACAGTAAAGCGAGCTGACTTAGAGGATATAGCTAAATTGAAGGAGCCTGATTTAACAGCTGCTGATTTAGAAGCAGCAGTAAAAACGATAGCAGGTACTGCAAGAAGTATGGGTTTACAGGTAGAGGGTTAGAAAATGGCAAGATTAACAAAGCGACAGCAGCTAATCGATAAAAAAGTAGAGCCTAATAAACTCTACCCTGTAGAAAGCGCTTGTATGGTTTTGAATGAAGTATCAACAGTTAAGTTCAAAGAGTCATTTGACGTCGCAATAAATCTAGGTGTTGATCCGAGGAAATCTGATCAAGTAGTTAGGGGAGCCTCAGTTTTGCCAAAAGGTACTGGTAAAACTGTAAAAGTGGCTGTGTTTGCCCAAGGGCAAAAAGCAGAAGATGCTAAAGCAGCTGGAGCAGATATTGTTGGATTTGACGATTTAGCCGAGCAAATTCAAAAGGGCTTTTTGGATTTTGATGTAGTTATCGCTAGTCCCGATGCTATGAGAGTTGTCGGCAAGCTTGGTCAGATATTGGGTCCAAGAGGCCTCATGCCTAACCCTAAAGTTGGGACTGTCACCCCAAACGTGACTGAAGCTGTAAAGAATGCTAAGGGTGGACAGGTCAGATACAGGACCGATAAAAAAGGCATCATACATTGTAGAATTGGTGAAATTGGCTTTAAAGGTGAGGATATAAAAGAAAACCTCGAGACTTTACTTGGAGATTTAAAAAAGGCCAAGCCAGCTTCTTCCAAAGGGACATATATTCAAAAGATTACCTTGAGTACAACAATGGGGCCTGGTTTGCAGATAGATCAGAGTAGTGTAAGTTTCTAAAATTAGTGCTACTTAAATTTAGATGTCTCATATACTTGAAAGACTTTGAAACAGGGGAAACTCTGCGTATCAAAGACCGTAGG
>JAYPYM010000040.1:2316-8282 GCA_038135915.1 Gammaproteobacteria bacterium
ACATTATGGCCTTAAATCTTGAGGGCAAGAAAAAGGTTGTCTCAGAGGTATCCGATAAGGCGAGTACCGCACTTTCTGCAGTGTTGGCAGATTATCGGGGCCTAACTGTAGACAACATGACACAACTAAGGCAATTGGCTCGATCTCAAGGTGTTTACTTGAAAGTTGTAAGAAACTCTTTGGCAAAAAGGGCTTTTGAAGGTACGGAATTTGAGTGCCTACAGGAGCATCTGATTGGTCCAACCATACTTGGTTTATCAATTGAAGATCCAGGCTCAGCAGCTCGTATTTTTAAAGACTTTTCTAAAGATCATGAAACCTTAGAAGTAAAGGTTTTGTCGGTAGGAGGAAAAGTGTACGGGAAAGAAGATATTGATGTCCTAGCTAAGCTACCTACCAAGGATCAAGCAATATCTATGTTGATGTCCTGTATGCAAGCGCCAAGCTCCAAGTTGGTACGTGCATTGAATGATGTGCCTACTAAACTTGTTCGGGTCTTAAATGCTATTAAGGAAGAAAAAGAGCGGGCAGCATAATCACACACAGTACGTTGAGTAATTTTAATTTAATTAGAGGTTAATATGGCACTATCTAAAGAAGATATTTTGGAAGCAATAGCAGAGATGAGCGTTATGGACGTAGTTGGTCTTATCGAAGCGATGGAAGAAAAATTTGGTGTAACCGCTGCAGCGCCAGTTGCAGTTGCTGCAGCAGCGCCTGGTGCTGCAGAAGCAGCAGCGGAACAGACTGAGTTTGATGTTGTTTTAGCGTCTTTCGGTGATAACAAAGTTGGTGTTATCAAGGCAATCAGAGGCATTACTGGCCTTGGCTTAAAAGAAGCGAAAGCTTTAGTCGAAAGCGCACCTGCTCCAGTTAAAGAAGGTGTTAGCAAGGAAGAAGCAGAAGATGTTAAGAAACAACTAGAGGAAGCTGGCGCTAAAGTTGAAGTTAAATAGCTTTAGGTGTCCCTTTATACTAAGAAACAGTCAGCGCAAATTTTAGCGCTGGCTGTTTTTTATTTGTTAAATTCAATATTTCGGTAATACTTTATACTTCTTGGAATGCAAAGCATTTGGTTAGTCAAGTGAAACCCATATTTGAGTGTGGAAACTTATTCACTAATCGAGCAGGGCAATAGGCTAAACGACAATAACCTTAATACGCTTCAGTAACTGGCTGTGATTTTAATCAATTATTTAAGCTTGCTATGAAAGTGTAAGCAATACCGAGAGAATCGTACATGTAAGCATAATACAGGTCCTAAACAAAACATCGCAGAATCTTTTAGGTTAGTAGCCTAATGGTATAATCGGTTTTAAATTTAAAGGCTGAGGAACTCAAATGAATTATTCATTTACAGAGAAAAAACGTATTCGTAAAAATTTCGGCAAATTAGCGGATGCTATGGATATCCCATCCCTACTCGCAATACAAGTTGATTCATATAAGAGATTCTTACAAAAAGACCAAGATTCTGCTAGCAAGAGAGATGAAGGTCTGCAAGCAGCTTTTAAGTCCGTATTCCCCATAGTGAGTTATTCTGGCTCTGCTGCGTTAGAGTTTGTGAATTATGTGCTAGGGAAGCCTGCTTTTGATGTCAAAGAGTGCCAACTTCGAGGTGCGACATACGCTGTACCATTAAGAGTTCGTATTAGACTTATTATTTATGATAAGGAGTCTAGTAACAAAGTCATTAAGGATATCAAAGAGCAAGAGGTTTACATGGGCGAGCTGCCCATCATGACAGATACCGGGACCTTCGTCATTAATGGTACGGAAAGAGTAGTCGTTTCTCAGTTGCACCGGTCTCCAAGCGTGTTTTTTGATCATGATAGAGGTAAAACCCACTCTTCAGGAAAACTTCTTTATTCTGCTAGAGTCATCCCTTATCGAGGCTCGTGGCTGGACTTTGAATTCGATGCTAAAGACCTAGTATATGTGAGAATTGACCGCAGAAGAAAACTATCGGCAACAATCTTACTTAGAGCACTTGGATACGAAAATGAAGAAATATTGTCTTTGTTTTTCGATAAAGATGAATTTCAATTGCTAGAAGATAATCAGCTAAAAATGAAGCTTCATCCCGAAAGACTTAAAGGCGACTCGGCGACATTTGATATTGTGATAGATGACCAAGTCATTGTAGAGGCTGGTAGAAGGATTACCGCGCGCCACATTAGGCAGTTAAATAAAATTGGGGTCGAATACCTTAATGTGCCTATAGAGTACGTCTTAGGACGAGTGCTGGCTAAAGACTTAATAGATGAGGACACTGGAGAGGTTATATTAGACTGCAACAGTATTATCACACCTGACCATTTAGAACTGATTCGAAAAGCCGGTATTAGTAATCTTGAAACACTATATACCAACGAGATAGATCAAGGACCATTTTTATCCGAGACACTCAGGGGAGACACAACAAAAAACCAGGCTGAGGCTTTGGTGGAAATATACAGAATGATGAGGCCGGGCGAACCTCCCACAAAAGAAGCAGCAGAAAGCTTGTTCAAGAACCTCTTTTTCTCAAAGGAGAGATATGATCTTTCAGCAGTTGGTAGAATGAAGTTCAATCGACGTTTAGGCAGAGATGAGATTGAGGGAGAGGGCACGCTTTCTAAAGAAGATATTGTTGAAGTACTGAGAACACTCATCGACATAAGAAATGGTCGGGGAGAGGTGGATGATATAGATCACCTAGGAAACCGCCGTGTAAGATCTGTGGGGGAAATGGCAGAGAATCAATTTAGAGTTGGTTTAGTTAGAGTAGAGCGAGCAGTAAAAGAACGCTTAAGTATGGCGGAATCTGAAGGGCTGATGCCGCAAGATCTAATCAATGCTAAACCTGTGGCTGCCGCAATTAAAGAGTTTTTTGGTTCAAGTCAGCTGTCGCAATTTATGGATCAGAATAACCCACTGTCTGAAATCACTCATAAGCGAAGAGTTTCTGCATTAGGCCCAGGTGGGTTGACACGTGAAAGAGCTGGCTTTGAAGTTCGGGACGTGCATGCAACCCACTACGGTCGTGTATGTCCTATCGAGACTCCTGAAGGCCCGAATATTGGACTTATTAACTCCCTTGCAGTCTATGCTAGAACAAACGAATATGGGTTCTTGGAAAGCCCATACCGTAAGGTTAACAATGGAGTTGTAACTGATGAAATAGAGTATTTATCAGCTATTGAAGAAGGCGCTTATGTTGTAGCACAGGCAAATGCTACGAGAGATGAAAAAGGGCATTTGCAGGATGACTTGGTTGTAGTTCGACATAAGAATGAGTTTACTTTCACTACTGCTGATAACGTTCAGTACATGGACGTTTCTCCGAAGCAATTAGTATCTGTTGCTGCGTCTTTAATACCATTCTTAGAGCATGACGATGCGAACAGAGCACTAATGGGTTCTAACATGCAACGTCAAGCAGTACCTACATTGAAAGCTGAAAAACCCTTGGTGGGCACAGGTATTGAGCGAAATGTTGCTAGGGACTCAGGTGTATGTGTAGTTGCTAATAGGGGGGGGTATATTGATCGTGTAGATGCCTCTAGGATTGTAGTTAAAGTATTTGATGAGGAAACCCCTTCTGGTGACGCGGGTGTAGACATTTATAACTTGACTAAATATACCAGATCAAACCAAAACACTTGTATTAACCAGATACCGCTTGTGAAGGTGGGCGATCAAATACACAAGGGAGATATCCTGGCAGACGGGCCATCCATTGACATGGGTGAGCTTGCCCTTGGGCAAAATATGCGAGTAGCTTTTATGCCATGGAATGGGTATAACTTTGAAGATTCTATTCTTATCTCAGAGCGTGTAGCGCAGGAAGACCGTTTTACTACGATCCATATTCAAGAACTAACTTGTACCGCCAGGGATACCAAATTAGGTACCGAGGAAATCACGGCTGATATCCCTAATGTTGGAGAGGCCGCTTTATCAAAGCTCGATGAATCGGGCATTGTCTATGTCGGAGCGGAAGTGAACCCAGGCGATATACTTGTTGGAAAGGTCACGCCTAAAGGGGAAACTCAGCTAACACCTGAAGAAAAGCTGCTAAGAGCGATATTTGGGGAAAAGGCTTCTGACGTAAAAGATACATCGCTTAGGGTTTCTTCTGGTGTACAAGGCACTGTTATTGATGTCCAAGTCTTTACACGAGATGGCATCCAGAAAGACCAGCGAGCAGTGTCTATTGAGCGAGAGCAGCTTGATAAGTTCCGTAAGGACTTAAAAGATGAGCTGAGAATCATTGAAGAAGCTACCTTTACAAGGCTTAGATCGACCTTATCAGGCCGAACAGTGCTAGGTGGTGCTGGTTTGAAGAAAGGTGACACGATAACTGATGAATTCCTTGATCAACTACCTAAGGAAAAATGGTTTGATATCAACGTTAATGATGAAGGCGTTACGGAGCAGCTTAGCAAAGCTCAAGCTTTCCTGAAGTCCCATAAAGAAGAGCAAGAAGAGCGCTTTGAAGATAAAAAACAAAAAATCTCTGGTGGCGATGAGCTCACGCATGGCGTGTTAAAGATTGTCAAAGTGTACTTGGCAATTAAGCGGCGCATCCAGCCTGGAGATAAAATGGCAGGTAGACATGGTAACAAGGGTGTTATATCAGTTATTATGCCGGTTGAAGATATGCCTTATGATGAAACCGGTGAACCAGTGGATGTAGTGCTCAACCCGCTAGGTGTACCTTCACGGATGAATGTGGGGCAGATTTTAGAGACCCACTTAGGCTTTGCTGCAAAAGGCTTAGGAAATAAGATTAATGGCTTGTTACAGCAACAAAAAGACGTCCAAGAAATTCGCGAACTCTTGGGTAAAATATATAGTGGTGAAGGCATTATTCAACAAGTGGATATTTCACAGTTCAGTGATCAAGAGGTCACTATACTAGCTAACAATCTTAAAAAAGGTGTGCCAATGGCAACACCTGTCTTTGATGGTGCTGCAGAAAAGAACATCAGAGAAATGCTTCGCTTAGCAGACCTTCCAGAGTCCGGCCAGCTATATCTGTACGATGGTCGAACTGGAGATAGGTTTGATTGCCCAGTGACTGTCGGATACATGTACATGTTAAAGCTTAATCACTTGGTGGATGACAAGATGCATGCAAGGTCAACAGGGTCATACAGTTTAGTTACTCAGCAACCATTGGGCGGTAAAGCGCAGTTTGGAGGCCAACGGTTTGGGGAGATGGAAGTTTGGGCACTAGAAGCCTATGGGGCTGCCCATACACTCCAGGAAATGTTGACCGTGAAATCAGATGATGTCACTGGTAGAACGCGTATATACAAGAACATTGTGGATGGTGATCATCGCATGGAACCTGGCATGCCCGAATCCTTCAATGTTTTGGTTAAGGAGATCAGATCGTTAGCTATCGATATTGAGCTCGAGAATGAGAATTCCTAGGACAATTTGACCTAGGGGCTCTTTTAAGGGCTGGTAAGCATACATTTATTTAAAAATCAGCAGTTAAACGCTTTTTTTCTGGAGAATACCTGTGAAAGATCTACTCAATCTAATTAAAGCTCAAGGTAATGTAGACGATTTTGATTTTATTCGTATTGGGCTGGCCGCATCGGATATGATACGTTCCTGGTCTTTTGGTGAGGTTAAAAAGCCTGAAACCATTAATTACAGGACTTTTAAGCCAGAGCGCGATGGTTTATTTTGTGCAAAAATATTTGGTCCTATCAAAGATTACGAGTGTCTATGTGGTAAATATAAGCGCCTTAAGCACCGAGGAGTGATTTGTGAAAAGTGTGGCGTAGAGGTTGCTTTATCGAAAGTAAGACGAGACCGAATGGGGCATATTGAGCTGGCAACACCAGTTGCTCATATCTGGTTTTTGAAATCCTTGCCTTCCAGAATCGGGCTTTTACTAGACGTTACCCTTAGAGATATTGAGCGGGTACTTTACTTCGAAAGCTTTGTTGTGATCGACCCAGGGA
>JAYPYM010000040.1:8292-18315 GCA_038135915.1 Gammaproteobacteria bacterium
ACCCAGGGATGACGACGCTTGAGAAGGGCCAATTACTCAATGACGAGCAATATTATGAGGCCTTAGAAGAGTTTGGAGACGATTTTGATGCAAGGATGGGTGCAGAAGCTGTCCAGGCTCTCCTTAAAGACATGGATTTAGATGAGGAAATTAATCGGATACGAGAAGAGATTCCAGCGACTAATTCTGAAACAAAAATTAAGAAATTATCAAAACGTTTAAAACTAATGGAGGCATTTCATCAGTCTGGTAACAAGCCTGAGTGGATGATCTTGACAGTGCTTCCGGTTTTGCCTCCCGATTTACGACCTTTGGTACCGCTTGATGGTGGTCGGTTTGCAACTTCTGACTTGAATGATTTATATCGTCGAGTTATTAACCGTAATAATCGATTGAAGCGATTATTGGACCTTAATGCGCCTGACATTATCGTTAGAAATGAAAAGAGAATGCTTCAAGAAGCTGTAGATGCGCTCTTGGATAATGGTCGAAGAGGTCGAGCAATTACTGGATCCAACAAACGACCTCTGAAGTCGCTTGCAGACATGATCAAGGGTAAACAAGGTCGCTTTAGACAGAACTTGTTAGGAAAAAGGGTAGACTATTCAGGCCGTTCGGTCATTGTGGTAGGGCCTACTTTAAAGCTACACGAGTGTGGTCTGCCTAAGAAAATGGCGCTTGAGCTTTTCAAACCCTTCATTTTTAGCAAGCTGGAGCATAGAGGCCTAGCAACTACGATTAAAGCTGCTAAGAAAATGGTGGAGCGTGAAACGACTGAAGTTTGGGATATCCTCGCTGAGGTGATTCGTGAGCATCCTGTGATGCTAAACCGTGCGCCCACACTTCACCGCTTAGGCATCCAGGCATTTGAGCCTGTACTCATTGAGGGTAAAGCCATTCAGCTACACCCCTTGGTTTGTGCAGCCTTCAATGCGGATTTTGACGGTGACCAAATGGCTGTGCACGTGCCTTTGACCCTAGAAGCCCAGCTAGAGGCTAGGGCACTGATGATGTCGACCAATAACATATTGTCTCCGGCTAATGGTGAGCCAATCATCGTACCTACTCAAGATGTTGTTTTAGGGCTCTACTATATTACTCGAGACAAAATTAATGCTAAGGGCGAGGGTATTATTTTTGCGGACCCAGAAGAAGCTCAGAGAGCACTTGTACTTGGGTTAGTGGACGTACACGCAAGAATAAAGGTGCGTGTTACTGACGTAAATGAAGAAGATGGCACGCCGCTAGACCGGGCTATTGTTGAGACAACCCCTGGAAGATTACTGTTGTGGGAGATCGTGCCTCAGGGGCTGCCCTTTAAGCTGGTTAACCAGCCGATGACCAAAAAAATCCTATCTAATTTGATTAATGCTTGCTATCGGCGCCTAGGGTTAAAAGCCACAGTCATTTTCGCAGATAAGTTAATGTACTTAGGCTTCAGGCAAGCCACCCTATCTGGATCTTCGATCGGTATCGAAGATATGGTCATCCCTCAAAGTAAGTCAGAAATTATTTCTGCTGCAGAAGAAGAAGTTAAGGAAATAGAAGCTCAATTTGCTTCTGGTTTGGTGACCCAAGGCGAACGATACAATAAAGTCGTTGATATTTGGTCTAGGACAAATGATCAGATTGCAAAAGCGATGATGGATAATTTGAAAGTTGAGCAAGTGATCGATCGAAAAGGGCAGCAAGTCGATCAGGGATCCTTTAATTCCATCTACATGATGGCCGACTCTGGTGCAAGGGGTTCAGCAGCTCAGATTAGGCAGTTAGCAGGTATGCGTGGCCTTATGGCTAAGCCAGATGGCTCTATTATTGAGACACCGATTACTGCTAACTTTAGGGAAGGGCTAACGGTGATGCAGTACTTTATATCCACACATGGTGCTCGAAAAGGATTGGCCGATACAGCCTTGAAGACAGCTAACTCAGGATATCTAACGCGACGACTAGTTGACGTCGCACAGGATCTAGTGGTGAACGAGTATGACTGTGGGACTTCTGAAGGTCTTCGTATGACACCGCTAGTGGATGGAGGTGAAGTAGTTGAGCCACTAGGCGAGCGAGTATTAGGTAGGGTGGTAGCAGTTGACCTCATGAAACCAGGTACCGAGGATGAGGTAATAGCGCCAGCGGGTACCTTGATTAATGAACAATGGGTTGAAAAGTTAGAAAATGCCGGTGTTGACGAAGTCATATGCCGGTCACCCATTACCTGTAAGACACGTTACGGTGTTTGTAGGCTCTGCTATGGTCGTGACCTTGCTAGAGGTCATTTAGTTAATATTGGTGAGGCTGTCGGCGTTATTGCTGCCCAATCCATTGGTGAACCTGGAACACAGTTAACCATGCGTACTTTCCACATTGGTGGTGCTGCATCTAGGGCTTCCGCCGTGAGTAATGTACAAGTTAAGTCAGATGGTGTTGTTAGATTCCACAATGTGAAGTACGTTACACAAGAGTCAGGAAAGTTGGTTTCTGTTTCTAGGTCAGGGGAACTTGCAATAGCTGACCAGCGTGGCCGTGAGCGTGAGCGTTATAAAATTCCATATGGTACTTTGATCAGCGTCAACAAGGGCGACGAAGTGACAGCCGGTCAAGTGATCGCAACATGGGATCCGCATATGCATCCAATCATTACGGAAGTGAGTGGTTTTGTGCAAATCGGTGATTTTGAAACGGGCATTACTGTTAAGACTCAGACGGATGAGCTGACAGGACTCAGCAGTACAGAAATCATAGATGTCAAAGATCGGCCAGCTTCTGGAAAAGACCTAAGGCCAGTCATTCGGCTGTTGGATGAGGCAGGCAAACCACTGACTGTCGGCGATTCAGATACACCTATGCAGTACTTCCTGCCTGCTCAAGCCATTACTAGCTTAGAGAATGGCAGTAAGGTGGGTATTGGTGACACCATAGCGCGTATTCCCCAGGAAAGCTCTAAGACAAGAGATATCACGGGTGGTTTACCTCGTGTCGCAGATTTGTTTGAAGCGCGTAAACCAAAAGAAAGCGCGATTTTGGCTGAAATCACAGGTACCATTTCTTTCGGTAAAGAAACAAAAGGCAAGCGACGCTTGGTCATCACGCCTAACGATGGAAGTGACGCTTACGAAGAGTTAATTCCTAAGTGGAGGAACCTGAATGTATTTGAGGGTGAGCAAGTAGAGAAAGGGGAGGTCATTTCTGATGGAGCCTCTAACCCTCATGATATATTACGACTTAAAGGCGTGAGTGCGGTTGCAAACTATATCGTGAATGAAGTTCAAGACGTTTATCGATTACAAGGTGTAAAAATTAATGATAAGCATATTGAAGTCATCGTGCGACAGATGCTACGAAAGGTCGAAATTTCTGATACGGGTGATTCGGTCTCCATTAAAGGTGAGCAGGTAGAGTACTCTAAGTTCTTAGAGGACAATGAAATCCTCGAGGCTGAGGATAAAATGCCGGCGAAGTGTGAACGCTTACTCCTTGGTATTACCAAAGCATCTCTGGCCACTGAATCCTTTATATCAGCTGCTTCTTTCCAAGAGACAACTCGTGTGCTGACAGAGGCTGCCGTCACAGGTAAGCGAGATGAGTTGCGTGGTTTGAAGGAAAATGTGGTAGTCGGTCGATTGATACCTGCGGGTACAGGATTTGCCTATCATGAGAATCGTCGCCAGCAACGTACAGCAGAAGAAGTTTTGCCTACTGTCACTGCAGAAGAAGCGGAACAGGCGCTAAGCGAAGCTTTGAATTTCCCGAACCAGTAAGTCCTTTTTTAGCCCCCTTGATTGGGGGCAAATTAACTGGCTTATTTTTTCCAGCAGTCCTCATTACCAGCAGTTGTAGGTGTTCTTTCGTTAAATGAATTTAACGTGATGCCAGCTTTCGAGCATGGGTCTTTAACCTGTCCATTTCTTGCTACCAAGCTAATTGTGTAGGTTTCCTCTGTCGGGTAGTCAATGATGATTTCAAACCTCGCTTTTCCTGAGCCGCAGTCGTCTTTATTTTCAGGTATACAGCGATAGCCTAGATCAGTTTGTAAATTAAAATAGGGGTCGCTTTTATCAACATATAAGCGCCCATTGGTGTCGAGCAATGTGTCCAAGGACATAGCTATTTCAGTTATGAGGGTTTGAGCTTCGGATCGATAACTTTTCCTAACATAATCTGTGTAAGAGGGTACCGCGAAGACGCTGATTAGCGCGATGATGACCAATACTAGGATCAACTCGGGCAAGGTAAAACCCATAGGCTTTTTTTTTGTTGGAAGGCTGTTTAGTTTATACATCATATATTCTTGATCAATTGTTTGTTTTATTTAATGTTAGCCCAAAATATTATCATCTTTTCCAGTTAAAAAATATCATAATAGTATTAAATGTTGTTGGTCGTTTGCCTAGAGTAGCTATCCATTTTCCTTTGATGGCTTCCTTTAGGCCGTTAAGCTAAACTATACCTTTGATACTCAATCAGTTAGAACAACTTCTAAGCTATATATGTATAACGCCTTTTACGGATTTAAAGAAGCACCTTTTTCAATTGCCCCTAACCCGAGATACCTATTTATGGGTGTTCAGCATCAGGAGGCATTAGCACACTTGCTATATTCTTTGGAAACGAGAGGTGGATTTGTCTTGCTGACTGGTGAGGTAGGCACCGGTAAGACGACGGTTACTCGGTGCTTCTTAGAAAAAATACCTGAAGACACCGAAGTTGCTTATATCTTACACCCAAAAATGAGTGCGCAGGAATTATTGGCTTCCATTTGCGATGAGCTCGATATCAGGTACGTTCAAACTAAATTTACAACCAAGAACTATATAGATGTCATACAGCGACGGCTGCTTGAGACCTATGCTCATGGAAAACGAACTTTTTTAGTCATTGATGAGGCGCAAAACCTGTCGGATGATGTGCTAGAACAAGTCCGTCTGCTGACCAACTTAGAAACTGCTGAAACAAAACTCTTGCAGATCATATTAATTGGTCAGCCAGAATTGAAGGATGTATTTGAGAGAGAGTCACTACGACAACTGAATCAACGGATTACCGCTAGATTCCATTTGTCTCATTTGGCGCCTGAAGAGGTTCCCGCGTATGTCAAACATCGGTTGCGTATTGCTGGAGCGAGACGAAACCCGTTCACCAAAAAAGCGGTGACACAAATTTATCGCCTAACAGGCGGCATACCCAGGCTTGTTAATGTGCTCTGCGATCGTGCGCTACTGGGTGGCTATGTAAATGAGCTCGATCGTATTACTGCAGATGTGGTGATGCATGCGGCGGGTGAAGTGTTTGGATCCAAAAAGCCGAAAAAAAAGAAAAAATTCTCTAAGTTGTTTTCTTTCGTTTCGCGGTTAAAAAAAAGCCATCAAACACTGGGTCTGGTGGCTATGATTTTAATTGTATACACATTGGTATGGGAATGGGTAGGGGAATCGCCATTAGCTACGCTTAGGTACGTACTCAACCCAATAGATGAGGTGCGAGTTAGCCCGGAATTGGAAGCAGAGCTTAAGGAACGCTACAAGGGTTTGGAGTCGCTCGAAGGACAGGAAGCGGTCATAGCACCAAATAACCAAGCCGAGACATCAGATGCTGTGCTATTAACCCAAGCTATGCCGAGCCATCCATTAGCAGATTTAACACAACCTAAAATACCTTCTTTGGTCTCGGTAAAGGTCCCATTCAATCCAGCATGGTTGAACACCGATGCTCATCCCCAGGAGCCTGCCACTATAAATTCATTGAGTGCGCTAGAAACATCCCGGCAAGGTTTTATTCGCTTGTTATCATATTGGGGCAGTTCACTAGACACCATTACTGGAATAGATAGAGTCGTTAGTTTGGAAACTTTATGTTCTCTGATCATTCCATTTAACTTGTCATGCTTAAAAAAAGTCGGCGATTTAAGCTCGATACAGGCGTTTAATAGGCCGGCACTGTTACAAATAGGCGCGCCCAATAGTCCTAGTAACGCTTATGTACTGTTAGTGGGTATAGATGAATCTCATGTTATTTTAGATTCGGCTGCAGGAGAGATGAGGTGGGATATTTCCTTTTTAGAGCAGCGGTGGTCTGGTGAGTATCACCTAGTTTGGCGTGAACCGCCCTTATACCAAGGCTTAATCAAGCCGGGTAGTGAAAAGCAGGCAGTGCTTTGGCTGCATCAAAGGCTTGCACTGTTAGAAGATAAAAAACTATTCAGTGCTGAGTTGCCACAAAATAAAGAAGTGTTTGATGAAGTATTGATGCGTGCGGTTAAAGCCTTTCAGCAATCTTATGGGTTAACGGTAGATGGGTTAGCAGGTGAGCAGACCATTATGCAGATGAATACACTGTTAGACCCTGATGCGCCGACGCTTTTAACTGGGATAGTGGATGCCGGAGCATCATAGAATGAGTAGGGGGTTACTCGCCAGTGTCATTTATACTTGAAGCATTAAAAAAATCTCACAGAGAACGCGAGTCCCTCTCTGTTCCGGATCTTGATTATTGGGAACAACCTAGAACTGAAACCACCAGCAGAAATTGGACCTTGATACTCTTGGTCATTATTTTGGCGGTTAACCTGATTGCCGTAACTGTTTGGCTTCTTAAAACTTATTTAATTGAATCAGATTCGACGAAAGGGCCTTCAGCAACTGAAATGACACAGAGTGCTTCAAGTACCAGCGTGACCGAGCCGATGATAAATGATCTACCATTGTCTCCTGAATTAGAGCCAGTTAAACCTGTCAGCCCAAAACCGCCACAAAATACTAACACCCAGCCAGTTGCTAAGTGGTCAGTGCAAGTAACGGCGACTGGCGATAAAAAAGCAGCTAGCGATGAAACGAAAACCCCTTCGAGTGCTAGCAGTGGTGCTGGTGCTTGGGAAGATCAAGGCTATCAAGTCATTCAGCCTGGGGATTATGATGATAGTGCTTTCCGATCTGAACCAACGCAAACCATAGCACCCAAACAAACCCAAGTCACTCCCTACTCAAGTTTACCTTACGATGTGAAAAACTCGTTACCCGAGTTTATATTTGTTTCTCATATTTATAGTGATGAGCCTGCTCGCCGTTCTGTGATCATTAATGATGCGCGGTATCGCCAAGGTGATCAAATTCAGCGAGGTTTAACCTTGGACGAAATAGAAGAAGACGCTGTGGTCATGACCTATGAAGCGTATCGGTTCAGAGTCAAAGTAAATATGTAGTCCCTGACCAATTTGGTCAGGGACCGACCTATCATCTTACTCCTTGGTGACCCATGCCTTGCGACCATGAGGCAAGGGTTTCACTTTAGATTTGGTAATGGGCGTCAATGTTGAATCAAGGGTGATATCGGGTGGTTCAGGATCACCACCGGTATCACCGCCACCGCCAGTACCTAGATCAATCTTGTCTTTGAGCACATCCTTAAGTATGTTTTCAAGCCGTTTGAGTAAGCTCGGGTTGTCGTCCTCATCTTTTTTGCAGATGGCTTCATACCTGGCGGCGTCTATTATATCCTTATGATCTTTGACCTTGCAAAATACTCGAGTGTTATTCACAGCGCTGACAAAATCTGTCGCGAGTATGCCTAAACTCTGTAATTCTCTAATGATCTCGTCTACTTCGGTATTACCGGTGGTGCCAACGGTACAAATATCAGAGCCGCCACCTTTGCCGCCTTTTTTGCCTCCCTTGCCGCCACCAGCTGTGCAATTAAAGGCACCACTTGCTGCGTCGGCTCGGTCAAGCAGCCAATCTTCGTAATCTTTATAGCAGGCACCGAAATGCCAATAAAGTGCTGCGCTATAGGGAGACATACCATAGGGCGCCTTATCGCTCGGGACTAGGCCGCCAAATTCATAATCTTTGTCATCTATCTCTTTTTCTAACTCAACTTCTATGATTTCACCTTTCGATAATACAGTGAGTTCTTTTAACAAATCCTCCGGTTTTTGTTCCTTAAGATATTTTTCGTCTAATGGGTTCTCTTTGTCAGTGAGTTGAATAACAAAGGTGAGCAGTGACCCATCTCGGTAACGCTTTTTACCCAGCTTTTCTTCTTTGCCATCTATCATTTTGGTTTCATCACGCTCCCAGTCTTTATCGCTCTTCACACAATCGGGGCTTGAAGAGCTGATACCACCACTGCTCAGTGCATTGGTGGGGAAACTGATGCCCAGTCTACAATCGGCACAGGTAAGATCTGCTGCGGAAAAGACGAGTGGTATGCTGTTGTCGTCTGTCAGTTTGATTGGGTCGCCTTTCCAGTCCAACAATTTCTCATGAATCATGGTCTGGTATACCGCAGCATTCCAGCTATATTGTCCGATATGAATTCTAGCGCCCGGAGAGAGGTCGGCATTCGCCATAACGATCATGTACTCTTCTCCCGGTAGTGGCGAGAAGGTATCTGCGCTTCGGGTCGCATCCAGAAAATCAAAGAAATTGGTATTGTATTTGTCGTCGTATTCGTGCGTATGGCTTGTTTCACTTTGGTCAAAGTCTGCATCAAATGTATCGACATCAAAGTGTCCGCCTGTTAATCCGAGGGGGCAATCCAGGCATATTTCCTCTTCCGGTGGTACTACTGGTGGTGGTCCAGGAGGCGCGGCGACAGGTCCAGGACCGACTGAAGCAAGCCTCAGGGTATTGTGAATGATCGCGTCATGGTCTATCGCTAGGCGAAGAAACTTAGGTCCAGAGCGTATCCCATTCGGCCTAGCAAAAATCATCGGGATAGCCTTGCCACTCGTATCTTTGTCGTCAATAGCGCCATCTTCATTTGTGTCGACAATCGCCTCAGGGGTACTGCCTCCGTTTTCGTAATCCAATTCAGCATCCCAGTTTTGAGTCGTTTTTGGGTGAGTAATGGTAAATTTGATTCTTTCATTGCGTAGGCCTGGGTTAGTGATCACTCTCGTTCCGGGCCATAGTTGTACTTGCCAACCGTCGCTTTTTGTCCAGTCGATAGGGTGATTGGTGACAGAATAGAATGAATCATCGCCCACTGTGAATTCATTACTAATGAGTTGTTCTGTTAGTGATACGTGACCAATTTCAGACACATTGGGTACGCCATCGAGTGTCTCATTTTTATCCCAGATACCATAAACCTGCTGTTTTGTTTCATCGTCAAGATCTGCTGCTGTGAAGAGGCGACCAGTAGCAAAGGTGACGAGAAATCCACTTCCTTCAGGGTGGCGAGCCACTTGTGGTGTGGTGGTAATAGGGGTTTTTGCGCCTTCTGCAGTAGTGAATAGCTTACCTGAAGCGTCCCAATTTGCTTTTCCAGACCCAAAGTGAAACTTGTACATTTCCCCATCTATGGTGCCTGCATATGCGTAATCAACGATGCCGTCTCCCGTTGTGTCTATCAGTGCAGGCATGGAAAGCCCGTTTGGGCTGAGCGGAGTGCCGCTGCCCACAGTGATTTTCTTCTTCACCTTGCCTGTTTGTATATCTATAATAAAAAGCGCTGCCTTACCACTGTCGCTGTTAAAACCATTCCCAACAATAACGTAATCTTCGGCTGTTTTACCGTCATTTCCCATTAAACGAACAATGCTGGGTTTTCCATATATATGGCCGATATCCGAATCGTGATCGGCTTTGAATTCCCATATCACTTTCTTATTTTTTGCAGTGTTACTGTATTCACTGGCAATGCCAGGGTAAGTGACATCTAAGGCCCATAGCCCTTTTGCACCAGCACCTAAACCGCCAACAGCCACTGTGGCATAGTCCTTAGCTAGTTTTGTATCCTTTACGGTGATTTTACCAT
This sequence comes from Gammaproteobacteria bacterium, assembly GCA_038135915.1. Taxonomy (GTDB): domain Bacteria; phylum Pseudomonadota; class Gammaproteobacteria; order Pseudomonadales; family UBA6940; genus JAYPYM01. The sequence continues at coordinate 18,046 of JAYPYM010000040.1, forward strand.
CGGCAGAGTAATGGTGGGTGTAGTCAGGCTTAGCGATATTGGAGAGTTCATCTATCAACATGGAGGGTATATAAGCATAGTTTTCTTCACCGGTTTCAGCGTCGAACACGTGAACCATGCCGTCGTTGGCACCAACAATAATTTCTGGTTTGCGTGCGTTATTGGCTTTTACGAATGCTAAATAGTCCTTGTCTTCAATCCATTCTGAGGGCGTGCCTATATAGGTCGGGTTGCTGTGAATAATGGCGCCAAAAATGGATGCTCTATCCC
>JAYPYM010000040.1:18325-22445 GCA_038135915.1 Gammaproteobacteria bacterium
AAATTGTAGAGCGCAGACCAGTGGTCGCTATTAGTCGTATCATGGAATGGATCATCTAGGTTGACAGTGGTAGTCAGATAGGTTTCGTCCTTGATGTAATATTCGATGAGGTCTCCCTGCCAAACTAGGTTGTCGAACCAGGGACGATAGATTTTTAAATCATCATCGACCTTTTTCGAATTGCCTTCTAGTTGGGCGATACTACCGATGGGGCTCAGTTGCGGATCAAACCGATCGGCTGCCCACAACAAGGGTTGACAAAAAATAAACAGGAACAGTGCTGTTTGTGTCAGTGCTTTCATCATGTGCGTTCCCCATTATTTGTTAACCCAAGCCTTTCTACCATAGGGTAGTACTTCAACTTTAGACTTAGTGATTGGCGTGAGTGTAGAGTTCAGCTCTTCACTGGTTTCGGTTCCACCGCCACCGCCACCGCCGCCAGTGCCTGGCTCGGTACCACCAACACCGCCACCGGGTGGTAATAGTGCTTCTAACCTTGCAACAATACTGTTAGTGCCGACACATATTTTGTTGTAATGAGAATGGCTTTTGTTCTTATCGTCTGCACAAAAAGCCCAAGCGTTCGTTAATGCATTTGTATAGTTTGTAGCGAGAATACCCGCGAGTCGCAGCTGCTTGAGTAAATCATCTAGCTCTGCATTGCCTGTGGTTCCGCTCGTGCAATCACCGCCAGTGTCGCCAGTGTCGCCTTTCTTGCCCCCCTTGCCGCCACCGCCTGTGCAGGTATAGAGGCCATTGACAGCATCAGCTCGGTCCTGTTTCCAGCTATTGTAGTCATCGTAGCAAGAACCACTGTAATGCCAGAACAGTGATGTACTGTATGGAGAGTTTTTCTTAGGGATGAGCCCGCCAAAGTCTTCTTTGCCGTTCAAGCTTTTTGCTAAATTGATCTGCTTGACTTCACCGTTAAAGGTGATGACTGCTTTATCAACGATATATTTCGGATCTTGCTCTTCTAAATCTTTAAGCGGGTTTTTACCACTTTCTAGCTTAACCACATAGGTGAGCAGTGCGCCGTCCCTTCTTCGTCCGTGTCTATGACCCCAATCATCTGAGTCTTTCACGCAGCCTGTTTGAGATGGAATCAAGCCGCCCATGGCTAGGCCGTTCACTTCAAAGGTCACGCCCAGTGTACAGCCTGAACAAACGATGTCATCTCTCGAAAATACCAGTGGTCTACCATAGTCATCTTTAAGGTCACTGGTGTTCTTGCCATCCCAGTCTAGTAGTTTGTCATGAATTGTGGTTTGATAATCCAGGGCGTTCCAAGATTCTTTACCAATCGTCAACATACCGCCAGGTGATAAATCAGCGTTTGCCATAACGATAATATACTTTTCGCTAGAACTGGGAGAGAAGCTTTTAATCGATTTAGCATTGGTAAAACTGAGATGGTTGGTTGAGTTTTTGTCGTCGTACTCATGCTCATGTTCAGTACTGCCGCTTTTGAAGTCACTATCATAACTGTCAGCATCAAAATGTCCGCCCGTTAGCCCCGATGCGCAGGTGGTACAGATTTCTGGTCCTGGTCCTGGTCCTGGTGTTGGAACCGGTTCAGGGTCTTCTACCTCGGTAAATACAGCTAATTTCAGGTTATTATGGATGATTGCATCTAAACCACCATTTAAACGCAGAAACTTTGGCCCTGAGCGTATGCCGTCTGGGCGACCAAAGACCATTGGGATTTTACCGCTTGACTTATCACCATTGTTAACAACGCCGTCAGCATTCTTATCGATCACGGCTTCTTCAGCGCCACCACCATTATCGTAGCTGATCTCAGCATCCCAGTTTTTAATGTTCTCTGGCTCAGTGATGGTAAACTTCATTCTTTTGTTGCGTAGGCCTGGGTCTGTTATCACACGTGCACCGCCCCATAAAGCAACGCGCCAGCCTAATTTGCTGGTCCAATCAATTTTTTTATTGGTCAAAGAATAGGAATCCTCGCCACTTACCTTGATTTTACTGATTTTTTGCTCGTTTAGGTCGTTATGGTTAATCAGTGTGACTTTAGGCTTGTCGTTTGCGTCAGTTTCATTCTTATCCCAAATGCCATACACCCATTGGGTGGTTTTATCGGTAATATCAGCTTCAGTGAACAAGCGGCCAGTAGCGAAAGTAACGAGGAAGCCATCTTCTGGGTGCTTAGCCACTTGCGGTACAGTGGTGATGGGTGTTTTATCACCTTCATGTGTAACGAATATTTTTCCAGAGTTTATCCAGTTGGTTTCGCCTTCACCGAAATAAAATTTGTAGACTTCGCCGTTAATGGTGCCGGCATAGCCGTAATCAATAATACCATCTCCCGTTGTGTCTATCAGTGCAGGCATGGAAAGCCCATTGGGGTTAGCATTAGTACCACTGCTCACCGTTATTTTTTTCTCTACTTTACCGTTAGCAATATCAATGATGTAAAGCATGGCATGACCGTTGTCACTATTGAAGCCGTTCCCTACTACAACATAGTCTTTTGGTGTTCCATTGCTTTCCATTAATCGAACGATGTTTGGTCTACCGTAGATGTTGCCTAGGTCGGCGTCATCTTTCAGTTCCCATAGAACCTTCTTGTTCTTACCTGAATTATAGGTTTCGTTAGCAAGCGTAGGGTAAGTCACATCGAGGGCCCATAAGCCTTTGCCACCGCCACCTAGTCCGCCCACAGCAACGGTTGCATAATCTGAACCGACTTTAGCGTCTTTAACAATAATTTTACCGTCCACATAATACTGATGTACGTAATCTACTAGGGTTAGTTTATGCAAATTATCAATCACCATGGAGGGCACATATGCATAGTTCTCTTCCCCTGTTTTAGCATCAAAGATGTGAACCATTCCATCATTAGCACCAACAACGATTTCGGATGCCCGCTCTTTATGTTTTTTTATAAAATCTACGTAATCTTGATCTTCGATCCACTCAGCAGGTGGAATGACATAAGAGGGGTTGCTATTAATGATTGAGCCTAAAATTGAGTGTCTGTCTCTGTAGCTACCACCCTGGCTGAACTCTTTCGACTGATCTCCGCGAATATAGTTGGTCATGTCATTGGATAAAGACGCCTGTTGTGCTGCAGTGAGATTATTGAATCGAAAAGCTTTTTGTGCATTGCCTTTTAAAAAAATGACTTTTCTTCCTGCGTCCCACCAAGTGCTACCTTTTTTAGACAAATTTGACAGTGCAGACCAATTATCATCTGCTCCACTCATCGCTTGAGGTGTAATACCATCAAGATTTACCGTGGTTTCGAGATATTTATTATCTTTAATGTAATATTCTATCAGGTCCCCTTGCCAAGATAGGTTTTCGAACCAAGGTCGATATATTTTTATGGAAGCGTCAATCTGCTTAGCACTGGTTTCAAGGGGGGCAATACTACCGATTGGACTTAATTGCGGATCAAACCGATCGGCCGCTAGAGAGAAAGTGCTTAGGGTGATAAAAAAAATAGCAATACTTGTGTTCAGTGTTTTCATCGAATGGTCTCCCGATTCAAACTAATTCATTACATGAAACTCTCTTCTCTCTTTCAGCTACCAACATTCATCGGTAGTATCGCCAAGCGCGGCACTTCTCGCCGTTTTGATGCCTCTGCTGTCGATGGTAAAAGTTCGACAGTCTTTATCGTTGATCTGTGCTTCGCCACTTCTAGCAACAGCAGTTAGTTGGAAACAGGTAGCGATATCGCCGCCAGGGCAAGCATTTGCTGTAATACTGTAATATCCTTCCGGTGTTTCTGAACTGAGATTTAGCCCTTTAGCACCATTTACGCTATTGGTATAGGTATCTTTTCTAGAGAAAAATAATTCTTGTTGGGTGGCATATTCTACTAAAGTAGCTGTCGCATCAATACGTCTTGATTCTTTAACATACTCCGTATAAGCAGGTACGGTTAGCATGGCTAATACACCGATCATTGCCATCACTGCTAGCATTTCCACAATGGTAAAGCCTGAGAAATGCTCGTGTTTATTTTTCATGGTTACTTTTCTCCATAAATAATGCTTTAGTATCTTTTCTCTTAGTTTAAAACTAAACAAAAGAAACTGTATCCAAATCTAGGTGTCATTTGCATCAATAGAATAGATTGTCTGCATTT
>JAYPYM010000040.1:22455-23836 GCA_038135915.1 Gammaproteobacteria bacterium
TTCCCAAGATCCGCGAGGTGTGGATTTAATATTCGCTAATTTTTGCTGAATTTTTTTAGACTTGGGTTTGCATAGGTAGGAAACTTTTTCTCCTTCAGTAATTTCTTTGTTTTCAATTGGTAATTTCGCATGGGTTTTAATCACATCTACCAGAAAGAAATTTGATTTGTAGGATACATCATCTTTTGCAGGTATTTCGTTTAGGGACTCGCCTTCAATGACTTCTCTCGCCATGAAACGAATAGCAATCAATGCATTTGGGACTGATTTAGACATGAAACCGCATTGTGTCCAATCCAAACTTTGATCCAGAACATTACCGTCTATGAAATTTTTATTCACGGCAATGTCTAGCATGTTTTCGGTATTCATGATGTCTACTTCTCGTTCTCCTTCGATCAATGCTTCTTCCGTTAAATTTTGGCCTTTTATGTCTATTTGGTTGGCATTCGCGATCTGTACATCCATTTTGGTTCCGTTCTTGCTGTTTACAGTTAAGAGTGCGCAGACCCCTAACATAAATAGTGTGGTGATCATGAGGACAGTGCCTTGTTGGCGACTTAAACGGGTTGCGAATCTAGATATCTTCATAAGCTCACCTTCATCTACTACTAACTTGATAGATTCCTAAAACTAATGTTTCTTGTGTACATTTGTCTAAAATAATTGTCTGGACTGGCAGGATATGGCCCACTTGGCAGATCATATACTCGATCATTGGTCATGTTCCTATTTGCACAGGGAGATCGTGCAATTACCCAAAACTTAATTGCTTCCACATCTTGCCACTGGTTTAAAGCGATTTGGTTGGCAGACTTATAACTACCGTCGCTCAGTAGGTATTCAGCTTCGAGTTTTTCAATGCCTGGTACCAGCTCCTGTACTACTGGTTGACCACTTGAGTCTGTAGACACTCTGAATAGGGAAGGTACAGTTTCTCCGTTACATGTTTGACTGCTCTCACCCACGAAGTAGGAAGTAGCGATGGCTTCGAAGGTGTTAAAGGGTTTTTCTCCTAGCATATCTACACTTGATTCATCTTCTCCTTTGAATATAACAGCCCTATTCAAAGCACTTCTAATGTAATATGCTTCAACAGTTGAAGCGTGCCGAACAGTTAATACGTCGCTGTCTATGTAGGTAGTACCGCTTAAACATTGATAGCCTGAATCAGTGTTATTTAAACCAAAAACAGGTTGATCCATCATTCTAACCCAGGTACTACCTCCTGTATTGCAGGTATCTGCGTTTGTTGATGTGCCTTCAATGACTCTGGTGGCTGGGTCTTTCATTTTACTGTAAAAACCCATGTACCCAGATAGCCTATGGGATTCAGCAATCATTTCAGCTGCCGCTCTCCCTGCATCCTGGACTTGGGATA
>JAYPYM010000041.1:0-23812 GCA_038135915.1 Gammaproteobacteria bacterium
CACTAGCACAACTTGATAACCTTCTTCCCTTAAAGCTTTACACGCCTGAGCACCTGAGTAATCAAACTCACAAGCTTGCCCAATAACAATTGGCCCAGCTCCTAGGATTAAAATCTTACTAAGATCATTTCGCTTTGCCATAAACTTCCTATTTTTTATTCACTTTAACTGGTAAAGGGGTATATATATTGACCGATAAGGGTCCGCCATGAAGCCTTGCTTAAGCAACCGGCATTCTATCAGCCATCATCTTTTTAAATTGCGCAAACAAATGCACGACATCCTGTGGACCAGGGCTTGCCTCTGGATGCCCCTGAAAACCAAATGCCGGCTTATCGTTTCTAGCTACACCCTGTATGCTTTGATCAAAAAGCGACCTATGGGTAACCGTCAAGCAGGATGGAATACTATTACCATCAACCATAAAGCCATGGTTTTGGCTCGTAATTAGCACCTTTTTGGTCGCTAGGCATTGGACTGGATGGTTTGCTCCATGGTGGCCAAACTTCATTTTTATGGTTTTAGCACCGCTAGCAAGTGCTAATATTTGATGGCCCAAACAGATTCCAAACAAAGGAATGCCCTTGTTCAAAAAAGTTTCGACCGCCTTGATAGCATAATTACAAGGCTCTGGATCACCTGGGCCATTAGATAAAAATACGCCATCAGGCTTCTCTTTTAACACCTCTTCTGCTGGCGTTTGTGCAGGTACCACTCGTACAGAGCAACCTAAATCCACCAGTAAACGCAAAATATTATGTTTTACGCCAAAGTCGTAAACAACCACGTGATAATTTTTTTCGTTTCTCTTTGTTTTATTATTTTTAATGAACGGCTTAATATCTGAGTCATTAGAACCATGCCAAGTTGGCTCCTGCCAAAGATAGGGTGATTTTGTTGAGACTACTTTCGCTAGGTCTTGCCCTTTCAAACTGGGATGATCTCTCAGCATTAATGCTGATTCCTCGCTACTGATTTGATCACCGCTGATGATCACCCCGTTCATAGCACCTTTATCACGCAACGTTCGAGTCAAGTGTCGCGTGTCAATGCCTGCAATACCAACAACGTTATGTTGTTTTAAATAGCTAGAAAGGTCTTGTTGAGCGCGCCAATTGCTTGCTTTAGCAGGCAAGTCCCTGATTATTAAACCTTTAAGCCATAACCGTCTAGATTCTTCATCTTCCGAGTTAATACCAACATTACCAATATGTGGATAGGTCAAAGCAACGATTTGGGATGCGTAAGAAGGGTCAGTGACAATTTCTTGATAACCTGTCATCGATGTATTAAATACAACCTCACCAACCCCAACGCCTAAAGCACCAATAGAATAGCCTTTGAAAAGACTACCATCTTCTAAAGCTAGAATTGACGATGTGTACAAATGCGTGCTCCCCAAAATCGCTGAATGCTTTAAATATTATTTTTTACAAAACTAATTTACTAAGGCGCTAAAATAACCAGCCTAAATTGGCAATGTATTCTACGAGAGCCGACCTCACAAGTCCAGGCGACTCATGGTCTTATAGTAAAATTCTTAATATCACAAGAGGCTATTTCAATAAATCAACATTTCCTAACAAAAGTTCAACAAGAAGAACAAAAACAGAATAAATCGACATATTATGTCATCAAAACGAGGTTTGTAGACATACTAAAAAACGCTATAATACTAAATAAGCATCATTTTACGGTTGGTTAACAGTGTCTATTTTTAAAACGCCAAGTTTGGGGCCATATTTATGAACCTTTTTATTAAACTCTTGCTATTAAGTTTAGTGCTTGCGGTAGCCGCCCCCTTATTTCTCAAAGGCCCTAACGGGAAACCGCTGATGAGCATTTCAGACTTAACGCCTAGCCTGCCTGAACTAAAAGAGGGTATAGAAAACGGGACTGAAGCGCTTGGCCCTGGAAAAACGAAGATATACAAGTGGAAAGATGAAAATGGTCAATGGCAACTCAGCGATAGTCCACCTATGTCAGTGAAGCTGGCTGAGGAAGCAGAGCGCAGAAAGCAACAAGCCGTATTTGGGAATGCTAATAATCCAGCAAATAATATTGACGCAAATCTTGCGAGTGCACAGCAATTAGCTGACCAAAATACTCAAGCTGCATTAAGTGCAATTAACCAATCAGCTAATGATCCCAATGTCGGCAGCAACGTTCAAGGTCAAGTAAATAATCTTAATGCTCAATTTGAAAATGGTGGCCCAGACCCACACGCAGCCGCCTACCAAGTTCAAGAAATCGTCGTCGACGCCAACGCTAATGTGATGCAAAGTTTATCTACTGCAAAAATTGACAAGGCACTAGGTAGAACAAGCGCAAACTCTACAGCAGGTATAGCAAAAGCCGCTTCAGGCAAACAGAAAGGTGGTGGCAAAGACCTAGGCCTCGATAAACTTGGAGAGCTTGGCGGCCTATCACCTATGACTGTACCGGTAGACCAAATTGGCCAGCTGATACAAAATGCTCAGGCTGCGAAAGGGCTAATCGAAGACCGAGGCAATGAAATTGATAAAATGCTTCAAAAAAAATAAGTGCAATCTTCTTTGCTTATCAATCTTCTTTGCTTGGTTGCTCAGCTTTTATTGTAACCCGTTTACCTCGCTTGAAGATTGATGCTTTAGACCACACGCCATGACGGCTAAAGCACTGCCAACCCCACTTTATCCACCTGATCAATGCAAATGCAAGCCATAAAGACCAAACCAACATAAAGAGTCTATAAGACCATAGCGGTAAAGAAAAAAGGGTCCCTTGCGGTAAAGACCCAAGTGTTCGATCCTGGTACCACTGCAAGAGAGATTCTGAAGAACCATTACCAGAAATATACATATTAGGATGCCACAAGAGTCCTGCAGGTATAGTGGTCATCAACACACAAACCGCTGCGCCTGTCAGTAATACCAAGCCTACTTGGGAAACATTAAAATAAGATGATTGGAATGCTTGCTCGCTAGCTTCCATGCGCTTAGCCATTGCAAAAAACCAGACCACAACCAAAAAAGATGCTGGAATAGTCGAGGTGCTCATACCAATTCCCAATAGCACCCATTCATATCGCTTGATAGGCAACCTTTTTACGATGCTGAAAGCGATCGCGATCATAAAAACCAATAAAAACACACCCCAATATAACACTGCAGGCCCCAATGTCGGACCACTCACCCACAGCGGCCAACGACTATTAGGAACTTGCATAGAGAGATGCATATTAGCAACTGGAATACCCAAATCAAGCCGAGGTGTCGTAGTCACTAGACCCATCTTTTCTTCAGTCCGCCAACTCACGACCGCTGATTGATTTCCAGGCACCAATGGTAATTTAATCTGTTGATTGCGGCTTTGAATCGGCAACTCAACCCCATCTATCATGATTTCTTGCAAGTTTGCTTGCTCAGGTATTTGAAATTCAAAGTCTCCGCCTTGACTGCTCAGCAACCTTAACTCCAACCGTGATTCACTGGTACGATGGCCAGGCCTATAAGTTAATCTCGCTTCTTGTATTGTGATAGTTGGTCCAGATATAGGCGTAGGCCGAACCAAATTTATTGTAAGCCTTTCTCCCGGATACGGGCGCCATCGTGGTGACCACTGCGTTGATGTACGCGTTTGCTTTACAGGAGCAAGGCCTTCGTAACGGACATGCCATTGGGTTCCAGTATTAAGCAACCACTCCTCATACCATGAGCCATCATTCGCAGCAACTAGCTGAATCTGCTTTGTTCTCGGTAGAATAGACCGCCAACTAATAGAAGACTGCTTTACGCCAAAGCTTATTAAAGCTTGATCGCCCTCTTGCTTTACTTCATCACTGGTAATGGACTCGCCATCAAGCAAGTCAACCTTCATAGAGAAGGAGCCCATAGTCGGTGCGATACGATGAACATCAGTTTCGATAAACCAATCTATCCCAATATGCAACCTTCGCTCTATACGAACAAAAGGCTCTATATCAACCTTAAAGTCTTGGTCTGTGGCACTAGTTTCTTTGACAGTCTGTTTGGTTCGATATAAATCTAATGAATCGCCACGTAATTGACCATTGTAAACACCTGATACGTTCCAACCATCAGCATCAACTCGAATGTTATGAGGCTTGAGAGGAAAAGGTAATTGAATTTGTTGAGACTCGCTGACAACGCCTTTCAGAGTCACTTGGTGTCGTCCAGAATGTAACAATAACCAGAGCTGTCCATTGTTACGATAAACAAGCTCAGTTGGCTCACCGTTGATATGTAGCGATAACGGCAGCCAACTTTGCTCATCCAAAGGCAAAGGTAAGACCGTATCAACCAGTGCATCTACATATAAATCAACTGCCAGTTCACGCTCATCAACACCAACCCTTACCATTGAGAAGGTCACACAATGAGGCGTGCACTCTGGCGATTGTGTCAACTGTTGTTCGAGATCCTCTAACAGATATTTTGGTGGAAAATCAGCATACGCAGGTGTGGTAGATAAACCAGCAATCAGCCCAACCATGAGCGCTCCCAACACCAAATTTGAGCTACCCCCTAACACCAACTTCTGTTTAATTGCACTAAATGAATAACTTTTTAGCCATAATCCGCCAGCGAATATCAACACCAGCAACAGCTCTAGCAAATGCCAAAGACGCTTAATGTTTGGACTCAAGAGCCAAAGTTTCATTGTTTGCTTTTGACTTAGCGGCCCACTCCAATACAAACTATGTGTACGCCATTGCCAATTCGGTAATCCAGGACCAGTCTGAACTTTAACCGCATGGTCATATTGTTTAAATGTGCGAGCTTTCTTCACTCGGCTGTAACCTAAACTGGTCGTTGGCGTAAAACTGTCAAGCGCTACTTCCGCTTCCTCGTAGTCAGAAAATGCCTGAGGATTAACAACTTCTTGCCGGTTTGAAAACCGCTGCTGGGTGGACTTTTCCAGTTGCGGGTAAAGTGCTGACTTTATCTGTTGATTCGCATAGGGGACTAAAATGAATAACAACAAGATAAAACTAACATGCCGATAGGTCTGCATTAATTTTTTAAAACGCCCATCAGGCAATAAAGGTAATAATGCAATAATAGCGAGTAAATTTAACCAGATAGCAATAGGGGCTCGATAGCTGTGGCAACTCATCAATAGCGCCAAACCTGCCACCACTCCCCACTTCCAACCTAACACCTTGTGTGCACTGACAGCAATAATCAAGACCAGAAAAATCATCCATAGATTCCAGCGCTGCACCCAAGCACCTTGTACGCGATCAACACCAGTGGCCGCTAGCAAAAACCAACCCGGTGGTAAATTCAATCGAGCCGAAGCACGCTCAAAATGCTGCTCCCAGCCACTGGCAGGAAAATGCCTAACATCACCTTCGATACGACTAATCGCACGCAAGCGCACATTTCCTTCACGCACCTCTATTCCGTCTTGATCACTTGGCGGCAAACTAGTGACCAGCTGTGCTTCACCATTCAGCTCAGCACGCCCCAGCTGATAGGGCTTGCTCATCACCAAACGCCAACCCTGCTTCATGTTGCCAGAAATCGTATCTTCTAACGTGTACCCGTTGCCTGAAAAATCAAGCCAAAGCTCCCGCTCGATTGACAACTGATTCGATGCTGGGTAAGGATCCCCTCTGTGCTCTACATGGAGATTCAACTCGTTTTCCTTTGCAATTAAATAAGCAGGAAAATGCTGCCACCGATCAGGTAAAGAGACCTGCTTAGGGTCTATCCGTTCGGCCCCAGATAAATGCACCGTGCGTAAAGCGTGTTGTGCCTCGAAACTCCATATCTCTTCTTTAGGCCATAGCTCATCAGTGGGATTAATTCGAAAAGATACAGGCTGGCCAGTCGCACGCGCACTCATGTTAACTTCCCAGCGCCCTGCCCTAGCCTGGATAGTGAGTTGTCCATTGTTGTCGATACGAACAGGCAACGGACTTGTTACCGAAATGGGCTCAAAGCCTGACAACAACCACTGCCCAGTTGTAATCTCACGCTCCCGACCAGAAATACTCATTTGCAACACCGTTTCCAGCCTAATGGGAAACTGATCAGATAGCTTGCGAAACACTTTTAACTGAACCATATCTTTTGTTGATTGGCCAACAGCATCTTTTCGAGCAGCATCTCCAAACCAAAGCATCTCCTTCAAACCCCTGATAGGGTTTGGACGGTTAACACCATCAATCGTCAGATTAATCAATCCGGTGTGACTGGGCACTCTCAAGCCCTTTGGCCGCTGAAGCCAGGTAAACTCTCCCTTAATCTGGTATTCTCCAGGGGTGAGCTGTATGTGGGGCAGTCCTTTACGCTCGCTCACCAAACCAGCTGCCTGATTCACTGAAACATTTAATGGCCAAACCTTTTTATTACCAGGCAATGCCACCCAGCTTTTTGCATAGATCACCCAGCTTTGTGTAAATGTCGCACCCTGCTTGTTAACAGACAGCTCCAACTGCCCAGGCCACGCACATAAGCGATGGTCGTTATTATGTGCTATGGGGCACCTCACCGCTTCATGGCCTTCAAGCACCCAAGGTATCCATGGTTGAAGACTCTCTGGCGTTATGTTCTTCAAATGTTCACTGGTTGGTTCTGCGCCTACCGAAGTACCACCCATGATAGAAAGCAACATCATAAAACAAACGTTAAAATATCTTAAATGTGTCCTAGCATACTGTGAATCAATCATAGTGGTAGCTTTTCTGTTGATTTTAAATTGAAGCTTTGCTTTGTACGTCAACGCCCTTTATGCAGAAAAAATTCAAAGCTGCGCTGAAGCTTAGCCTAAAGCCTTGACCAATGAACTGCACAACGTTTTTTATGTTAGTAAAAGTAATTGAAATAAAAAATCGTACACTTATGATGAACGCACTTTTCGCATGATTTTAATATCACCCAATTTTTCTGTAAAACCATGCTTATGATAAAAAGGAAACATATCAGGTAAGCAATAAAGTTCAAAATGCTTAACAGATGATAGTTTTGGGTGCGATTCAACTAAGGATATCAAACGACTACCCAAACCCACTCCTCTTGCATGATCCGATACAATAACATCAAACACCATGGCCTTAAAAATATAGTCAGTTAAAACACGCGTAAAACCTATCAGTGTTCCATCATCATCCAGCAACCCGATACAAAGCTGAGATCCTTCAATACAAGATTTGGTCTCTTCAAGTGTTCTAGACTTAGCCCACCATTGATCCTGATATAGTTGATGCAATTCGTTAATCTGCGTGTCTGTAAATTCATAAATGGGTTTCATAGCCTAGACATTCTATTTCAACCACTTACTTTAGCAAGCGCTTTCATGATATCTCGCCAAGACAGTATACCTACTGGTTTGTGTTTCTCATTGATAATAGGTAAGCAAGATATTTTGTTTTCATTAAACAATTTAATCGCATCTCTAATCGAGCTTTCTTCATCAAGGCATACTAACTTTCGACTCATTATTTGATGCACTCTTTTGTTTAGTGTTGCTAAATCTTTATCAGTAGCTGCATCTGAATCAACATTGGGACTAATCGACTTGAGCAGGTCTCTATCGGAAACAACCCCCACTAGTTTATTCTTTTCTAACACTAAAAGATGATGAAACTCATTTAATTCGAAAATACGCTTCACCTTACTGAGTGGGCTATCCATATCGACAGTGATGACATCTGTACTCATTAAAAATTTTATTTTCATTATAGTGCCAAACTATTCTTTAGCTTTACAGATAACATTATACTTAGACCTCACCATCAGGCTGTAGCCTTTTTAATGACGAAGCAGGCTTGCGCAATTCACTAATATAATTAGCCACCACTAAAGCTTGTTCTACATTCATTAAGTCAAACACTTTCTTAATAATTTTATGAATAGCCGTCTCTGTGGTTTCTATTGCTACTTTAGCAGCTTTACGTAACACCATATTCAAACTCAATAGCTCAATCGGTCGCCTGAAAAAAATTGCAATGGAATAGTGTGTAATTTCCGAAAAAGCTTGTATCAACTCAGCCTTATGTTCCTTATTTTTACTTTCCGCTAACTGTTGAATAGCAACTTCAAATTCATCATTCATATAAACAGGAATGGGTGTGGCCAAATAAGCACATGGATCCTGACCTTCAGCTTGCACGACATAAAACATCTCGCTCAAATACAAGACAAGGGATTTTAATTCCTGCGCACTTAACCTACCACTTAGGGACTTGACCAAAAAACCTATTACTTTCTTCACAGAATTGACACCGGCCAAGACAATTTTTTCACCCATTGGGTCTGAGCCCACTAAGCTTAAAGGCTTGATAAAGAAAACCTCCATGGATTCATCCAGAAGAGATAAGATCACATTAGACAGCAGCTTATTCGTTTTATCCTCTAATCCGGTTTCGAAACCAGCCAAGAGAGTTTCCACATCATGATATAAAGCTTTACTAATTGGGAAACCAAAATAATCCTCGCTCAGTACGAGCAGATCTGAACCACTCAACTTTAAACTCTCTCTGAATATCAATCATAAGCCAAAAAAGGCAACTCAGCTCGTATCAGCTTTACTAAAAACGCCTAATCTAAATAGCAAATATAGCAACAAATACACCAGACATCTGAATATTCAGTAGCGTTTAAGGGAGATTTTAAGTGGGAGCCTCTAACTAAAGATAGGAAAGAGGCTTTTTGCCGCAAAGGCAGCAGCACAAAGTGAATAATGCTTTACAGCGGCGGGGACTAAACAGATACTAACGAGGCGGCATCCCGCCACCCATTAAGATTTGAACCTGCTTCATCATATTCTGCATGACACCTTTCTTACCCATTTTTTTCATCATTTTTTGCATCTGCTTAAACTGCTTCATCAACTGATTCACTTGAGCCATATCAGTACCTGAACCTTTCGCAACGCGCGACTTACGAGAGGCATTAATTAGCTCTGGGTTTTCACGCTCTTCCTTTGTCATGGAGAGTATAATTGCCTCTGTTCTCTTAAACTGTTTTTGACTCTCGCTACTTTGAGCAATCTTAGACATCTGAGACATACCCGGCAACTTTTCAAGCATTTTTGCCATGCCACCCAAATTGCTCATTTGCTTAAATTGCTCGAGCATATCATTAAAGTTAAAAGCTTGACCTTTCTTAAATTTCTTCTCTAGCTTTCTTGCCTTACCATGGTCAATCTTATCTTCAATCTCTTCAACCAAAGACAGGACATCACCCATACCTAATATGCGTGAAGCAAGTCGATCAGGATAAAAAGGCTCAAGGGCATCTACTTTCTCACCCACACCCATAAATTTAATCGGTTTACCTGTGATTTTCTTGACCGATAAGGCTGCACCACCTCTCGCATCACCATCAGTCTTTGTCAAAATCACACCTGACAAGGGTAAGGCTTCGTTAAAAGCTTTCGCTGTATTAGCAGCATCTTGCCCAGTCATGGAATCTACAACAAAAAATGTTTCCACTGGTTTAACGCAGGCATGAAGGGCCTTAATCTCATTCATCATCGCTTCATCTACATGAAGTCGGCCAGCGGTATCTAAGATCACAACATCAATATAACGTTTTTTAGCTTCAGCCAATGCTGCCTGAGCAATCTTCACCGGATCCGCTTCCGCTTCAGGTGAAAAATATTTAACACCTACTGGGTCCGCTAATGTTTCCAATTGCTTCATTGCCGCTGGCCGATAAACGTCGACACTCACTAGCATGATCTGCTTCTTTTTCTTTTTCGCCATTATCCACTTGGCAAGCTTTGCAACGCTGGTAGTCTTACCAGCACCCTGCAAACCAGCGAATAGAATCACGGCAGGCGGCTGCACAGAGAGATTCAATTCAACATTAGTCTCTCCCATCGCTTCCACTAGGGCTTCATGTACAATTTTTAGAAATAGCTTATCTGCTGTTAGGCTTTTATGCAGCGCACGGCCAATAGCATCCTCTTTTACCTTTTCGATAAATGACTCAACAACAGGCAGTGCCACGTCGGCTTCAATTAATGCCATTCTAACTTCTTTTACAGCATCTTGAATATTCTGCTCTGTCAATACACCTCGGCCAGCCAAGGATCTTATGGAGTGCGTGAATCGCTCTGTTAAATTATCAAACATAATGCCATCTAGTCTCTGTAATGCTCAATTTTTGGTATCCAAGCCCACATTTAGGGTGAGCGCTGAAAGTGCCTACCATAAACAGTATTCATAGCTTTTTATTCGTTATGCCACTGTTTAATTTCAGCTTCTCCTACTTCAACGTAAGCCAATATTTCACCTTCAAAAAATAAGGCAACATGATATTTTTTTTCATCCTTGCCGCCAGGGCGAAAATAATAAATATAGTCCCAGCGGTTCGCATTGAATAAGTCTTCCACCAAAGGAGACCCCATCACGTACAAAACCTGCTGCTTTTCCAACCCCGGCTTGAGTAAGTCTACCATTTCCTGAGTCACCACATTTCCCTGCGCAACGTCTATTTTAAACACGCCAGGAAAAGAGAAGCTGCCACAACCACTCAAACAGAAAGATATCAATACAGCATAAAATATTGCACTTAACCTATCAGTGCGGATTTGAATACAGCCTAAACATGTTGATTGATTGCTTTTTGTCATAACTCAGGAAGATCCTATTGGATACTTTTGCTTTTCATATCTGTAAATCTAATGCATAGTGGTCTTGCAACGCTGACTTTGCATTATAGAGAAAAATTAGTTAAGTTTGCATGCTATAAACCTTAATTTTTTATTTAGGTAAAATTTTTTACAAGATTATGTCATCAGAAAACATTGAACTAAAAAAAGCTGGGCTAAAAGTTACTCATCCGAGATTGAAAGTACTGCGTGTGCTTGAAAGCTCTGATCCACACCATGTTAGTGCAGAGGATGTATATAAAGCACTACTTGAAGCTGGTGAAGATGTAGGCCTAGCGACTGTATATAGAGTACTCACTCAATTTGAAACCGCTGGCTTAGTGGAACGGCATAACTTTGAAACCGGCCATGCAGTTTTCGAACTAGCGAGAGGGGATCATCATGACCATATGGTCTGTTTAGATTGCGGTCTAGTAACTGAGTTTACCAATAGCATCATTGAGACCCAGCAAGAGAAAGTTGCTAAAGAGCTAGGCTTTAAACTGGAAGATCATAGTCTATATTTGTACGGTAAATGCGAAGATACTAATTGCGCTAACAAACCAGATGAATAGAGCAACTCTTAACCAGATCACACCTGTTTAAGACACCTATTCACCTAATTCATTGTTAACTTGTTAGGATATCATGGAACTGTACGTTATAAGCGGCCGATCTGGCTCCGGAAAAAGCTCTGCATTACATGTAATGGAAGATCTAGGCTACTACTGCGTAGATAATTTACCCATTGCCTTGCTGCCTGCCTTAGTAGAAGAAATCAAACAAGCGTCACAAAGCTACTCGAAAGTCGCAGTAGGGATTGATGCTAGAAACCTTAGCTCTAGTAATTTAGCCAGCTTCAGCAGCACCAAACGTCAAATCTCAACACTCGGTGTAGAGTTGTCTATCATTTTCCTTGATGCAAACGAGCCGACACTGATCAGACGATTCAGTGAGACAAAGCGCAAACACCCCATGTCAAGTAAGGAGCTTTCATTATCTGAGGCTGTAGAGCTAGAAAAAAAACTACTCGAGCCAATACTCGAAGTAGCAAATCTGGTCATCGACACCTCGAAGCTAACCATACACGATCTTAGAGATCAAATTCGAGATGCAGTCTCAAAGGATAATAGCGACAGCGCCACACATATCATTCTACAGTCGTTCGGCTTCAAACATGGCATCCCCCTAGATTCAGATTTTATCTACGATATTCGCTGCTTGCCAAATCCTCACTGGATTCCAGAACTCAGAACACTCACCGGACAAGACCAAGCCGTTATCGACTTTCTGGGCGAACAAGCTATGGTAAAAAGTATGTATCAATCGCTTTTTACCTTTTTAAAAGATTGGATTCCAAAGTTTGAGGAAAATAACCGAAGCCATATGACCATATCTATTGGCTGCACAGGGGGGCAACACAGATCAGTCTACATGGTGGAGAAGCTCTGGAAAACATTATCTGAAAACCACCCACACTTGAAAAAAAGACACCGGGAACTGTCTTAACAGGCAAACCAGAATGGAAGCAAACGTAGAAATCTGTAACAAACTTGGATTACACGCCAGGGCAGCTGCCAAGCTGGTCGCAGTTGCATCTAAATATCGTAGTCAAATTAAAATAAGCAAAGATAACAAGGTAGTAAACGCCAAAAGCATCATGTCTGTGCTCATGCTCGCCGCCAGCAAGGGTACACAGCTTAAAGTGCTCACAGAAGGAAAAGACGAAGTAGAAGCCATGAATGCTGTAATAAACTTGATCAATGACAAGTTTGAGGAAGAAGAGTAAAGACTAATAAAAATAAGGCTTATTCAGGTTTCAAAATAGCACCTAATGCCTGCTGCAAAGTGGGATATTGAAACTGAAAGCCAAACGTTTGAATCTTCTTAGGCACCACTTTCTGACCCTCTAATAATAACTCTGACGCCTCGCCGAGCAGTATTTTAAACATGAAGGCGGGTACCGGCAAAAAAGCAGGTCGTTTCAATACGCGACCGAATACTTTGGCAAACTCGATATTTTGTACCGGATAGGGTGCAGCGGCATTAACTGGTCCACTGATCTTTTTATTATCAATCAAATAAACTAACAAATTCACCATATCACTCAAATGAATCCAAGAAAACCACTGCTGACCTTTACCAATAGGGCCACCTAAACCCATACGAAAGGGCAACAACATACGCTTGAGGGCACCACCATGTTGATCTAACACGACGCCAGTTCTCACGGTGCAAACTCTGACACCAAGATCCGTCGCTTTGTTCGCACTCGCTTCCCATTCACGGCATAGCTCGCTAGCAAAGCAGGTTCTAGGGCTGGCCGATTCTTCAAGCTCAATATCTTCTGGGTAATTACCGTAATAGCCAATAGCAGACCCACTGACTAAGACTTCTGGCTTTTGCTCACAAGCTGTCAGCCAATGAATAATCTCTTCAGTGACACCCACCCTACTAACATTCAACTCATGCTTACGTTGCTTGGTCCATCGCTTATCTATAATCGGCTCTCCGGCCAAATTAATCACAGCATCCACATGGCCCATGTATTTAGCTAAGGATTCAATATAATTGACTCGATCTTGAAATAAAGACTGAGCTTTTGACAAGTTACGAATAAGCAAAGTAACCTCATCGCCCCGCCCTAGCAAATACTCTACTAAAGGCACACCAATCAATCCCGTACCACCAGTGATCAGAAGGTTCATAGATTTTTAACCCTTTTACATGTTACTAAAAAGACCTCATGGCACAGCCATCTCTAACTAAAATCACAGACACCTATTCTATTCCCCACCACCGGTGCTTTCAGAATCAGGTTGCATTTCATAGTTAATTTTGAACGGCTTGTTTCTTTTTTTGCCCAAGTAAAGAATCAAACCATCTGGGCTACCCTCTGCGTTTTTGTATATCTCAAACCTTTTCGTCTGTGTAATCGGTTTATTATGCTCGTCTAGCACCTGAACGTTAGATATTTCCTCAATCGGTGCGTCCATGCCAAGGGTGATACGTTGCCCTAAGGCCTCTTTAGGTTGAGAAACATCCAGCACCTCAATTCCCAACACAGAACCGACATAGCCCTCTTCGGGTTCTAGCATTCCGCTTTCACCTGCCCAGCTTCGGGAGATAAAAAGGACAAGGGTAATCAATGAAATCATCTTGAGGCGGGTCATATTTTTCTCCAATATTCATGGCTCTGTTTGAGATCAACAGCCAAGCTAAATGATTGTTGATCCTAGGTCAAAAAGGCTGCTAGCCTATTCCAACTATGGCGCAGGAGCGCAAGTCAACAACTCTTTCTGTTGGATATATAACCAAGCAGTATGATTCAATAGCAATCTCTAAATACTTTTGAATCAAGCAAAAGACAACACTTTAAGACAAATACTCATTTGCTTCAATCTTCTCTAGTGGGTAGCGTGACGAGCTCTAGCCAGAATATTTGTATCTGTCGTATTACTCTTAGAAACGCTTCATGCTCCACTGGCTTAGACAAATAGGCGTTGACGCCTAACTGGTAACTTTCCATTACATCTTTATCCCGATTAGAAGTGGTCAGCATAATTACTGGAATATGTTTAATACGGTCACCATTTCTTATTTCTCTTAACGCGTCTTTTCCGTTCATAACCGGCATATTAATGTCCATCATGATGAGGTCAGGAAGGCATGGCATGGCATCTTCATAAGGAGGTTCCTTCAAAAGCATTTGAAGCGCTTGTTGACCATGATTCGCAATAGACAGGTCACAGCCAATTCTTCCATCTTCGAATGCCCTTTGGATAACAATTTGGTCTTCTTGTCGATCTTCTACTAATAAAATACTTGCTCTTCGCTTATGCATTTTCAGATCAACTCCTTTTTAATGGTAAATGTAGGATAAAAGATGTGCCTTCATCCTCTTTAGATTTAACTGTAACGTATCCACTATGTCGATCAATAATCTTGTTAACGATCGCCAAGCCAATACCTGTACCAGCGTAATCTGCACTATCATGCAGTTTCCTAAATATTTCAAAAATAGCTTTTTGACACCCCTCTGGAATGCCAATGCCGTTATCCGTTACTGTGATCTCAACCTGTGATGGCCCCTTGAGCGCGCTTATTTTTACCCAAGGCGCCTGATTTGGTTTGTGAAACTTTAAGGCATTTTGAATTAGATTCTGCAACACTTGGCTAAACTTACTCTTATCTACCTCGATGGTTGGTAAGGATTCTTCAATTTCAATAGTTGCATTGGATTCTTCAATCCTAGTTTTCAATGCATTTAAAACATCTTGAAGCAACACATTTAGATCAATGTTTTCAAAATGATATTCTGAATAACCTGCTTTGGAGAGCTCAAGTAAGTCCTCAATCAAACTGGACATACGATCACAGGCACCCACAATAAACCGCCTATCTTCCTCGGCACGTTTAGTATTACCAGCTTCAACATCTTTAATAAGAAAATCAGTAAATGTTCTTAATGTACGTAACGGCTCTTTTAAGTCATGTGATGCAATGTAAGCAAATTGCTCTAGCTCCTCGTTGCTTGCTTCAAGCTTCTTCAAAGTCGCGCGCAGTGCAATTTCCATTTTTTTACGCTGCGTAATATCAATAAAGCTGCCAACAAATTTACTGACAGTACCACTGGATCCAAATTCAAACACTGTATCGTGTGAAAGACACCATACCCAGTGTCCTTGCTTATGGCGGAATCGATACTCAACTTTAAAAACCTCCGATTCACTTTTTGAACCCAACACACTTGCCATATGCGCTTGTACCAAGTCGACATCTTCTGGGTGAAACAGTTCAATAAACTCACTCGCTGGCACTAGCTTCAAATCATCTTCTGTATAACCCAATATCCGCGTATACGCGTCATTAATAAATTCATTATTGCCAGATTCTATATCGTAAATGTAAATACCGGCGAAGGTTGCGTTCATCGCGCGACTTATAAATCGCTCCTGTTTTCTCAATGCAATCTCCGCCTTTCGTCTTTCAGAAACATCTTGAAAAAGTGAAATCAAAGTTCCGTTAGAGGCTGGGAAATAATTTGCTGAAAACACACCCTCTATTTTGGCATCTTTATAAACAATATCTTCGTTTTCAAAATAAACGCCTTTTTCTGCGACATCGTAACACTTTTGCACTAGACCAGTATCTTTTAATGCGGGAAACGCTTCAATGATTGTTTTACCAACGAGTGGTTTGTGGTCAAATCCGAGTATACTTTCCGCTGCATCATTGTACCGTTGAAATACTAATTCACCCACATCATTCATAGCATACATGTGTAACCCAATAGGCATCTGGCTAATGATACTTTGGTTAAGCGCTTCCTCTTTACGCAAGAGGTTCTCAAGATTCCGTCGCTCATGAATATCTAGTAAAGTACCAGACCGGTAGAGACGAGCGCCTTTTTTAAAAACATTACCAGCGCGAGCCACGTGCCACCGGTGGACCCCATCTTGTGCAAGCAAAGGAAATACAAGCGGTTCAGATTTTTCTTCATCTTCCCTACCATAGAAGTAGTCACGAACTTCAGGCCGAAATGCTTCTTCCACGTTTTCCAGCCAACGCTCAAAGTAGGCTTCACCGTCCTCGGGTTGGGATTGAGGAAAGTTAAATACATTAGTAGAAAGCCATAGCGTACCCTCATTGAAGTTGATTTCCCACAAGCCTTCTTCGGCGCTCTCCGTTATTCGAGCAAATCGCTCGTTACTCTCGATCAACAACTGCCTAATTTTATTTCTCTCTGTAAGATCAGAAATTGATGCATATATGACAGGTTGCCTTTTATCAACACCTTTATGCAACCGAACCTCAATTGGAATTTTTTCCCCGGTATAGGCGACGCCTTCCAAATTTCGTCCGGCAGCCATATCAACGTCAAGGTGATCGCTTTGAATAAAAGCATGAATCAACTTCTCGTGCTCTTCAACCAAGTGCTTTGGTAACAAGACATTAATATTCATACCTTCAAGCGCACCCGAATCATATTTGAACATATGATTTAACGCTTTATTAGCAATTTTTATGATACCCTGCGAATCAACCACAGCAATGCCTACATGTGCACCCTCAGTTGATTCTCGCAATGCGATATCCCGCTCAATGGCCAGCTCCGATTGAACCCTTTGACCCCGCTCCTGTTGGGCAGACTCAAGCGCTTTGCTAAGCTGCTGTGGAGACGGCAATTTCAATGCAAGTGGTATAGACCGGAACAAATAGAAAGCCGTCGCAGCAGAAACGACGGCAGTAAAAAACTTAGATATACCGTGTATGCCGTAGGCGCCATTCCAAACAACATAAATACCGATCACGTGGGTTATACCACAAAAGCTTATAAATAAAGAAAACAGTAAAAACACCCATTTAAATTCTAGGTCTTTTCGCTTCTTCATAAAATAGTAAATGCCAACTGGAATAGTAAAATAGGATATGGCGATAGCCGCATCAGACCCAACGTTTAACCATAGGAGTTCAGGTTTCCACAAATAACACATACCATGAGGCATGTAGTTCGAACTAAAAAATTCAGATATTCTATCGCTCACATTAATGTCTCCAACCTACTGTTCGTTTTGAGCGGCTAGTGATGCTTGCCTTGCTTTGTTTAAAAAATCAAACCAGGATGACTCTGCTAATGCCGGTTTTGCATACCAATAACCTTGTATACAATCACAACCAATGTCTCGTGCGGCATTTGCCATCTTTTCTGATTCGATGCCTTCCGCGATCACGATTAAATTCAATTCATGACCTAGCAAGGCTGTTGCTTTCGCTATGGCCTTATTCTTGAAATCCTTATCCCAGTCTGAAAAAAACTTTTTATCGATCTTTAGTTTGCTACACGGCAATTCACTTATATACTCGAAGGAGCTATAACCCGTACCGAAATCATCTATGGCAATTTGAACACCTCGGCCTTTTAGATTTTCTAATACTTGCTTTGTGAGTTCGGGCTGGCGAATTAAATTTGTTTCCGTAATTTCAAGAATCAACTTTTTTTGGCAAATATTTAATTGATCTATTTTTTGATATAGCGCCTGAATGATCTTTTGATTGTGAATGACATTTGCTGGTATATTTATACTCATCTTTAGGTCAGGTTTGTCTTGCTGCCATGCTTTCAACTGCTTTAACGCCGTGTCAAATAAATATTCGTGAAAGGTTAACAACATATCCCCCTGAATCACATAATGAATGATATCCATGGGGTTAACATCCTGATCATTGTAACGCCAGCGTACCAAGGCCTCTACAAAGACGCATTGCTCATCTTTAGCACTAAACACCGGCTGATATGCAAATCGCAATTGCTTATTCTTAATCGCATTGGGTAATTTAGCTATTAAGTTAATTCTGCGTTCCCAAGCCATCTTTTCCTGTTGATTGAATTTCACATACTGAGAACGACCTTGCTTTTTAGCTTTGTACAAGGCTTCGTCCGCTTGTTTTAGCAGTTCACGACTGTCCTTTGCGGTGCCTGGAAAGCTCGCTAGCCCTAATGATGGGTATACCTGCAGAGTGTTGCCCTCAAATTGTATGGGCCTTGGTATATTCTGCAGTATTTTTTGTACGACAAAATGTCCATCGTGAGACTTGGTGTTCGGCAACATTATAACAAACTCATCTCCTCCCAAACGGGCGATGCTATCCACTTCCCTCACACACTCCTTCAGTCTTTCTGAGACCTTTTGTAGAACAAGATCCCCTACATCATGGCCATATGTGTCGTTAATCAACTTAAAGTGATCCAGGTCTAAATAAATGAGCGATAGCTCGGTACCGTATCGCTTGCACTGTTTTACCCCATGTTCTAACCGGTTCATAAACAATGATCTGTTCAAAAGCCCTGTCAATTGATCCGTGTGTGCCAAAACACGTAACTTTTGTTGCATGTCGAATGCGCTAATAGCATGCCTTAGCGCTCTTTTTAACTCTGGCGCACTAAGATCTTGCTTAACCAAGTAGTCTTGAACACCCATCTGCATCAGCTCTACTGCCAACTTCTCATGCCCAACGCCCGTACTGACGATGATGGGAAATTGTAGTTGCACTAATTTTTTATATAGACTTTTTATGAGGTCTTTGGCTGTTCCGCCAGGCAAGTGATAATCAAGAATACAGCATTTTGGAATGTTCTTGGACAGATAATTTTTAGCTGCCTCGTATTCTTTAATATTCATAATACCAGAAAAATCATTTGCTGATTCTGAGAGTAGGCGTTCGTATATTATGAAGTCAGCTTCGCTATCTTCGATTATCACTAACAATTCATTTCTCATATATCCCTCTATTTATTGATCCTGAAATAATCGATTTTGAGACTCTTTAACTTTATCACGCTATATTCTTTGGTGGTTGTATTTTTACTAAGAACCAACACTGCTGCTGCATCAACAGGTCCACAAAGAGCCCATATGTCGCCTTCAATTTTCGATACATGGGTTATATACGAAATACCTCAGTCAATCGCTGTTTTGCTAGTGCTAGCGTGAAGAACTCGCTAAGGCGCTCTAGCGGCATTCTGCAGTTATTATAGGTTAGGCTTTTTCAGCAGGCTTTACTGTTACTATTACAAAGACTCTATACCCTTAGAACAGCATGCAATTCACCCAATTTTTTTTACTAATCAACCACCCTCAGTGTCTATCGTATATTTCTCATATTCATGAGTCTACTGAATCAGTTTTTGGCGGTATCACAATATCTAGCGGTCTGTTGAGCACCTCTTTCCAATATGCTTTAAAAATTGACCCAAAATCACCTAACTCCAGGCCTCTAGAATGCACTGCAACATTCAACGCGAGCACAAAACTCACTGTCAGGTTAACCATACCGATAAGCAAAGCGAATAAGATAAACTCAACAAACACCCAGGCACCTGGCCACACAACAGCGGCTGAATAACCGACATTCGAAACTGAAAATGCCACATGCCTAACATCTAAAGGAATTGCCAATATGTAGCCGATGTAAGACGTTACACCAAGCATGACACCGAAGAAAAAATTTCCCCACAATGCTCCATAATGGTTATCAATATAATTCGCTATGCAGTCGCGCACTCTCTTCTGAAAAAGAGCCCTTAATATAGGATGCAGGCGGATACGACCCGGTAGATCGAGATATAAACTACGGTTGTCAAAGTAACCGGAAACAATACCGGAAACAAATAACCAAAACCCTGCTACCGCAGCGTAAAAAAGAGCTAAACTAGTAAAAGGATTTTGCTCCTGCATAAGCTCGGTAGCTGTATCCGTGTTGATCTGCTGCCCAATTAAAAAATGATTTAATAAGCATCCAATCGCAATTGCCGCCGGTAATGCTCCAAGTATGTTACCAAGTATCGCGGCAAACTGAGAACGACATACTTTAATAATTAGTTGCGCTAAATTTTTCTGATTAACTGAACCATTATTTGCGTACTCAAGTTGTTTTGCAATATATGCAGCTGTCATAGCTGGCTGTTTTGTCGCAACGGTGAAATGACACATGTAAATGATAACGAAACCCAAACCATAATTAAGACTGACCCAAAATGTTGTCGATTCAATTGTCAAATTAAGAGACAGGATATAGATCTTAATGTATGCCATTAATGCAATAAAAACGCCCGCACCAACACCGCTTCCAAGCATTCGAGCGTATTCTTTTCTATTGTGTGTAACATAGTGTTCACCTGCACGACTGGCATGATTCGTAACACTTTTCGCCAGCATATAGCTTGTCTGACGAACAAGATTACTGATGCTGTTCTCCTTACCTTGTTCTCTTACTAACTCTTTGAACAATGCCACTGACATAATTGCTGTACCCGTTTCATCTTTCTCATATGCTTCAAGAATGCTAAGAAGTTTATGGACTCGGATTAAGATTTGTTCAAGCCGTTCTAAGAGGTAAGTTAGTTTTAGAGCGCTACCTTTAGTAAGTGAGAGTTGATGAAAGATTTTAACCTGCTCATTGCACTGCTGAAGCATCACCCAGGCATGAGATACATCGATTTTTTCGTTCTCTGAGTCATCATTGAACTGCCCGCGTAATTTAGAAATCAAAAAGTCAAGCTCACGCTCTTGCGCAATTAGATTTGACTCTCTTTCTAGAGTAGATGGATCAAGCCTAAGTAACTCATCGTTCATCTCTTCGGACGCTAGCCAAATAGAGAGCATCTCCAACGCATAAATCATCTCGCTACGAAGATATTGCTTGACACGGCACCTTGATTCGTTTGGTATTAATATTCGAAAAAACGACAACCACTTTTCGCTAGATACCGCTTCAACCCATAAGTAATCATTTTTCTTATGAAACACACCCTCGACTAGGTTACACGCTCCATAAATAACGGGGGGCTTGGGCATAAGCTTATCGTAAATTCTTCGATTAAATTCGGATACAAAACTGCGACGGGGTAAAATTCCTGTTTTGCAGCAAATGGATAAGAAACGCAGGTTTTCAGTGTATGTCATTAATGTCTCTCTGATGGATGCCGCCTCTTCAGGATTGGCCTTTATCGCTTGGATAAACCTAACAATCTTATTCTCAACACTTTGTACTTCATTCACCTTGTCTGGGCGTAGCCACTCAATCAGGTCGCGAAGCAGATTCGAGCCATTATCGACTTCAGAAAGTTGTTTAATAAAACCTCGTAGGTCATCCATTTAAAACCCCTTACTATGCCTCTGGAAGATTCTTAACATTTAAAAACGCGATAGCACACATCAGAGCGAAAGCACCTAGTAGCGCTTCAATTGAAAATTGGGCAACTGAAGCGCTCAAAATACCAAGCAACAGTAACATGACTCCGATTAATGTATTGCTTACCGCAACATATTCTGTTCGAAGATCCCCTTGAGCAATATCTATAATGTAAGTTTTTCTACCTAGTCGTATGCCATGATGAGCTATCGATAAAACAAAAAATAGGAATAAGCCCAAAGATAGAGAAAGCCCTTGAAGGCTATAAGCAACTAAAGAAGCAATTGCAATAGTTAATGCAGAGAGTGAAGAGGCATAAAGCATAACATTTCGACTGCTAATGTCTGAAAACTTACCCCATACCATTGAACTTAATAGACCTGCTAATCCATCGACAACGATGAACAGCCCGATGGCCCCTGTTGATATGCCATACCCCTTCAAACTATCCATCTGATTCTGCTGCACGAGCAATATTATAAAGGGGCTTGCAAATCCGGTTCCCAACATTAAGCTTCTAGCAACCACAAACCTTCTAAATACAGTATCGTCTCGGAGTAAATGCAACCCTTTTTTTGCAGCAGAGAATCCGTTAATGCCACCCTCTGTTGCGCCTTTGTACTCTAAGATTCTAGAAAAGATGATGGCAGCTAAAAGCCATAAAAGAGCTGCAAGCCCTAAAAGCAAGGGTTGATTTTTCCCAGTGAAAAGCCAGCCTAGCATTATACCTACACCAATTGACAAAGCCAAACCACTTGCAATAAAAGTTGCCAACCCACCTAATCTACCTCGCTTACTTTTGGGTACAGTTTTACCAAGCACATCTTTAGATGCTATTGAGCTGAATCCTCTCGCTAAACTAAATAAAACAAGCAGCCCTAAAATTGTTATACCTGCAACTATTCCATTTAGTTGCAGAGCTACAATTGTCATCAACGCAATTGCCATTCCCTGAAGAAGACTTCCAAACACGAAAACCCACTTTCTAACGGTGTAGCGCCTGATGATGCCTCCGATTAAAATCTGCGGTAACAATGAACCCGACTCTCTAATAGGCACCAACATGCCGATTAAAAACGATGGCGCACCAACACTAGTCAACAGCCAAGGTAGCACCGTTTTGGTGTTGGAGATAAGATCTGCGAATTTAGTTAGCACTTGAGTTAGCACTAACCAGAAAAAATTCCTGGGTACTTCACGACAAGCTTTATCAGAAATATCCGCGCATACACGTTCCTCATCCTCATCGAAATATGAGTCGAACCATCTATCAATCAGCTTAGTCATGAGACTGTTACTTTTACGGGAAGTCGATGAGTTTTGACTGAAGCCTATCCTTCCTTCATTGTATAGCGTATTCCCCCACTCCCAACCCTGAGGTTCGTACTTGGTTATGCTTCTCAATCACCTCGATTAGGGTGCAATCAAAAGCGCTTTTTACTTCAACTTTAGCGTCCAAATTTGTCATGCGATGCATTCCTTCTTGCTTAGTTTATCTATCAATACTCGTTAATTTTCTAAGTAGTCCACTGGAATTTCTCATTTTCCAGAGCCTTAACAAACAAATTCGACGCGTTCATCATTTATTCTTCCAATCAACAACCACCTGCATAGCAGGTGGTATGATGTAAGCCCCTGGAAGCGGCTCTCGAAAGTAGCTTATAAACCTGGCAATCTTTGTTGCTCCTGCCTGATCTCTTCTCTCTCCTGGTTCTTAATGTAATCCCTTATCACTTTTTCTTCCAAGCCAACGGTGCTAACACAGTAACCCCTCGCCCAAAAGTGTTGGCCAGTAAAGTTCCTCTTCACCTGTTGATACTCTCGAAATATCCTTATCGCCGACTTCCCCTTCAGAAACCCCACTGTATTTGCTACGCTAAACTTCGGTGGAATCATGAGCAGCATATGAATATGATCACTCATTGCATAACCCTCAACCAGTTCTACCCCTGCTTGGCGACATAAATCTCGTAGTATCCTACCAATATCTCATCTCAAAACCCCATATATTGATTTTCTACGATATTTGGGAATAAAAACCACATGATATCTGCAATAATGTCTTACGTGAGCTTGGCTTTGCCATTCTCTCATTTTGGCCTCCTCAAAGAACTTGCCGGTTCATGGAGGCCAAATTTTATATCCGCACGACGGAACGGCAGAGCCCTGTCGTGTCTCACCGCCAGAGGCGGTGGTTTACCTGTTGTTAATTAAAATAGGGTTAAAAACCGTTAAATCTTACTCTCTTCAACATTCATTAAACACCTGTTTAACTTTTCTAAAGATAACGGCTTTAAAATGCAATCATCAAAACCCGAATTTGAAACCATTGAGGGAGAAACAGTTTCTCCAGTAACCGCAATAATTGTAACCTCAGGACTGATGTGTTTGATTTCATGGCTAAAGCGGTATCCGTCCATTCCCGGAAGATTGATGTCAGTGAATACAATATCTGGTGAAAAAAACCTTATCATTTCAATAGCTTCTTCTGCAGTACCATAAGCTTTGA
>JAYPYM010000042.1:0-3800 GCA_038135915.1 Gammaproteobacteria bacterium
GTATAATGGATCTCCTGATAGGTATGAGTGGTCATTGAAGGGAAAAAAAGAAATTTATATACCGTACAATAGCTATAAGCTTCATTCAGATCAACTTCAATATAAAGATATACTGCAAAAAGGGCATATTAACCCGGTGCATACTCGTTACGAGCTTCATCGAGTTTGGGTCGTTGAAGGTGTGCTGCGAGAAGGAACAAGTCATCTATATGCAAAGAGAACTTTTTACGTGGATGAAGATACTTGGCAAATCTCCGTTGCTGATCATTACGATGGTAGAGGTGAACTGTGGAGAGTTGGGGAAGCCCATGCTTTGAATTATTATCAAGTACCAGTGGCGTGGCATACATTGGAAGTGCTGCACGATTTGCAAGCTGGTCGTTACCTTGTTTTAGGTTTGGATAATCAAGAGAAGCCGTATGACTTTAATCCAAAGATTTCTGAAGCTGATTTCACACCAGCAGCTTTAAGACGTGAAGGCCGTCGTTAGGATATATCTTGTGTGTCGATCACTTATTAGGCTGGTTTGGAAAATAATGCGATTAGGATTATTAGCTTTTACGCTTGTTTGTATTGTGCCGAAAGCTTTATTTGCTGAGATAGAACCTGCTTCGGAGAATAAAGTTTCTGCTGAAACGGGTAGTGGTTTAGTTTCGCCTTTATTTTCAGACAGCTTAATGATGCCCCTAGTCAAAGAAACTCTGCTACTTGATATAACTTCGTTTAAATCAAGCATGGTGAGTGTAGGAGAAAGGGGGCATGTCATCTATTCTCATGATGATGGAGCATCTTGGAAGCAAGCGAAAGTACCTTTGCGTGTACAGCTAAATGGAGTCCGTTTTATAGATGAGGATCAAGTTTGGGCTGTAGGCCATAACGGATCCATACTCAAGAGTACAGATGGCGGGAAAACCTGGTCAGTTAAGCATTTAGTAATTGATGATGATGCGCCTTTAATGGATATTTGGTTTGATGCGCAGGGTAGAGGGCTCGCCATTGGCGCATATGGTGTTTATTACCGTACCGAGGATGGCGGAGAGAGCTGGGATGAAAGCTTTGTTCATGAAGAAGACGACTTTCATCTTAATGCGGTTACACAACACCAAGGGGTATTGTTTATTGCTGCTGAAGCGGGCCGCCTTTATAAGTCGACAGATATAGGGGAAACCTGGACATCCATTCAATCACCCTATCATGGATCTTTTTTCCACCTTCTTT
Organism: Gammaproteobacteria bacterium; assembly: GCA_038135915.1. GTDB lineage: Bacteria > Pseudomonadota > Gammaproteobacteria > Pseudomonadales > UBA6940 > JAYPYM01. The sequence continues at coordinate 1,219 of JAYPYM010000042.1, forward strand.
CTCTACCGCGTTCAACCCAGGGTGAACGGGACCGTTTGATTGTGTTAGGCCTTAGGGGAAAACTTTATTATACCGATGACATGGGACTGACTTGGGAGCAGCCGCCACAGCTATTGTCCACATCCTTGTTTAAGGCTGTTGGTGTATCAGGGCATCTCCTAGTCGTGGGAGCTGCTGGCGTCATACTCAAGCTAGATGATGGTTTAAACGAAGTTTTGATGTCTAATGAAAAGACTCGATCTGCTTTTGTTGGTGTTGCCACCAATTCTGAAGGCCAGCTGTTTGCTGTTGGGGAAAAGGGTATCATGAAATTTTCAGACCAATTAGAACGGCTAGATTGAGAGCATTTCGAACCAGATAACGCCTAGGATTTTTTTTGAATCTAGATGATGTAATATAACCATGGACCAAAAAGAAACAATTCAAACACAGGGTAAGTCCCAGTTTTTGGTAGCTAGTGCTTCCAATTTTATTTTCAAATATCGGCATTCAATTTTAATTGTGCTCGGATTAGTTACAGCTTTCCTTTTTTACCAAGCAACTAGAGTAAAGATTGACGCTGGATTTGAAAAGCTATTGCCACTCAAACACCATTACATGAAAACCTTTATGCAGTACCAAGATAGTTTTGGTGGAGCAAACCGTATTTTAATTTCAATAAAAGTTAAAGATGGCGACATGTTTAGGCCCGATTTCTTTAAGACTCTAAAACAGGTCACCGATGAAGTCTTCTATATTTCAGGCGTAAACCGATCTCAAGTTACTTCGTTATTTACACCAAATGTGCGTTATACAGAAGTAGTAGAGGATGGGTTTTCAGGTGGAAACGTTATCCCGGCTGATTTTCAGCCGACCGATGTGTATATACAAGAAGTAAAGGAAAACATACTAAAAGCAGGCATTGTTGGTAGGTTAGTAGCCAACGACTTTAGCGGAGCTATTGTTTCCGCCACTTTGTTAGAACATGATCCGAGCACTGGTTCTAAATTAGATTATCAGCAGGTTGCAAAAGCACTTGAACATATTAGGCAGTCATTTGAAACAGAACAAATACAGATTCAGATTATAGGCTTTGCAAAAATGATTGGGGACATCGCAGATGGTGCTGCTGGTGTCGTGGTTTTCTTTGCTGTCGCCTTCATGATTACTGCGTTATTGGTCTACGCATATTGTCGAAATTGGAAACTGACCTGCCTACCACTGATGTGTTCGATAGTAGCAGTGATTTGGCAATTAGGCTTGTTGAGGCTGTTCGGTTTTGGTATTGATCCAATGTCTATATTAGTGCCTTTTCTAGTATTTGCGATAGGTGTGAGCCATGGCATTCAAATGATTAACAGAATCAAGCATGAAGTCATTCAGGGCGTTACAACGCAAGTTGCGGCTAAAAATAGTTTTGAGAGTTTATTGGTTCCTGGCGGCATAGCACTGATCTCGGATACGATTGGATTTCTTACCATTTTGTTGATTGAAATCAGAATTATACAGGAATTGGCGATAACGGCCTCTCTGGGCGTTGCTGCGATCATTGTGACCAACTTGTTGTTGATGCCGCTGTTGGTAACCTTACTGAATTTAAGCCTGATTAAAAACCAAAAAGAAAACCTGGCTTATCTAACACCTTTGTGGGTGTCTTTATCAAAATTAACCCTGCCTAAGCCAGCAGTTGCAACTATTCTCATTTGTATCGGGCTCACAGGTGTTGGTTTATGGAAAGCATCGGCGTTAAAAATAGGAGATTTGCAACCAGGTGTCCCTGAACTTAGGCAAGACTCTAGGTACAATTTGGATACTAAGGAAATCACTTCCAGCTTTTCAATTGGTGTTGACATATTAACCTTAATAGGTGTCACCAGTAAGGATGGTTGTGTAAATTTCGATGTGATGAGCGTTATAGACGATATGGCATGGCGAATATCTAATATTGATGGTGTAAAATCAGTTATCACTTTACCCTTCGTATCAAAGGTGATCAATGCAGGTTATAACGAGGGTTTTCCAAAATGGCGTGTCCTACCGCAGAGCACCGCTGCCTTGGCCCAAACAATGACCTTTATTGAAACCAGTAGTGGTTTGTTAAACAGGGACTGTGATGCGATTCCAATTTATATCTTTACCCTAGATCATAAAGCGGAAACGATAGATCATATCATTCAATCAACCAAACATTTAATGCACAAATTGAACAACGAAGAAATCGAATTTAAGTTAGCCACAGGAAATGTTGGTGTCATGGCTGCTACCAATGAAGCAGTATCTCAAGCCCAGATGCCGATGTTTATTTATCTTTACCTAGCGATTTTTATACTATGTTGGATGACATTTAAATCGCTAAAAGCCACAGCTTGTGTCATTCTCCCGTTAGCCCTGGTTTCCATACTAGCGAATGCGCTCATGGTGATATTGGAAATAGGATTAAAAGTTTCTACTTTACCTGTCATTGCTTTGGGAGTTGGTATTGGCGTTGATTATGGAATTTATATTTATAGTCGTTTGGTGATTTTTTTGGAGCAAGGCCTTTCACTCACCAAAGCTTATGTTGAGACACTTAAAGCGACTGGTAATGCAGTAGTATTTACTGG
>JAYPYM010000042.1:3810-7555 GCA_038135915.1 Gammaproteobacteria bacterium
TTACTTTGGCGATTAGCGTCAGTACATGGATATTCTCCGATCTAAAATTTCAGGCAGATATGGGCATCCTGCTAACCTTCATGTTTTTGGTGAATATGATTGCATCTATTGTGATGATTCCTGCTTTAGCAGCTTTATTGAAACCATATAAAGCTCAAGGACAATAAAAATATTAGCATTGATCAATTTATATTTATTCCGGTTTTTTTCTTGGTCAATATTGAGAATGTTTACATTTTAAATGATAGCTCGCTATCAGCGTCTTTAACTTCATCTGAAACCTCTTTTATTGGAAAACTCTTTTTCGAAGTTGAGCTAAGTTCAGATGAATTGTTTTGGTCTTTGGTATCACCAGAGAAGAAGATATCTAAATAATCATTAAAGGTTTCTAGTAGCCTATTTGCTTCTTCGAGTTTGGAGTTAAGCGGTGATAGTAAATGATCTGCGTGAACGCTTTTGGTTAGCTCTGTTAGATCATATTGAAGGTTAAAAAGCTTAGAGTGCATGATGGAGATATCAGTTCTCAGCTGTTCTAGCTCAGGCTCCGTCAGTGCTAATTCATCAGATTTGTTAGCATCTTGTTCTAGCTTTTCGATAGTGCTCATAATAGATGTTAGTTTTAACTGATTACTGGTTGAGTAGAATTCACAGTATCGAGCTATGAGCTTTTCAGACGCTAATAGCTGTTCTAATAGCGGTTTTATAGTTTCTGTCGCCCTAATAATCTCTGATGTAATTTCTGCATGCTCATGGTCGAGCGTATCGATTGTCAGCGTATAAAAGGGTTTGTCTGAGAATGTTTTCTGCAGTACGTAGAGTTTCTCTTTAAGTCGAGTAAGCGCGCTAACCATATTCTTGATGTCACCTTCAGGCTCAATTAATTCTAATACCTTTCTGAGCAGTCCGTTATCCGAAATGTTTTTTAATTCGCACCATTGATCGTAATGACGATTTAGTTGTAGTTGAAGCCGCTTTATTTCTTGATTTATGGTTTCTTGTGAGCCAGAAACCTTTAGATTGAAAGCATTTTTTAGTGAGTACTGTTTATACGCTAATGTTCCAGCTAATAATGATGTTGCAAGTGCGCCAAAATGGCTTAAATTGGAACGCCAATCCGTTTGATCGTTAGGATCTGTATTTTCTGTTGAAAAGGCCGAATCGATTTTCGTATCTTCATCAACTTCTATCTTTCCCAAAGAATGCTTATTGGATCTAACTTCAGGCCTAAATAAATTGGGTTCATTTTTTACTCTTGCGTGTCCCACGATTGTATCTAAACCGGAATTGGAAGCTTCGTTTTTAGTTGCTGCTATATACGGAAGAGCAAAGATACTAGAAAATTTTAATAGGTTCATTAATAAGTACCAATAATGGATTAACTACCGGTTTTTTTCCTTTTTTCAGGCAGGACGGGTATGATTTTATTATCAAACTATGGTGGTTTAAACATTCCTGGGGGTGAGAATATGTGAATATGCTCTTTGAAATTGATTTTTAAGTAGCTATAAAGTATTTTATAGCTACTATTTCTTCGCAAGTTTTTCGCAAGAAAACATAAACCGTTCATGAAGTATTTTTTTGATCAGTGGATTTGATTCCTTAAATGTCTGTCATCGAGAAAAATAAATTTAGGAACAAATCTAACACCTTTAATCTCAACTTCCCAAGGGCGTATCCTAACCTAGGATGTCACGGATCGATTAAGCAAGCCTATGCTGACTTTAAAGTGGATGAAGTGCTTGGTTTTGAACTCTCAGAGGATGGTGAGCACATCTATTTGAATATAGAAAAGGAAAATAAGAACACATTAGATATTTGTCATCAGTTATCCAAGATTTGTGGTATCAGTGTGAATGACATTGGCTACACTGGATTAAAAGATAAGCAGGCATTAACCACCCAATGGTTTAGTATCCCCCTGATTGTAGATAAAAAGTTGGCTGAGATTGAACAGCAAGATTTTATTGTAAGAATAGTTGGTCGTCACAGAAAAAAACTGAAGCCAGGGATGCATAAGGAAAATGTATTCAACCTTTGGGTTAGAAATATTGAAGGTAATACTGCTTTGTTGCATGACCGATTAGGCTTAATCGTTAGTCAAGGCGTGCCAAACTATTTCGGGCACCAACGTTTCGGAAATCAAGGTAGGAACCTGGATAAAGCAGAAATGTTACTGGCAAGGCTAAGAGGGAAGCAAAAAAGTAAGTGGAACAGGCTGATGGTTTCAGTAGCAAGAAGTTGGATATTTAACCAAATATTATCACAACGAGTTCTTGATCAAACCTGGTTTACCTGCATCGAGGGTGAGCCCTTGATGCTGCCCAGCGCACCTATGTGGGGACGTGGAAAACCCTCTAGCAGTGGTTTATGCCAGGTGCTAGAGGAATCTATTATAGCGGATTACCAACATTGGGCTGACTTTCTCGAACATTGTGGCTTAAGGCAAGAGAGACGTCATTTGCAATTGATTCCTTCAAGCTTAACCTGGTCTCTCTTAGAAAAAGATTTAAATATTAGATTTAAATTACCTTCAGGCAGTTATGCTACCAGTGTACTGAGGGAGATTTTAAATATAAGACAGTAGAATTAGCCTTCATTAATAAATCTAAAGTATAATCAAGCGTAGATCACTCATTTTTAATGCGTCCAATAAATGAATTCATTGAGAAAAATGCCGCAATCCAGCGGGCAACAATGCCAAGCTAGTTGTCATTCGACATATGAATCTAAAGACTATCTGCTTTGGGGCAGTTTAACGCTAGTATTATTCTTTTATCTTCAATATTTCTGGATCTCTTCTTGGCCTGCGACTGAAGGTTATGTCGGCTTGTATATTGACATGTCTACTGCTGTTTATCAGCTTGTTAACGCTATGTGGTGGGGTATTGCAATGGGGGTGCTTATGATAGGTATACTGTCAAAAGTGCCAAGAGAGTTTGTGCTATCTATATTCGGTGCTGGCCTTGGGCTGAAAGGCATCTTGAGAGCAACGGCTGCTGGTGTACTATTAGACCTATGTAGCCATGGTGTTCTTATGGTAGGCGCTAAGATTTATGAAAGAGGCGTTAGTATAGGTCAAGTGATAGCTTTTTTAATTGCCAGTCCTTGGAATTCATTTTCATTAACTTTGATTCTAGTTTCATTGATTGGTTTTCCCTGGACGGTAGCTTTTATTCTTCTTTCAATGATGGTTGCTGTTAGTGTTGGCCTCTTATTTAATCTACTTGTTGAACAAAAATTCATTCCTAGCAATCCATACGATGTGACAGTAGCGGAAAATTTCAGATTTTGGCATGAAGCAAGAAGTAGAATTCAACGGACAGATTTTAACGCTTTATTTTTCAAAAGTGTGGTGGTAGATGGGATAAAAGGTGCGCGCGTGGTTGTTCGCTGGGTGTTATTTGGCATTCTTTTGGCTGCATTGGTAAAAGCACTCGTAGCGCCCGAAACCCTAAATGTCTATTTTGGACCAACGCTAGCTGGGTTAGGGCTGACGGTTTTGGCTGCAACGCTCATTGAAGTTTGCTCAGAAGGCTCTACACCCATTGCGGCAGATCTGTTGACTAGGGCCAAAGCACCAGGTAACAGTTTTGCTTTTTTGATGACTGGCGTATCTACTGATTATACTGAAGTGATGGTATTGAGGGATACTACTAAATCTTGGAAAATAGCCATTTTGCTTCCTTTGCTTTCTGTCCCTCAGATCGTAGCAATTGCGATCATTATCAATCAGATTAGCTAATAC
>JAYPYM010000042.1:7565-10876 GCA_038135915.1 Gammaproteobacteria bacterium
GTGCTAACAGACTTTATTCGCGCAAATAGATTAAATTTCTTTTTTTTGAAAATTGATTTAAAAAAATTACAATTAACGATACAAAATAAATCAAAAAGTTATTAGAAAATATATTATTTGGAACATTAGAAAAAACTAAAACATTTACAAACAAACAATAACACTAAATCTACAAATGTCTAGAAGTTTTTTAGTATTCTATCAACCAAATCATTACATGAATTAAGCGTAGTAATTGGAGAATAGAATGAGTCAGATTGAACAGAGTAGCATGCTAGTTTTAGAGGATGAATATTTAGGAATTGAAAGAAGATCTTCGAAAAGAAGGGGGGGGTGTGATCGTAGGAAAATGATTCGTTTCAAAACTCGGTCAGAAGATCGGCGATTATGTGGTGGTCGCAGAAAGTATGAGTGAATCCCTTCGAGTGATAGCAATTAAACCAATAGATAGATGGAATTAAATAATAGCACAAATCTAATTTGTGTTATTCAACCAGCGTTGCTAAATTTCAATTGATGGATTCAAAAAGTTGCCAGTTCGCTGGCTTTTCTTATTTTTAATGAACGTTTAGATTATCTTTATATGCTAAGCGCAATAAAAAAGTGGTTTTTAGCTTTAAGTGTCAGATGGAAGCTGCAGTTGGGCTTTATGCTAGTAACCATGCTTACCACGGTCTATAGTAGAATGCTTGCGTCGGTTGAGATGACGAGACTCATAGATGTGGCGAAAAACAATAATGTCAGCGAACAAGTGTTAAGCTTGCTAGAGCAGCGACATGACCAGTATATTTTCAATTCTTTTTGGGAATCAGGTATAGAGTTCGTTATCCAGTTTTTTATTATTGGTTTCGTTGCGAAAAAGTTTATTCATCCCATTTTAGAGATGAGGCGTGCAGCTGAGGCTATTGAGCACGGAGATCTGACCAAGTCAGTAGCAGTTGAATCACAAGATGAAATAGGGCAATTGAGTGATCATTTTAACGAGATGCGCTTAACCTTAAACCGAATTATCACCAGTGTGGATGATAGTGCGATTCATATGCGACAGTCTGCGTTCCAAATTGCAGGTATTTCTAATGAAATAAAAAAATCAGCGAATAGCGAAACTGAAAGATCCTCTGCAGTCACTAGTGCTGCGATGGAACTCAATGAAATCTCACAGCAAGTATCCGACATCAGTCAAGAAACTTTCTCTCAGGCACAACAGATGGTGGTCAATGCGCAAAAAGCAATATCTGCAGTTGAAAGTAATGTGAATGATCTGAAAGTGGTTAGTAGCGATTTTAATCAATTGGAAAAACGTGTCAATAACCTAACTAGGGAAGCAGATGCAATCACTGCGATTATTACCACAATAAGCGATATTGCAGATCAAACAAATTTATTGGCACTAAACGCGGCTATCGAAGCGGCAAGAGCCGGTGAATCGGGTCGAGGTTTTGCCGTGGTTGCAGACGAAGTGCGCGGGCTCGCTGCACGTACAGCTAAATCTAGTGATGAAGTCTCGAAAGTGATTAAAACACTCAGTAATCAGGTGCATAATATCAGTGCAGATATTCAGAATTTGGTCGGTAGAGTGCTGAGTGCAAATGACGGTTTTGCTAACACCTCGGGTAGCCTAGAAAGCATCGTAGGTGGTGTGCACATGACCGCTGAATTGAATCAAAAAATTAGTGCCAATACTGGCGAACAATTGGTTCAATTTAAGGTGTTGCAGACTACGCTTGAAGAGTTGTTTAATGAGATTGCCGCTAATTCAAAAAAGATTGGTAATACGGTCAATATCAGTGACGCTTTGTTTGACCTGACTGATAGGTTGCATAATCAGATGACTGGCTTGAAGTTTGAGAGAGTCATAGAAGAAAAGCCTGCTCATCATGCTCGAAGGCATAAAAGGATTGAATCTCGGCTACTGGTACGAGTAACTTTGCCAGATGGCACTGCTGTTGATGGCTTAACTTCGGACTTGAGTATTTCAGGTGTTTCGTTAAACCTTCATGATCGAAGTATTTACCAAGGAGATAGAATTAGTATTCGCTTAACCTTACCTCAAAAAGAGCATGAGGTTGCCAATGAGGTACCGAAAGAGTATGTTAATCTGAAGGCCAAAGTCATGAGTGTAAAACGTGATATAGAGCGTCAACCAGAAAAAGTAACTTATGGTCTCATGTTCTTAGATGCAGAAGGGCAAAAAGAAGTACTAGAAAAGTGCATCAGTTTTTATGAGAAAAAAGAAAAATAACGTTTAGATTTAAATAAATTAATTTTTTTAAGAATTAATAAGACGACACATAAAGTTTACTTTCTCCATTTGACTTATATTTGCTGCATTGCATACATGAAGATCGTGACTAGAAACTACAATTGCCAATGCTTGAGCGCGTGAAATGGCTACATTTAGTCGATTTATGTTGAATACAAAGTCTAGACCTTTGGGGCTACTATCGACGTTGCTCACTCCCATTGAAATAATGACTACTGGCGCCTCTTGCCCTTGAAATTTATCTATCGTGCCGACTTTCACCTCGTCTCCTAAGAATTCTTTTAGCAGATTTACCTGTAAATTATAAGGGGCTACAACGAGTATATCTTCTTTCTCCATTGGCTGGGTTTGTGATTTGTTATTGTTATATGTTCCGGTGATGATTTCGTTAACCAGTGATTGAACAATTTTTGCTTCTTCAGGGCTAGATTGAAGATTGTCTTTATGTTTGACTGGTACCCACTGTATGCCGTATTGCTTGTTTAATAAAACTGGTTTTGGAATATTTAAAGAGATATTCGCGTTTTCCGGAGCAGTCTTTAATTTACCTTCATACACGATTTCTGAAAGTGGTTGACAAACGGCCGGGTGCATTCGGTATGTCCTCTCTAGGAATAAACCCTTATTATCTGGTATCACGGCATGATGACCTAAAAAAAACGTCAAAGCTGATTGTCCAGACTCTCCTGGATGGCTTCCTTGGATAGGCTGTTCTAATTGCATTTGGTCACCCATCAAAACAATATTTTTAGCCGAACAAGACACCGCGATTAGATTTGCTAGTGATACCTGACTGGCCTCGTCTACAAAGAGGTAGTCAACTGGTTCAGCTATCGCAATTTGATGTGCAAAGCCAAATGCTGTGGCACCAATAACGCTTATCTCCGAATAGGGTTGCTTAGTTTTTGGAAATTTCATGTCTTTACGAAAATAAAAATTTTCAATCCTTTGGGAGAGATATTTACTTTCAAATTCCCTTTGAGAGAGGTCACTGGGGCCTACTTTGGAAAATAGTTTATTTGGTAACAATTCGCATAAAGGCAGCAAC
>JAYPYM010000042.1:10886-15053 GCA_038135915.1 Gammaproteobacteria bacterium
TGGACATGATGCCAATACGAGCTCCGCTATCAACAAGATGTATAATCAAATTCTTTGCAGTATAAGTTTTTCCAGCTCCTGGTGGTCCTTGAATACATAGACAGGTTCCATCCAGTTTTTTCACCATATTGATGATAGCGCTGTCATAGGCTTCATTAGTTGGAAAGCGGGTACGGTTAATAGGTAGCAGGTTAGGCTCGTTGTTGAGAAAACGTGGTGATGATTTACTGAGTAGGGTTTGAAGTAAAGGTGGTAAATAGCCTGAAGAAAAATAGTCCTCAGCAATGTCACAAATGCGATGCTCAAGCGTTTGGGTATTGATATTTGGTTCATTGCCATTGAGTGTTAGGGGTATACCCTCCAGTTTATGTCCAAAACCTGCAAGTGCAGAACGATCAATACTCAGTTGGAGTTCGCCAGATTCTTTTTCTGGGGAAGGAAAAAAATGAATTTGTTTAACTTGAACATCAATTTCAGAGAAGTAGCCGCGTTGTAACCGATCTGTTCTATATGGTTGTGTGGCGTCATAGGTGCCATTGTAATAGCTTTTGTCATTTTCATCATGGCTATACTTCAGGGTAAGACCAGTGATTGTGTTCACGTCGTCAAAAAGCGCTTCAGGTGTTTTTTCGAGTCGGTCAAAGTAAGACCAAAGGCCTACTTTTGCTTCACGTTCATGAAAGCCTATCAGGTCGATAAAAAGTGATGCAATATCATCTTGTTTCAATGACGTGCTTAACTCATATTGCTGATATAACTTTGCCTTCTTTTCATTTAGTGCTTCACGCCTAGCCTGATTTGCCAGTTGTGTCGGAGTTTTTTCTTTTTCTAATATCGGTTCTGGTGCCTGATATGAAATGCTTTCTTTGACCTGTAATGTTCTTAGCCATTCAACGAGATCTAATGTGGATTCACAGTCATCTATGTTGTAATCACGAATAGATTTAAGGGCTGGCCAAGCTTGCCAATTAAAATCCTGAGGGTCCTTTAGCCAGGTTTTAAACCCGTGTGCCTCATTGTTCCAGGTGTCCGCTCCACCGCTCTCTCGCCATCGCTCGTAGTAAACCACTGAGTCGCCTCCTGAGGCGACTTCGGTATCGCGATGGTGTCGGTAAAGGTGCTCTACGTTTTTAATTGAATAACGAGGCTCGCCGATTAATAGACCTGTTTTTACAATGTGATATAAATCAATTAACACGTTATTGCTGAGCAAATCTGAGACTTCTTGTTGTCGGCTCAAGTATTTTGCTGAGAGTTTTCGTAGCGCTGTTACTTCATAACTCGCATAATGATAGATATGGCAGCTAGGGTCGGCTTGCCATCGCTTAAAAGCCCAGTCTATAAATCCTTCAAAGGCTAATTTTTCTTGATGATGATTGTGTGCCCACCAGTCCTTAAATGCGTATGATTTTCCGGTATCTGTATCATGCCCATAATGGCTCACACCCCAGCAATATTCTAATCCCCCATCAAACAGCGGGTGACCTTCAATATCGAAAAACATATCTAATATTGACTTAGGGGGTAGAGCGCTTAAGCCATTATTCGAATGATTGTTGATTACTTTGTAAGCAGGCTTATTCCGTTGATTTGAAATATTTTGGATGTTTGCCTGAGCTTTAAGTTTTTCAAATGTTGAGTGACCAATGCCTTTCACATGGGTATGGTTTGAATTCGCTAAAGCGTTGAGTGTTCGGATGTTGGCCTGGTGTAAATTTTTTATCTGTGAAGTTCGAATACCCGCGACGAAACAAAGACTATCGCGCTTATTCAGTAATTGTGTTGCAAAGTATTCCCAACGACCAAAACTTCCAGCAAATTCTGGGTTAGGCATATGCTTTAAATTGTTAATAAAATTATTTTGTATGGTTAAAAATTTTTCTTTTAGCAATACAAAAAAGCTGTAGTATTTTTGTAGCTGGAATGTCTGACTGTTTAAGTTACCTTTTATTAGATGGATTTTATCTGGCAGATGACCTTGTAGTGGTTCTAGCATCCAACTGTAGGCACATAGCTGTAATAAGAAATACGGCTTCACGGTATTTGACAGTTTGGTATCCCAAGCTTCATATTGAAACGCCCCGAGTTTAGATTTACCAGGCACTTTTAATAGAAAGTCAGCAAACCCTGCAAATTGTTCTCGTTTTAAGTAGGGTTGATATATCACATCGGCTCCGGACTCCATGGCTGCTAGCGTTTTTTCAAAGGCGACTTCATTTGATCCATTTATTTTAACTAGGTTAGATTGTCCGTATTTTTCGTTTAAATAAGCTAAATATTTATGTTCATGCTGATTTCCTTTTTCTGCCAATAAATTGAGCATTTCATCTTGTTTGAACGTTTGAGGCATTGACCAAGAAGGATTCTCGATCGCATATCGATCCATCCATGCAGCAAATGGGGAAGTCATGTAAGTGTTCAGATCAGAGGGGGAGAATAGAATACCTTCCTGTAGCTTTTTCATATGTATTTCTTTGAGTGTTTTAGTGAAATAGTTTGCTATTGGCTGGCAAATTTTAACACTTGTTTATGGCTAAACCTAGGCCGTTAAGAAGCTGGCCAAAGAGTAGTTATCTATTAAAATTAAATTATATAATAGCGATTTGCACTTGGTCTGTAGGCTAACTGCCTAGCCTATCTTGAGCTATAGTTTTGGAACTATCTTATAATTTAGGCTTCCTACTTAAAGTGGTATATGGACGAAAAGGAAAAACAAAACCAAGTCTCTCAAGACGTACTGCATAAGGCTTTGAGTGTTAAGAACAAATGGCCCAGATTCCGGTTAGGTGAATTGCTGGTAAAAGAAGCGCTCATCACGGTACAGCAGCTGGAAGAGGCCCTAACCATTCAGGAAGCAGATGACAGTCGTCGATTGGGAGAAATTCTAATTGATATGGGCGCAACAACAGAGGAGGCAATACACACTGCACTTGCCCAGAAAATGGGTATGCCTTTATGGCCTAAGATAAGGCTTGGTGAATTTTTGGTAAAAGAAGGCCTAATTTCATCAGGTCAATTGGAAAAAGCTTTGTTGCTTCAAAAAGATGATCGCAGTCAGCGATTAGGGGACATTCTCATTGAGATTGGAGCGACCACAGAAGAAGCTGTCTACTCTGCATTAGCTCAAAAAATGGGTGTTCCTTTCGTTCGCTTGAAACACTTGGATATTAAAACGGATATTCTCAATATGGTACCAGCAGAAATTGTCAAAAAACATGCTGCTGTACCAATCATGATGATCGAAAACTCTCTTGTGGTTGCAGTATCCGATCCTACGATGACAGAAAGCACGCAGGATATATCTTTCACATCTAATAGAATGGTAGAGCTAGTCGTAGCTGCTCCATCTGATATCATTTGGGCGATCAATGAGTATTATGAAAGTGATGATGATGAGCTGGATATGGGTTTAGATGTCAGCCCTATCTATGAGCCTTCTGATTTTGACGAAGATACTGAAAAGTTAGCAAATGACTGGCCAATCGTAAAACTTGTGCAAAAGCTCCTCATTGAAGCGATCAACAGAGATGCGTCAGATATTCACATCAAGCCAAATTCTAAAAATATTGAACTCCTTTTTCGGATCCATGGGAAACTAACCCATATCAGAAACTACCGAAAAAGGAAATTGCCTCATATTGTTGCTCGTATCAAGGTTATCGCGCGGATGGATTTAGCACAGCACCGTTTACCTCAGGATGGACGTTTTCAGGTGAGAATTGATGGCGAAACTAAAGAAATGCGTATTTCTGTGATACCGACGGTGAAAGGCGAAAGTGTTGTGATTCGTATACTCGCTAGCGCTGCTTCCTTGAAGCCTCTAGATCATTTAGGTCTCAATAAGCTCGATACAGACTCCTTTGATGAGTTACTACGGCGAGATGCAGGTTTGATTTTAGTAACAGGGCCTACAGGTTCAGGAAAATCAACCACTTTATACTCTGCGCTCAATATTCTTAGAGAAATGAATTTGAATATTGTTACTGTAGAAGATCCTGTTGAGATCCATTTAGATGGTATAGAGCAGGTACAAATAAATCATGAGTTGGGAATGGACTTTGGTCGTGTGCTTAGAAATATACTTAGGCATGATCCGGATGTCATCATGGTGGGAGAAATTAGAGATGAAGAAACAGCTAGGATTGCTGTTCAATCAGCTCATACAGG
>JAYPYM010000042.1:15063-23420 GCA_038135915.1 Gammaproteobacteria bacterium
ATACAGGACATTTGGTATTAAGCACACTGCATACTGGTAGTGCTGCCGATACGATTATCCGATTAGGCGATATGTATGTTGAACCCTACATGATTGCATCTGGGCTTTTGTTTGTTATTACACAGCGTCTCGTGAAACTAAATTGTTCCTACTGTAAAGTAGAGGAAGAAATTAGTCATAGGATTAAGAGTGCGCTCGGTGCTAAGCAGAATGAAAAGTTTTATGTAGGAGAAGGCTGTACCCGATGTGGTGGAACAGGGATTTCCGGACGTGTTTTAGTCTACGAATTTATGAGAATAACTCAGGTGTTACAGGAGGCCATACTTGGAGGTGCGTCAACCGCTGAGGTTAATCGATTGGCGGTGAAGGGGGGCATGCAACCCATTTTTGAATGTGCGATGACTTATGCTAGACAAGGGGATATCTCACTTCTTGAAGTTTATCGAACACTCGCTGGAAAAGGTTTTTGTTAAAACGCTTAAAAAGTACTAATTGTCCGGGCATGTTTACAATAGTGATATAACTATCAGTAAAGAAGCGCTGTCTGATCTCATCATTTACTAGCGATGCATTTAGTTTAATCAACACAATCTTAAAAGGCATTATAAACAGTTGACTATTTATTTCTGTCTTCGATTATGTGATATCATGTGACATGTGCTTATTCATGCCTTAAGCATTTTATAAAAGTAACTGCTCCTTATGAAGATTAGACTAAACAAAAATTTATATACAAAACTTGCTACTCAGTATCCCAGCGACGACCCAGTTTTCAAAGTTGCTTCTATCAATATACAAAAAAATGCTAGGCGATATTTTACTAGGATTAAAATGGCTGCGCCCATGGAAGGCGTAAGAACAACTCATCATCTAGCAACACTTAAACCTGGTCCGAGCTTAAATCAATCTTTTGATTCTCCAAGTGAAACTACTAAAAAACCTTTAAATGAATGGTTTCGCACAACCATTGAAGTACAAAGAACTATCTATAATAAAGTAATATCTATTTGCGAAAAAAACACCAAACACTTGCCTCATGAACTGATGGAAACATGTAAGGCACATCTCGCACAAATGGGATTTGAACTAAATGAAGATGATTTAAATCAAATGCTAATCAATATCAAGGAGCTAGCGCACAACTACTTCGAAGCCAGTAAGCATGTTAAGCAAACACTTAAATCAATTGTAGAAGAGAACAGAGAGGTATTAAGTCTAAAACAGGGGCAATCTGCTTTAGAGAAACCTAGCATCCCTATTCAAAAAGATGCTAAAAGTTATGGTTATGAAACAGAAGACCATCGATTAAGTATTGTGCCAATGGGTTCTCGGCGTATTGCTGATGTATCCATTGACTATGGGACGCCATTTGGCAGGGTTGATTACTACCATTGGAGCCGCCAGCATGGCTACTACCCGGCAGTAGAGGTTTTAGAAGTTTCAGCAGATCATTCTCATGATGAATTAGTTGGTGAATTTACCTGCCCAGAACTCATCACCCGAGCGTCTAAACGTTTGGCAGGGACTATATCCGAATATGAGCAAACTTTGAAGAAACGTACGCTTAGGCAAGCCTCAAAAGCATTGACTCCCATGGGTCAACAACAACCCTTGAATGACGTTGCCATAAGGTTTAATCGCAAAAATTTATTCTTTATTGAATATTTCAACCCAGTTAACATAGACTTAAGATGCTTCAATCAGAATGGGTTTACTCAATTTGAAACGGATCACGTATTGACTGGAAATATTAATCTTTTTCAGCTTTTTAACCCATGTACTCAAACACGATATTCTGTTGTTCTCACTAAACTGCCAGGCCTTGAAAAAGCTTTTGAATTGAATGTTACATCACAAATAGGTGAGGGGAATACTGATTTCGAACAGAGTGAGCTAGAACAAAAACTTTATGCCCTCATTGAAAAAGTCATCTCAGATCTTCAGATTGGAACCTACGAAAACACTCTATCCATCAATTTGTCAGATATCATAGAAGGCCTCCAAGACGCGTGGGCTATAAATTACCCGGCACTTGTATGGCACACGCAGGGATTTGATGACTACCAAATCAACCTGGTTGATAAAGATCGTTGTAGTATGTTTACGCAGATTACCATTGGAGCAAGAAACAAACAGCTGCATTATACTGAAATTCTTGAAAGTATTGGTGCCGAGGAATCTATTAATTCAAAAAACTTGGAATTTTCACAAAGATATGCAGAGGATGGTAAAGTAGCAGACCGTTTTTGTGATACAATCATTCAGCATGTGGTCTTTAGATCTGCTTTCGAACGGTTTAGAGCGTACCCTCATACATCAAAAGCCGAATGTAAACCTTACGAGCGAGTTAAATTTCGAGACCTCAAGGGTGCTATGAACATGCTTTTTCACCACCTAATATCTAAACAAGTCAGTAGCTTTTCAGATTTAGAATTTTTTGGTAGTGCAAAGAATAGAGCCGTTTTTCTACTCAAGACATCTTTGCAAGATATGTTTCAAAAAAATATGCGGTCCATCGAGTCTTACGCTCTGAAAGAGTTATACCGCCAAGAAAAAAGTTGGTTTCTCGATCAGCTTTCTAGTTTTCTTAATGACCGTCTTTTTGAAATGGTGGACAAAGGTGATGTGTTGCTGACCCTACTACCTATCACGCAAACATCTATAGTTGACCCCATGTTTGACAATAACAGAAGGTTAAATATAGAAATATTATTGGATATGACTTTCGCCAGTTATGATAGGTACGTTATGGAAAGGCCCTATGTAGGCTCAGGAAATGGGGATGATAGCCCAACTTTTTTAAATGCATTAACCAGAAATGCGAAACCCTACACTGCATTAGGTAATCGAACCATTGTGGAGTTTAGATCTTCCTGTATTAGATCTAAAAGCATACCGGCGCAACCATCTAATACATTTTTATCCAGAAGCTAAAACAGCCAGCAACAAAAAAAACTACTCTATTCTCTGGTTAGATTACGATCTTTATTAATATGTGAATCTAAATTTGAGGCCTGAATAAATTAAATTTCCTAACCGACACATAACGCTACAGTTTGTACATTTTCTAGATCAAACTAGATAGTTATCATTGGTGATCACAATAATGAATTAAAAAAAAGGAATAAAAAAATGAATATGAATGCTAACGTGGCCTTATCAGAAGCCACATCAGCTACATTTAGTCTTAAAATTAATGATATTGATACAGCAATCGATGAGATTTTGGAAAATGCCAATAAAAATGCTCGTAGTGCTTATAATGCGGGGATTGATTTTTTCTTAGATCCTGCAGACTTCAACGAAGAAGGACGATTAGTCCGCGGTCAGTTCTTCGAAGATACCAAGTTGAAGATAGCCGAAGCACTTGTGGGCCAACCAGGGTTTGAAGGGATGTCTGTCGAGGACATTAACGCGATGATCACCGACTGGATGGTAGTAGTTGACGAGTCATCAGGCGAAATTTTGGGTATTGCGCTGGTTCTAGAAGGCCAACAGCAACCTTTACTGCTACAGGACTCAAATAATCAAGTATCCGCTGAACTTTACGCCTTAATTGGTGGTGTTGATGTTAGTCATTTTGGTACAGCACCGGTTGCTTTCGATGTAGAGGCGGGCATGAGTGCCGTTATGGATGCCTATGCTGAGGTAGAGGTTGCAATGCAAGCGGTTGATGCTGCGATAAGTGAGCAGGTGCAATTTTTTAATGGGACTTATAGCTGGCTAATGGCCGAAGGAACGCCAGATCAACAGGCTCAGGCTCAAGCTCATATGGAAAGCTTAAATCGTGCAGTCGAGGAAGCAGGTGCTAGGGCAAGTGCTGCAGTTGCAAATCTGGAAGTAAAACTAGCAGAGTACAAGATAGGCACAGGAAACTTGGACGTATTTCGGCAAGAGGGAGAATTCTATATTCCTGCAGAGTATCTAGATAGAGTGGAAGTTGTTACGAATGAGTCATTGTCTTTAAATGAGCAGGTAGCGATAGATGCTATTCTGAGTATAAATGCTGAACTGGAGTACAAAAAGAGCGAGCTTTCTGCTCTGGCGCATCAGCGCCAACATTTCTTTTATGAAGTTTTCCTACCTGTCATGCAAGGAGGCACGCCAGAACAAAAGGCTGGTGTACAAGAGCTACTGGATAGCTTAGACGCGCAGATAAGGGAACTACGTGGGGAGGTTAATGGGCTAGAGGCTGTACTAGAAGAAAGGTTAGCAGCGTTTAAATATCACACCGGTAGTTTGGGTGCATTTCGAAGGGAGGGCAGTATCTCAGTTGAATTGTTAGATAGCATTGACGCTATGAGTTTAGAAGACCTGCAAACTATGTTTGATCTTCCAGTGATACAAGAAAACATCGAAACCTCAGCCTATCGAATAGGTGAATTAAAGTTGGAGATTGATCTAGCGGAAATAGACCTTTTACAAGCAGAGATAGATCTATTGTTTGTCGATTATGCTTCGTCAATAAGGGAGATTAGGCAACTTGAGGCACTCGTAGAGAATGGGGAAGAAAGCCCGGCTGATCTTGAACGATTGGAAGAACTAAGAACGCGGGTTGAAGAACAAAAAACTGAGTTGCTCGCGAAGATGTCGGAGCTAGGCGGTGAAGATCCAGAAGCATCAATAGACGAAAGGCTAGCCTTGCTATTTGACCCAAGTAAGACTGAAGAAGAAATTACTTTTGAGATAGAAACACTTAGAGCAGATGCGACCAGTATTATGGAAGACACTACTGTTCTACTAGCTGGTCTGAGAAGCGAGCTCTTGAGAGAGGAAATGGAATTATTTGGTAAGCTTGGTGATTACGTCTATAGCGGGGGTGATTTGAATGATCTGCTTGATGAGTTACCAGATGAAGTGGTAGATATCATTAGCCCTTATCTAGAGGATGGATCAATTTATGATTTCATCGATACCTATGTAGCCGTTTACGACTCGGGCTTGAAAGTGCGTGGTAATATTACTGATACGTTATTGGATGCGAAAGGTATTGGTGGGGCAATAACTTTAGACTTCAATGAGCTTGAACTCGAAAATTCCATCATCCAGCTTTCAGAGGATGAATCCACCCTCGATATTGGTATGGCCCTTTTGTGGAGAGCAGGCAAGGGGTTGGCGGTTAACTCCATCGCTGAGACCCTTAGGTTCGATATTAATGGTGATGGGAAATATAATAATGATGATTTTGACCTTGATGGGGATGGGGACATAGACGATGAGGATCTTGATGCTTCGTCTGCTATTACAATCAAAATATTTACCCAAGCAGATTATTTTACGACATCATCAACGTTTGAAGAGCTTGCTTCTGCCTTGCAATCTCTTCATGATGATGCAGGGTGGAATCCCATTTTGCCGGGCAATGGGTGATTAAATTGTTTCGGCTCCGGCTAAAATTTTTGATTTTTTAACCAGCTAACAAAGGGTGAGCTATTCAACTCTCTTTAAATAAAAACGCCGGTTGCTTTTTTCAGGCTTATTGTTTTGGATGACCGATACACCGTTATTTTTTATCTCGCTGTGCACCGAAGCAAATTTACCGCTCCTCACTGATTTGATTCTATAACTTCCATCTTTACTTCGCTTTAAATACCAGCTCTGATTGATACCCTTTCTACAAGTCCATTGATGAATGTTTGCGCCATCTTTAAGGCTGTTACCTGCGATAGCCATACATTTTTTGCTATGTTTTGCCTGCAGTTGAAAGGTGTTTTTTGTTAGTTGTTTAAAGTCCCACCGCTGGTTTTTAGCTTTATGGCAATTCCATTGAACGATATCAGCTCCATTGTTTTTTCTACCTCTCAGGACACTTAAACACTTTCCGCTCTCGGTTTTTATGAGATAGGTACCTTCTGAGATCTTGTTGTTTGGCTTGGGTGTACTAGTTTGATTGTCTTCTTCGTTATCTTCGGGCTGATGATTAGCCCCACTTCCTGAAACCTTTGTTGGTCTAAATGCTGCGAAGTTTTTGCGTTCTAAATGTATAGCTTTTGCCGCATCTGCTCTATCTTCTTCACCGCACTCTAAACCATAGCAAATTAGGCTTGGGCTTGAAAAGTTAGGCACACTGGGTGCTTTAAAGAGCCAATGGTAAGTCATGATCGTTCCGAATACTCCCTTCACCCCATAACCTAAGCCGTAGCTATATTTTGCGCCTTTTTTGTCACCTTGCATTCTTGAATGACTCAGCCCCATGTTGTGACCTAGTTCGTGCGCAAGGGTTAATGGGCCGCACTTTGTGCCTACAAGATTATAGGCCCATTCTGGGTGAACAGATAGATAAGCAATACCACATGATCCTTTTTCATGAATTTGAGTAACAAAGTCTGCGCCCAATTCGTTTCTTTTTTGTGTTACCCACGCGTTCTTGCGGACATTTGAGAGGACCTGTTCCATTTTTTTTCCTGCTTCATCATGTTTCAATATGCCTATTAAGCGTAGTTGAACATCTACTTTACTGTTTTTATAGAAAATATTAACGTTGTCTACCCAGTTTCTAATTGTCGTGTTTTGTTGACCATTAAAATACTTTTCTGTTGCTGTATCGTATAGAACTAAAAAATCGAGTGTTTCAGCACTTGCGTTCTGAGTGGTTTTGGCAACTAAAAATAAGCAAGTGATGAGCGTTACTGCTAGGCAAGTATTCATTTTATATCGAAGACAAATCACAAAGTATTCCTTATAGATGGTAGATCAAGATAAGCTCTATCAATGATAAAAATTAAATTTACACATTTTTGGTAAGGGTTATCACTAACACTCGATTATTAGTGAGTTATCAAGGTAATGGGCTTTTAGCGTTTTAATTCCTTGGCGTATGTATTAGTCCTGTTTAAAAAAAGGGTTCAAAATAACTGGCTAACAAAAACCTAGGTTTTTATAAAAGCTTAAAATATTTGATCTCGATCGCCGGTAAGATAATAAATTCTCGGGTGCAGTGTCAATACATTTTAATATGATGTGCTTAGAATTAAATATTTGGCACTCTAATAGAACTTATCTAGATTAGGTACGCGCTTTGAGTGCACGAATGATATGGGTTCAATTATCGGTAAGACGAGCCAGCTATATATAGCTGACTCGCTTCTGTCAATGGATGAATAATTTTTTTAGTTGGTTCTTCTCAAGTAAAATTGCTGGTTTGCTCCATCGTGGCCGCGCCATTGATGAATGGATGCACCATTTGATCTTGATACGCCCGACACGTCTACAAATTTACCGCTGTGCACTGAGCGCATACTGTAAGTACCGTTTTTATTTTTGATGACTCGCCATTGTTGATTTTTACCGCCGTGGCAGTGCCATTGGTGTATATTACCACCGTTGTTTCGTTTATAGCCTGCGACGTCCATGCATTTATTGCTGTGCTTTGCTCTTATCTCATATATTTTGTCGGAAAGATGTTTAAATACCCACCGCTGATTATTGCCTCGATGACAACTCCATTGAATAATGTTGGCTCCATTTTGTCGACCGGCGCCATAGACATCAACGCACTTAGCGCTGTGCTTGGCTTGCATGAGGTAAACGCCATTCGCTAGGAGATTTGTATTATCCCCTCCATTATTTCCTCCATTTGTACCGCCTTCGCCTCCTTGATTGGTTCCGCCATCACTTCCACCACTATTTCCTCCTTGTACTTTGGTAGGGCGAAATTTTGCAAAGTGGTTTCGCTCAAGGTGCATGGCTTTGGCTGCATCTGCTGAGTTTCCTTTGGATTCATCCACACCGCAGCTTATGCCTTTGCACTTAACTCTTGGGTTTGAAAAGTTGGGTACTTTAGGTGCCTTGAAAAGCCAGTTATACGTCATAATTGTTCCGTAAACACCATCAACGCCATGACCTAAGCCATATTTGTACTTTGCACCTTTTGTGTCGCCTTGTCTTCTAGAATGGAGTAGTCCCATGTTGTGACCTAGCTCGTGAGCTGCAGTCAAGGGGCCGCATTTTGGCCCAACTACGTTATAGGCCCATTCTGAATGAAGGGAAACATAACCTATTCCGCAAGATCCAGTCTTATGCAATTGAGTGACAAAGTCGGCGCCTACTTCGTCTCGTTTACGCTTTACCCAGTCGTTTTTGCGCAGGTTGCTTAATACCGCACTCATTGTTGACCCGGTTTCTTCATGTTTAAATACACCTACTAAGCGTAGTTGAATATCGACTTGGCTATTTGTGTAATAGCTATTGATACTTTTTATCCAGTTTCTAATGGCTGTTTCTGGTTGGTTGTTAAAATGGCTTGCTGTATAACCATCGTATAGGACCATGTAGTCAACGGTAGCAGCATGGCTTGGGGTTATAAGGTAACTCAAGCAAATTATCCTACCCACTGAATGCCATTTTGTAATATCATT
>JAYPYM010000043.1:0-13487 GCA_038135915.1 Gammaproteobacteria bacterium
CTTGGCTTGTCGACATTAGTGGTTTTCTTATCCTTGGTTTTTTGGGGTTGGGTGTTGGGGCCAGTTGGAATGATTCTTTCAATTCCTTTAACCATGGTGGTTAAGATTGCCTTTGAATCCAATGAAGATACGCGTTGGATTGGTGTGATGTTGGGCCCATCTTAGTGGTGCCTTATTGTCTTTTTTAGGAGGGATGTTATGCAGTGTACTTGCTTGCTAGATTCCGTAATACTACTTTGAATCATCATTTTAAAAAGGGGAATTTATATTATGGGCTTTTTCTTTATTTTTCTGGTTTTTTTGGCGATAGCATACTTTTTGTACAATATTTCAGAAACGCTCATTGATATAAAAGATGAGTTGCGCGCAGCAAACAGGAATAGAGAGCTATTGATGCAAAGGGATCAGCCTGCTCCAGTGACTACTCAGGCAGATGGCACCACTAGTGAAGCTGGATAAAAGGCCTGCTTGTTAGCTTTTAACCGGGTTCTCTTGTCTTTACCCTCTACTTAAAGCATTTTGATCTCCCTGGCCGGGTTGAGCGAAATAGCTTTAGACCTCGTCTTACTTAAGGGTAAAGTGAGCAATTTATCAGCTTGCTTTACCAGTTCGATCTCGTGTTAGAATCCGCGACTTATATTTGTAATACAATTGTCATAATATTCGCTTAAGTTACCGCTGTCTCAGTAACGGTTACGTGAAATGTGTGATTGTTTTGACATAATAAATCTACGTCTGCATCTAGTCATTAATAATGTTAGGAGTGTATCCATGAAAAAAAGTCTAAAGCCTTTATACAAGGCGCTATTAAAAGGTGTGATGGTTTCTTCTGTGTTGGCAAGCGCCGTTGTTAATGCGCAAGTTGATAAGTCTATCCCTGATTATGAAAAAGCCAGCGGTATTTCTGGAAATTTATCAAGTGTTGGTTCTGATACGTTAGCCAACTTAATGACATTTTGGGCGGAAGAGTTTAAAAAGCAGTACCCAAATGTAAACATACAAATCCAAGCTGCTGGCTCATCTACTGCGCCGCCAGCGCTGACTGAAGGTACATCGAACTTTGGCCCGATGAGCCGAAGAATGAAGGATAAAGAGATTGAAGCCTTTGAGAAAAAAATGGGCTATAAGCCAACAGCTATTCCTGTTGCGATTGATGCCTTGGCTGTATTTGTGCACAAAGACAACCCAATCAAAGGTATGAGTATTGCCCAAGTGGATGCAATTTTTTCGTCTACTCGCAAGTGCGGTGCTGCTGCTGATATTGATAGATGGGGTGATCTAGGTCTTAAAGGGTCTTGGGTTGATAGAGATATCCAAATATTTGGCAGAAACTCAGTCTCTGGCACTTATGGTTATTTTAAGAAAGTCGCTCTTTGCAAAGGTGATTACAAAAACTCTGTGAACGAGCAGCCTGGCTCAGCTTCTGTTGTACAATCTGTAAGTACTTCATTGAATGCTGTAGGTTACTCTGGTATTGGCTACATGACCTCTGGGGTGAAAGCGCTTCCGATTAGTAAAGATAGTAAAGGCCCATTTGTTCAGGCAAGTCCTGAGCAAGCAATTACTGGCCAATATCCACTAGCTAGAGCTCTTTATATGTATGTAAACAAGGCGCCTAACAAAGCACTTACTCCTCTTGAGAGAGAGTTTGTTAAGCTAGTCCTTTCCCAGGTTGGTCAAGAAGTTGTTGTAAAAGATGGCTATATTCCATTGACTGGAAAAATGGTACACAAAACTTTGAAGCAGCTACGTATAGACAATACATTGGCAAGCAAGTAGAATCTGCGCAGGCTTATCGACAAAGACATAGGTTAACCTATGTCTTTGTTTTTAATGAAAAAGCCCTGTTTTGAGCCTTAAGTAAAAAGTAAGTGTAGTATTCTCGGTCGCTAGTCATGTTAACTGATAAATTAGTTTTGGTGGCTGCTGAGCTAAGGGAGTAGTGTTGGGGGTAATGGTTTTAAGGTTAAAGCCTGTTTAATAGATAATTATTTTTCCATGCTAACAGAAGTGTTCTGGTTTTTATGCAAACGACTCTGCCAAACGAAACGATTAATGGAAACCAAGCACAGGATAAAGGTGCTTTATCTGATACCTTAGCGTCTGGTCAGTGGCTGGGTATGTCGTATACCCAGATACAGAAGATACAAAAGATAAGAAAAGCCAAGGATAAGCTGGCAGAAATTCTAATATATATTGGTGGTGTAGCTGTGATCGCTGCAGTTGCACTGATATTTTTCTACTTGTTGTTGCAAATTCTTCCCTTGTTCCGCTCAGCTGAGCTTTCAGCACCACAACATATTGAAGTGGTAACTCAAGACCTTGGCGTCCAACAAGCTGATTCAAGTCACTATTTATCCTTTCCGGCATTTACTGAAGCAGCCTATGCCTCAGTGGAGGAGCAGTTTAAAGTTGCTGCAGCACTCTTTACTGATGGGGAGATTAAAGGTCAGCTGGCTTTTTACGATTTAAGTAATATTAGCACTGACGATTATCAAGCGCTTAGTGAGAGTGAGCATGCTCTTGATATTTCAAGTGATGCTTTAAAGGCGAAGGCTGGTGTGTTTAAGTACGTTCAATTGCCGGTTATTGATAGCTTACCAATCTCCTCAGTGGCTGAAAGCACAGACAAAGCAGAGAAATCCTTGCTTGCAATAGCGCAAGGTAGCCAGGTGCTTTTTTTCCGTCATACCTATGAGAAAGAGTTCAGTGAAAGTGAAACTGGGGAGTTGACCAGCAAGATTGTTCCTCGGGTGGAGTACCCTTATGAAGAATCATTCTATACTGTGGTACCTGCCACAGAGCGGATTGCTAAGATGGGTCTTGTTCATACTTCAGATGCGCTTGTTGTAGTCAGTTACACTGAGACTGGCAACCTATACTTAAAGCAGTGGGCTATCACAGAGGACCTATTTGGCGACGGGCGCTCACTAGAGGAGAAAGCACTAAGGACCCTGCCCGCTCCAAAAGGAGATCCGCTGGATTTATTCTTAGAGCCTGCTTTGCAGTGGCTGTATTTGCCTAATCAAGCAAGTATTGAAGTCTACGATTTGCTCTCTCCAAAAATTTATCATT
Organism: Gammaproteobacteria bacterium; assembly: GCA_038135915.1. Lineage (GTDB taxonomy): Bacteria > Pseudomonadota > Gammaproteobacteria > Pseudomonadales > UBA6940 > JAYPYM01. The sequence goes on from JAYPYM010000043.1 coordinate 3,076, forward strand.
CGAATGTGCTTGTGCCGGATCAGATCCAAACAGTTGAGTTTTTATTGGGAGACATATCTCTGCTTGTTGGTGATCAGGCCGGTGTTGTTAGTCAGTGGTTCATGGTTCGTAACGAAGGCGAAGGTGAAGTAGGCCACACCTTGAGGCAAATCCGCACATTTAAAATGGGTGAAAGCCCAATCGTAAGGATTGAACCTGAACAAAGAAGAAAGTCATTTTATGTAATAGATGAGTCTGGTAACTTGGCTGCCTTCTACTCTACTGCCAACAGAGAAGTATTTAATTCACCTTGGTTTTCTGCTTTACCAAAGCATTTTGAAATAGCGCCTCGAGGTAACTATCTTCTTTATGACTCAGAAGGAGGCCTTGTCACAGTTAAGGTTGCCAATGAGCATCCTGAGGTCTCATGGTCTTCGCTTTGGCAGGAAGTATGGTATGAAAACTATATTGAGCCTGATTATATTTGGCAATCTTCCGCAGCAAATAATGACTTTGAACCAAAATTTTCTTTAACGCCGTTAGCCTTTGGTACATTAAAAGCAGCAGTCTATGCGATGATTGTCGCTGTTCCTTTGGCACTATGCGGTGCTATATATACCGCATTTTTTATGGCGCCTGCTTTTAGAAAAAAAATAAAACCCACTATTGAGTTTATGGAGGCATTGCCTACCGTTATTCTTGGTTTTTTGGCTGGCTTGTGGTTGGCTCCCTTTGTTGAAAATAACCTACCTGGTATTTTCACAATGCTGATCCTTATGCCAATAAGCTTTATTGTCTTTGGGTACCTTTGGTTTTTGATGCCAAAGAAAATACGAACGGCGGTGCCGGATGGTTGGCAACCACTCTTTTTGATTCCCATCGTAATATTGACTGCGATACTTTGCATTTATACAAGCGGGCCGATTGAAGACATGCTCTTTGAAGGAAGTATGAGGTCATGGCTAACTAATGAAATGGGTATTAGCTTTGATCAGCGTAATGCTTTAGTCGTTGGGCTTGCAATGGGCTTTGCGGTTATTCCGACTATTTACTCGATTGCTGAAGATGCGCTTTTCGCTGTACCTAAAAACCTTAGTTTTGGCTCTTTAGCGCTTGGCGCAACGCCTTGGCAAACAATGCTTTGGGTGATTTTACCAACAGCTAGCCCTGGCATATTTTCTGCGCTGATGATTGGTTTTGGAAGAGCTGTAGGTGAAACCATGATTGTATTAATGGCAACCGGGAATACCCCCATCATGGATATGAATATCTTTGAAGGCCTGAGAACGCTTTCGGCCAATATTGCTGTAGAGATGCCGGAAGCAGAGGTTCAGAGTCCGCATTATCGATTGTTATTCTTAGCAGCCTTTGTTTTGTTTGTTATCACCTTCTGTTTTAATACAACTGCCGAAGTGGTTAGGCAGAGGTTAAGAGAAAAGTATGGTTCATTATAGTACTACGGTTACTGAAACGCGCACTAGTAAATTTGTATCTTGGGTAAAGGACGGTTCACCTTGGATATGGTTTAACGCTGGCGCTGTGGCCATATCATCGGTTATGGTGATTGGTCTCTTAACTTTTATTGGATATAAAGCCCTTACCCACTTTTGGCCTAAAACCATTTATGAGTATGAAATTAAGTCTATTGAAGATGGTACCGTCAGAGTAATCGCTGGTGAAGTTTGGGATACCGAGCGATTTGATAGGAAGTACCTGATGGAAGCTGGCGTAACTATTCCTGCTGATATCGAAGAGGCTCAGAGGACCCTTATAAAAGTCGGAAATAGAGAGCTTACTGGCTTAGATTTTACCTGGAAGTATGATTTTGAAGTGGTTGGTGTTTCAAATCCGGCTGAGTTAGCTCGCTTGGAGAGGAGAGAGTGGGGTAACTTTTACGGATACCCGATAGCCATAAAGGAAGAGGGAAAGCTGGTTTCCCCGAGGGAAAGCCTTTGGCAGGAAGTGCTGGGCCGTATTGAGCGGGCTAATGCGCTCCACAAAGATATTAGGGCAATTGAAGAAAAGAAAATTGGCGCAATTAACTATAAGTTGGAGCGCTTGAGGCTAAGAGAGAAAAGGCTCAGGCTGGACAATGAATTGACGCAATCTGCAATGGCTGAGCTCGCTAATCAGAGAGTCGTCCTAGAGCAGAGTTATGAAGTGCTACAGACTGAGCTATTAAGCTTAAGAAATGATGTCAGGCGTGATGTTCTCGTGGTAAGAACAGCTGGCGGGCATGAATCGACTATCTCTTTTGAGTATATTATTTCTGCTGTGCAGCCAAACTCAATGTCAATTTGGGAAAAAGTGAAAACTTATATGGTTTCCATATCAGATTTTATTGTGGCAGAACCAAGAGAGGCGAATACGGAGGGAGGTGTTTTTCCGGCAATTTTTGGTACTGTTTTAATGGTCATCATTATGTCGATCATTGTTACCCCCTTTGGTGTTATCGCTGCTATATATTTGCGAGAGTATGCCTCTCAAGGTTGGTTCACTCGTACCATACGAATCGGTGTCAATAATCTTGCTGGTGTTCCATCTATTGTCTACGGCGTTTTCGGGCTAGGTTTCTTTGTCTACTTTCTAGGCGGAAATATCGACGATCTTTTTTATCCAGAAGCAGCGCCAGCACCAGTATTTGGAACGCCTGGCCTGCTTTGGGCTTCAGTTACACTAGCTTTGTTGACAGTGCCAGTAGTGATTGTCGCGACTGAAGAGGGTTTATCTAGAATACCAAGATCAGTAAAAGAAGGTAGCCTTGCCCTTGGCGCTACTAAGTTTGAGACCCTTTATCGAGTTATTATACCTATGGCAAGCCCTGCTATGATGACAGGCTTAATTCTAGCTGTTGCGCGGGCAGCTGGTGAAGTTGCTCCACTTATGTTGGTAGGGGTTGTAAAGCTTGCCCCTTCATTGCCATTGGATGCAAATATGCCGTTTTTACATCTAGAGCGTAAATTTATGCATCTTGGCTTTCATATATATGATGTTGGGTTTCAGAGTCCGAATGTAGAAGCAGCTCGCCCCCTTGTCTATGCAACCGCTTTTTTGTTAGTTTTAGTAATCGGCGCTCTTAATTTAGCTGCAGTAAATATTCGTAACCGCTTGCGGGAAAAGTATAAGAGTTTAGAGACTTAAATTTAAGAAAGCATTTTATTCCGGTAATGGGGTGTTGACAGTGAACCAGCTTGGCATTTCAAGCAAGGGAGCTTATTATGAATATTAAATTTAAACAGTTGAGTTCCGAAGCCTTAGATCACGGGACTGAGCCAAAAAACCTAATTCGAGGTATTGATATCTCTAATTTAAGATCCTCTCAAGATCTATCTCTAGAAGATGAGTCAGTTTCCATGGTCGTTAAAGACTTAAGCCTGTATTATAGCAATAAGCAAGCGCTTAAGGGGATATCCCTCAAAATTCCAAAAAAGAGGGTGACAGCTTTTATAGGCCCTAGTGGCTGTGGAAAGTCGACATTATTAAGATGCTTTAATCGTATGAATGACTTGGTGGATAACTGCCGAGTAGAAGGTGAAATCTTGCGCGATGGGGTAAACGTGAACTCTAAAAGCATTGACGTTACTCAGCTTCGTAGAAAAGTCGGTATGGTGTTCCAAAAGCCCAATCCCTTTCCTAAGACGATATATGAAAATGTCGCTTATGGTTTAAGAATACAGGGAATGAAAAAGCGTAGAGTGATTGATGAGAAAGTTGAGTGGGCGTTAAAAGGTGCCGCATTGTGGGATGAAGTAAAAGATCGTTTGCATGAGAGTGCACTTGGTCTGTCAGGCGGTCAGCAGCAACGGTTAGTGATAGCCAGGACAATTGCTGTGGAACCAGAGGTGTTGCTACTAGATGAGCCAGCTTCGGCACTTGACCCAATATCAACATTGAAAATAGAAGAGTTGATTAATCGACTGAAAGATAGATTTACCATTGTGATTGTGACACATAATATGCAGCAAGCCGCTCGTGTTTCTGACTATACTGCCTTTATGTATTTAGGTGAGTTGATAGAGTTTGGTAACACTAATACTATTTTTACTAATCCGTCAAAAAAACAAACAGAAGATTATATAACTGGCCGATATGGATAAGAAAGTGTTAATAAAATAGAGGTAGTTTATGGATTTAGATAATTCTGGTTATAGCGCACACATTTCTCAGAATTTTAATGAAGACTTGCAAAAGCTTAAAAGTGAAATCCTTGAAATGGGTGGCTTGGTTGAAAAGCAAGTAGCCAATGCAGTTGAGGCGCTAACAGAAGGCGATACAGCATTGGCTGATCGGGTGCGTGAGCTTGAATTTGAAGTTAACGAGTTTGAAATAAAGCTAGATGAGGAGTGCACCCGAATACTCGCATTGAGGCAACCAGCCGCTAGTGACCTTCGGATGGTTATCTCCGTATCCAAGACCATTACGGATTTGGAAAGAATTGGGGACGAAAGTAATAAAATTGCAAAATTAGCAATAGCCTTAGTTGATGAGGGAGGTGCTCCTAGAGGATTGGTCCAAACGCGCCATATCGGTAACTTAGTTAGGGTCATGGTACAGCAGGCGCTAAATGCTTTTGCTAGATTTGATGTTCATGAAGCTGTTCAAGTGGTTCAGGAAGACAAGTCGGTTGACCTGGAATACGAGAGTGCGATGCGTCAATTGGTTACTTACATGATGGAAGACCCAAGAAGCATTAGTAGAGTGCTGAAAGTAGTTTGGGCACTACGAGCGTTGGAAAGAATAGGTGATCATGCTATGAATATCGCCGAGCAATTGATCTATGTAGTCAAGGGTAAAGACATACGCCACCGTAAATTAGATCAGATTAAAGCACAGGTTTTGGATACAGACTAGCCGTCAGCTTAACCTCCGCGCATTATGAGCGCACTATCTTTATGTTATAATTTCATGCTTGTAGTTTGATCTCTTTTTGAAGCGTTACTTATTCTGTTTTCGAGGCTGTGATGCATATATCTGACTTTGCTGAATTACGTCATAATTGGAACTATTCGCAAGTAAAGGCGCTATTCGAGTTACCTTTTAATGATTTGATTTTTTATGCTCAATCTGTTCATCGACAGTTCCATAACCCAAATTATGTACAGCTGAGTACCTTGATGAGTATCAAAACGGGTGCCTGTCCTGAGGATTGTAAGTATTGCTCGCAGAGTGGACACTATAATACTGCACTTGAAAAAGAAAAGTTAATAGCGGTGGAAAAGGTCATAAAAGAAGCCAAAGCTGCAAAAGAAAAAGGTGCATCTCGATTTTGCATGGGAGCTGCTTGGCGATCACCTAGTAAGAAAGATATGCCGTATGTGCTGCAAATGGTGAAAGAGGTTAAGGCTTTGGGGCTAGAAACATGCATGACGCTTGGAATGCTTGATGACCAGCAAGCAGCAGCTTTGGCTGAAGCTGGCTTGGACTATTATAACCACAATTTAGACACCTCGCCTGAGCACTATCACTCAATCGTCACGACCCGATCGTTTCAAGAACGGATAGATACACTTCACCGTGTTAAAGAAGCTGGGGTGAAAGTGTGCGCTGGTGGCATATTAGGAATGGGGGAAACTAGCAAAGATCGCGCAGGACTATTAATTGCCCTTGCTAACTTACCCAAACATCCGGATAGCGTTCCCATAAACATGTTGGTACCCATTCCTGGCACACCCTTAGAAAGCGTTGATCGTATTGATGACTTTGAGTTTATTCGTACCGTTGCGGTCGCAAGACTAATGATGCCAGCTTCTGTAATTAGGCTATCAGCAGGTCGTGAGGGTATGAATGATCAGTTGCAATCCTTGTGCTTTATGGCGGGAGCGAACTCCATTTTCTATGGTAATCAACTGTTGACTACCACTAATAATGAAGCAGATAAAGATCAACGTCTTTTCGAACGATTAGGTATAAACACTCAAAAGGATAATAAGGACCATGTTGAGAGGGCTCTTGATCAACATGAGGAAAGTTCAACTGACACCTTATTTTATGATGCGATGGCTTAGCGTTCACATGATTTGTCTATGAATATAGAGCGAGATTGGCTCAAATCAACCATTAAGCAGAAAGAAAAAAATCTATATCGTCAACCTTTGGCTTTAGACAGTCCTCAAGGTGTAAGGATTCAGTATGATCATCGTACTTATATCAACTTTAGTAGTAATGATTATTTAGGACTTGCTGACCATGAGCATGTGAAGCGTGCTTTCCAACAAGGGGTTAACGATTGGGGTGTTGGTTCTGGTGCGTCGCACCTTTTATCTGGCCATATTAGGCCGCATGCCGAACTAGAAGAACAATTGGCGAGTTTTAGTGGCTATCCAAAAGCGTTATTATTTTCTAGTGGATACATGGCAAATTTAGGTGTTGTATCTGCATTAGTTGGGCGACATGATTGGGTCGTTGCTGATCGGCTCAATCATGCTTCTTTGGTTGATGCTGTCAGAATCTGTCGTGCAAGGTCTTTCAGGTATCGCCATCAGGATATAGCTCACCTCGCACAAATCATTGAAAATCAGAGCGAACAGGGTGGCAAAGGTTATATTTTAACAGACAGTGTCTTTAGTATGGATGGTTCGATAGCGCCGATCCAGTCGCTCGTAGATCTATCTGAACAGGTTGCAGCTGTATTGTTTGTAGATGATGCTCATGGTTTTGGTGTATTAGGAAAAGGGGGTAGTGGGGTCACTTCATGTTTAGGTCTGCAGCCCAATCAAATTTCTGTTTATATGGCAACCTTGGGTAAGGCGGTAGGCACTTATGGTGCATTTGTTGCGGGTAGTGAGGTGCTAATTGATTATTTAATTCAATTTTCTCGCACCTATACTTATACGACCGCTCTGCCGCCAGCTGTCTCGGTTGCGACAATTGCTGCGCTAAATATTATTTCAAGTGAACCATGGAGACGTCAAAAAGTATTTCATCTAGCACAATGTTTTAAACAGAAAGCAACCCAGCTTGGTTTTACATTGCTCCCGTCTGAAACTCAAATTCAATCTGTGGTGTTGAGAGACACTGCTTTAGCGCTAGCCTTCTCACAGGAGCTGAAGAAAGCAGGATATTGGGTGCCAGCTATTAGACCGCCAACTGTGCCTATGAATACAGCGAGATTAAGATTTACTTTTTCAGCATTGCATCATATGGATGATGTTATTGCATTGCTGTCGGTTTTAGAGCGATTGGGTAACGAATTCCGTTTATAGTGTTTCAATAGTTTAGATGAGATAGAGAGATGAAATTGTTGCCATATCACGACCAGTTTTTTCCTAATAGCCAAGTACAGGTTAGTGATGATGTGCCTGTGGATTTAGTATTGATTCATGGGTGGGGTTTGCATAGCCAAATATGGGACGACATAGTACCTAACTTGTTGGATCGAAATTTTAAACTTACGCTCATTGATTTGCCAGGTATGGGGCGTAGCCCAATGTCAAATAAGGTTCAGACACTAGATACAATGGTGGATGCAATTCTACCCTGTATGCCAGAAAAAACTTTATTGATGGGTTGGTCTTTAGGTGGATTAGTTGCTGCGAAATATGCGCAGCGTTTTCCTAGCCGAGTATCAGGGCTAGTGAATATCGCGATGGGACCTTGCTTTACTAAACAGCAAAGTTGGACGCACGGTATGGATGCTTCCTTGCTAGAAGAGTTTATGTCTTGGTTTGAAGAGGATTGGCAAGGCACTTTGGTGCGTTTTTTAGCATTACAATGTAAGAATTCGAGTCAACAAAGAAAAATTTTGCATACCCTGAAAAGCTTGGTTTATTTTCATGGTTTGCCCAATCATCGTGGATTAAGAGACGGTCTTGATATCTTATGCCAAAGTAATTTCGTCGAATTCTACAGCCACTTGTCTGATGTTGACATTCCAGCACTTTTTTTACTTGGGAAGAACGATGAAATTGTATCAGCTGCATCAGCAGAAGCTATAAAATCCTTGTCTAATATGATTGATGTTGAAGTCTTAGAAAATAGTGCGCATATTCCGTTTTTAGATAACACAGAAGAGTTTCTGGCAGCGTTTTTTAATTGGGCGTCACGATTCAATCATCAAGGGCAATCTAGGTGCGTTTAGTGTTTAGGCCAGGATAGCGAGGAAGATCGTGTGAGTCACCATGAAAAGTTGATTGTTGAGAGGTTTAATGAAGCTTCGGCCACTTATACGCAAGTGGCAACCTTGCAGAAGGAGGTTGGTTCTAAGCTCATCCGCCTTGTCGACTTTACCATAACGGAGCCTAAAATGTATCGTTGGCTAGATATTGGGTGTGGTCCGGCCTCTGTTTGGGAGACGAATACAGCATTAAGGCAAGATCGTATTCAATTGTGGGGCTTGGACTTGTCTTATCAGATGTTGAGTCAAATAAAAGTCAAACAAGCTAATTGTGTATGGTTGAACGCTGACATGAATCGAATCCCACTTCGTGATGAAAGTATGGATGTGATTCTTAGTAGTTTTGCTCTTCATTGGAGTAGAAACTGGCGAGGTAGTTTTGAAGAAATATTTCGGGTGTTGGCGCCATCTGGATATTTTGCTTTTGCCTTTCCTATCTCGGGTTCTTTTTCAGAGCTCGAAAATAGTTGGCAAGGTGTGGATCATAGCCCTCATATCCATGAATTTCCATGCCAGTATCAAGTTTCTGAATTTTTTGATTTATTGCCTGTCTCTATATTGTCCTGGCGAAAAAGTAAAGAAACTATGGAGTTTCAAACTGTACGGCAGTTGGTTGGTGCTTTAAAGAAAATGGGGGTGACCAATCAGCATCCTGAACGTTTTAATGGATTGATGGGTAAGCGTAAATGGTTAAAGTTTGTGACAGCTTATGAAGAAGAAAAAACAGCATCTGGGCTGTTGCCTCTAAGCTATCAGTTGTTGTGGGTTTATGGAAGAAAGGAAAGGTGAGGGGTGAAGAAAATATTTATTACAGGTACTAACACTGGTGTTGGAAAAACTTACTTCACATATCTTTTGTTGAAGAGTTTTCGTGAACAAGGTGTTGGTGTTAGGGTGTGTAAACCTATTGCTTCAGGTGCTGAATTACATAGCGGGGTACTAAAAAATGAAGACGCTTTGCAATATGCTGAATTATTTCCTGAATTATCTTATGAAGATATTAACCCGATTTGTTTTAAGCCTGCCATAGCGCCTAACATTGCTGCAACAATTGCTCGACAAAATTTAACGATTGAATCCGTGAATCACGCAGTCTTTCCAATTTTAACCAGTGTTGAGCAAAGTGATGACGACATTGGCTTCTTTTTCTTGGAGGGTGCCGGTGGATGGAAAACGCCGCTTAATGAATATCAGACTTATGCGGACTGGGTAAGCCAAGCTAAAATGCCTGTGATTATTGTCACTGCAATGGAGTTGGGCTGTATTAATCATACGCTACTCACCTATGAAGCAATTTTAGCAGCTGGAGTGCCTGTTTTAGGCTGGGTAGCAAATACGCCTGGTGATAAGATGGAATACTACACTGAGAATATAAATACGTTAAAAGCTATGTTGCCTATTCCTTGTTTGTTAGAGCTTGATAGTAAAACTAGAAAGGTACCTTTAGACTTGTTTATTTGAATATTCCAAACGAGGTACTACACTGACAGTAGAAGTCGAACTGGTTTATGCTAGTTTGGCGTTATCAAGTCTGAACGGCCTGAATTAGTTGATTGGTTAGAGAGGTTGTGACCATGAATCTTACCTCTGCAATAAATAGCGGATTGCAGGGAATACATACGGGCATGGAAGGGATGGCGAGGTATGCAGATAAAATTGCAAATCAAGCCGCCCATGAAAAAGAAACAGATTTAGCAGATCTCGCTGAATCTGTTGTCGGCCTCTATTCTAATGAACTTCAAGTAAAAGCATCTGCTCAAGTCGTTAAAACTGCCTCGGATACTGTTGGTAGTTTATTGGATATACGAGCATGATGAAGTAGGTATGACAGATGGATGCAGTAAGTTCGTCTACACAGCAAATCCAGCCAGATCCTAGGGTCCTTAAACAGGAAGAGCCTCGAAGGCCTGTTGTTGATGAAACCTCTTCCCAAGTCAAAAACGATGGAACCAGTTTAGCTGAACCATCTGTTTCAAAAGGGCAGCAGCAAGCTTCTGAGTCAGAAGCGAAGACCCTTTATGATAAATCTGGCTTCGTGCAGGGTGAGACTAAACAAGGGCTAGTTGAGGACGAAGTTCGTAAAGATATTCCTGGTGCTAATCAAAAGCCTGAAGCTAACGAAAAGGCTATAGAGGCCACAGGGTCTCAGAATCTTACCAAAGAAGAACTGAAGCAAGTCGAGTCACTAAAAAAACGAGATGCTGAAGTCAAAGCACATGAGCAGGCCCATGCAAATGTAGGTGGTTCACTAACGAGTGCGCCCACATATACTTATGAAACTGGCCCAGACGGTAGACGTTATGCGGTGGCGGGTGAAGTC
>JAYPYM010000043.1:13497-23357 GCA_038135915.1 Gammaproteobacteria bacterium
GTATTGATACTAGTAAAGTGGAGGGTGACCCTGAAGCCACTTTAGAGAAAGCAAGGCAAATCAAAGAAGCTGCGTTAGCGCCTGCGGTTCCTTCAGACCAAGATAGAAAAGTTGCAGCTGAAGCTAGTCAGCTGGCTCGTGAGGCTCAATCTGAAATAATTGAAGAAAAAACTGAACCCGCCAAATCTGATGAAGCAAGTGAGGCTGTGAATACTTCGCAAGATAAAAGTGAAGCCTCAGCTGGATTAGATGGAAGCACTACAGACGGCTCTGATCTTTTGCTAGGTGATGAATTAGAGGGTGCAGGGGAGCTAGATGATTTTGAGTTTCAAGATGGTGTAACGGAACAGAGTCAAAATTCTAATATTGAATCAGTTAAACTCAATCAGCCTGCTGGCCCAGTACTGCAAACCACAGATGCCAGCGAAGGTGCTGAGGAGGTGGTAGAAGACAGCAGTGACACAGGTATTACGACGGCTGATTCTGATGAGCAACGTGATGATGTTAGTCGTACGAATAGATTATTTGTTAGTGTTAGTGAGCAGTCGAGGGCAATTGAGCTTTTTGAGGCAACTCAAGCCTTGTATCAAAATGTAGAAGAACAGGGCGGTATAAATCGTTCTGATTCAAGTAGTGCAGCTCCCGGTGACCTTGTTAATACATTGGTTTAACAAATGCTTTCTTTAGCCTGCTAATTGAAGAAGCCCTTCACTTTTTCCCATACGCTATTCGATTGTATCCCTTTAGGCTTTGATTGGGCTTGTGCGTCTGTCTCCAGGCTTTTATTATTTTTATCTGTTGACTCTGACAATTTATTTAGGTCAATTTGAGGTGTAATAGGATGATTGACCTTTATATTATCGAAAGCATCCAAAATTTTAATAATTACATTGCGCAACTTGTGTTTGGTGGCATCATTGCATGTTTCGTCTTGTAGCTTAAAAACAGATTGAATGAACTGCCCTAGAAAATATTCGTGGGTTGATAGGAATGAAGCTGTATTGGAACCTTTTGACTTAAAATAGGTATTTTCTTCAATATGTTTGACTAGCAGATTAATCTGGTTACTTTTTAGAATACATGCATTATGGTCCAGCCAAGTATTTGCCAGCCCGCTAATTCGTCTAAAAAGGTTGTCATATTCAAGCTTTTCTGTTTTAGCTAGATAGTTGGATTTGCCTTCAAGATTTCTCATGTTTATAAGTATAGATAAAAATGGGTAAAATAGATCAAAATCCACTAAATGAATCAGCCTGTTCTTTATAAACTATAGTTGAGTTGGCGTTAATTTGAACCAAAAAAAACGACTGAACATTGATCTCAATGAACACTTAAGTTTTGTCCAGAGCGTAATGCATTAGCAAAATTTTCCTTATTTTAGTAGGGAACTGGCTGGTCATTTCATTCCATTACGTTTTACGCATGTTTTTGGAAAATTCTATGCCCAAACATGTGTCATGTAACAAAAAGATTGTTGCTTAAAACCCAAGGGTCACGATTTGAGCTACTCTTCGCTCTCTCTTCGGTTTATATTGTTGTTATGAAGTAGAGGAATTTTATTCTTGACTGAACCTGACTTTTAAATTGTTTGATAAATGAAGAGGTAGAGATTATGCCCACTTACAAGGCGCCTTTGAGAGATATTCAATTTCTAATGCATGAGTGGCTCGGAGCGGAAAAACATTATGCGCATTTAAAAGGCAATGATGAGACAAACAGGGAGCTCATCGATGCCATTCTTGAAGAAGGTGGTAAGTTTGCAGAGAATGAGCTATCTCCTTTAAATCAGCCTGGTGATGAAGCTGGTTGCCAGTTTAAAGACGGTGAAGTCACTACGCCAAAAGGTTTTAAAGAAGCCTATGAAAAATTTGTAGAAGGTGGTTGGCCTTCACTATCCGCTCCTGAAGGATTGGGTGGGCAAGACCTTCCTAACTCCCTAAATATTATTATGAGTGAGCTGATAGGTTCCGCAAACTGGTCCTGGTCTATGTATCCAGGGTTAAGCCATGGTGCGGTACATACTTTGACTGAGCATGGTACAGAAGAGCAGCAGCAACTTTATTTAACTAAGCTGATATCTGGTGAGTGGACGGGCACCATGTGTTTGACTGAGGCTCACTGTGGTTCAGACTTAGGTACCTTGAGAACTAAGGCTGAACCGAATGCTGATGGTAGCTACAGTATTACTGGAACTAAGATATTTATATCTGCTGGTGAGCATGATCTCGTTGATAATATAGTCCATATTGTCCTTGCTAGGCTGCCTGATGCACCAAAAGGTACTAAAGGTATTTCTCTATTTATCGTGCCTAAATATTGCTTGAATGCTGAGGGCGGTGTTGGTGAAAGGAATGGTGTTACTTGTGGTTCTATAGAGCATAAAATGGGTATAAAGGCTTCCGCTACTTGTGTAATGAATTTTGAAGGCGCGACCGGCTATTTGCTTGGTGAACCTAACCGAGGCCTAAATGCAATGTTTACCTTTATGAATACTGCGCGTATAGGTACTGCATTACAGGGTGTTTGTCACTCAGAAGCTTCATTTCAAGGTGCCCTAGAGTATGCAAAGGATAGGCAATCTATGCGTGCATTAAGTGGTACTAAGGCGCCAGAGAAAGAAGCAGATCCAATTATTGTACATCCGGATATTCGGCGTATGTTGCTGACCCAAAAAGCGTTTGCCGAAGGTGGTCGTGCATTGTGTTACTATTTAGGTATTCAAACGGATTACTACACACTGAGTATAGACGAAAATGAGCGTAAAGAAGCGGATGAGCTTATGGCGTTCTTGACGCCTATTGCCAAAGCATTCTTAACGGAGATTGGTTTGGAGGCTGCGAGCCATGGCGTACAGATCTATGGTGGTCATGGTTATATTAGTGAGTGGGGTATGGAGCAAATTCTGCGAGATGCGCGGATTGCAACGATTTATGAGGGAACCACCGGTATTCAGTCGTTAGATCTTCTAGGCCGTAAAGTGCTCATGACCCAAGGTCAATTATTGAGGAACTTTACTAAGAAAGTTCATATCTTCTGTAAGGAAAATAAAGACGATAAAGACTTGGCGGAGTTCATCGAGCCACTAAATGAGTTAAATAAAGAGTGGGGTGAAATAACCACAAAGATTGGCATGTCTGCGATGCAAAACCGAGAAGAAGTGGGTGCAGCCTCTGTTGATTACCTCATGTACTCTGGTTATGTGGTATTTGCATTCATTTGGGCTCAACTTACAAAACTAGCTATGTCAAAGCTGGCTGAAGGTTCCACTGAAAAAGATTTTTACGAAGCAAAAATTAAAACAGCTCGGTTCTACTTCAAACGTATTCTGCCGCGTACTTTGAGCCATAAAGCTGCAATTGAAGGTGGTGTTGATGTACTCTTAGATATTACTGAAGAGCAGTTTGCTGTTTAAGTACTTATTTATAGATATGAAAAGTGGATTGCAAACCTTAATCAAATGTATAGGTTAGGGTTTGCAATCCAGCAAGTTTAAAGCCTTTATACCCCACCCAAAAAACTTTCGATCTATTATATATTTACCTTTTTCTGTTTAAAGACAATTATTAAACAAAAATCCTTGAGTTTAATCTTGCCTGTGACCTTTCAGATTTGAGAAGCGCGTTGTAAGCCCGCAGTCAGTATGCAAAATAAATAATTTTAATTTGATGCCATTTGGTTTAAGATGAGTTTGCGCTCAGGGTCAAATCATTTGTTAAACTTATAAAAAGAAGGTGTAGGGGTCATGGTTAAAGGTGGTAGTGAGGTAACCTCAGGTGGTTGTAAGTTTCCAAGCTTTGGAAGTGTGGCGCCTAAAGCACTTGCCGCTTTTGCAATTTTAACAGTACCTACCAGTGGTAGTGCTGGCAGAAATCTTGCCAGTGGCGCTGCGTTTATTCAGCCACCGATTGGTTCAGATGCGTTGCCAGGTAAACAATTTGACTTTTTAGAGAATGGTTGGATGCCTGTCGTTGCTTTTGAGCGTTCGTCGCTGCGACTCAATCAAGAAGATACTTCCCTGGGCTTAGCGAGAAAAATGAGATGGAGTGATGGCTCAGAAGGGGTTAATAGAAGAAAAGTTGCTTCTGGTTGGGATAAGTACCCTGGTATTACCGCAGTTAATTCCCTGGAAGATTTTGAAACATTAATTGAGCAAGGTAAAGACTTTAGGGTTGCTTTGTTTGTCAGTGATTCCTGTAGAGCGTGTAATTATGCAAAGCTACCTATTGGCAGTTTTGCGACAAAGCTGAAGGAGCAGGAAGCACCCATTGAGTTTTATACAATCAGATTAGAAAATACAAATACTCGTGATATTTGGAAAAATAATGAAGTTGAAACGGGTCCAACATACCTATTATATGCGCCAGAGGATTTTGTAAACTCTGAAGAAGTGGAGGCTGGTCCTCAGCGAGGCAGTCTTGCTGGCAAACGTAAAATTATTGAATTCGTAAAAATGTTAGCTGAACAATATGGCATTGAAGTAAAGAAGGATGCTCAACAGGAAGATGATCAAAAATCTGTTTAATGAGTATTTTAGTTTTAGGTTATTGGCCTCGTTTGAACAGGCTGTCTAGTTCTTTTAAGCTCCTATAGATCCATGTTGGTCTGCCGTGGTTGCATTGGCCACCCCTTTCTGTTTGCTCTATCTGGCGTAAAATGAGATTCATTTCTTCTACTGAAAGCTTTTCATTTGCTCTGACTGCGGTATGGCAGGATATAGTTGCGAGAATTTGATTGATGCGAGCTTCAATTTTATCTGAGCGCTCCATACATGAAAAGTCTTCTAACATGGCTGTGACTAAGCAGATGATATCTGAATTTTGAAGCATGGCTGGAATTGCTCTTACTGCGATAGCGTTTGGTCCAATCACTTCTATGCTAAAGCCTAGCTGGTTCAGGGTAGTATGATGTTTTTCTACTGCTTCAATGAGTTCGGGCTCAAGTGATATGGTATAAGGAACAAGTAGTGATTGTGTATTTGGGATTGTTTTGTTTTGAATTGCAGTGTGGAAAGTTTTCTTTAATTGTTCATACAGAATTCGCTCGTGTGCAGCATGCATATCGACAATGATTAAGCCTTTTTCATTCTCTGCCAGGATATAGATGCCTTTTAATTGAGCAATGGCATAGCCGAGGGGTGGTATTTTTTGATCGTTAGATCTTTCTAACTGCGTCTTGTCTGTAATGTGTTGATGATAGCCTTCTTCCGTCTTGTAATCTGTTTCTGGTTCTTTAGTGTAGGACGGGTTGAAGGGTTTTATGGTATCGGTATATTCGTTATTTAGACTTGTAGTGGGTGAAATATAGTCATCGACCATATTGATGGGTGTTTGAACAAAGCTTTGTGGCTGCGAAAAATCTTGTGCTAACTCGCTTTCTTGTATTTTTTCAATAACCCCTTCAGGTCGTATGTCAGCAAGTGTTTGGTTGATAATACGAAAAACGAAATCATGTACTTGGCGGCTTTCTCTAAAGCGTATTTCATGTTTTGTTGGGTGAACATTTACATCCACTTTGGTAGGGTCTAGGTTAAAGAAGAGCACAAAGGCCGGGTGTCTCCCTTGGTATAGCACATCTTTGAAGGCCTGTTTAATGGCGTGGTTTATGATCTTGTCTCTAACGAGCCTCCCATTCACATAAAAATATTGCAAATCATTTTGGCTTCTAGAAAAAGTTGGTGCTGCTAGCCAGCCTGATAGTTTCATGTCAGCTATGTTTGTATCAATATACCAGGCCGATTGAATAAAGGCTTCACTGCACACCTTTTTGATACGATGTTCCTTTTGTGCCATGCTATTCGCAGGGTTTAAGCTTAAGATTTCTTTACCATTATGTGTGAGCCTGAAGCCAACATTGAATGTGCTGAGGGCTAGTCGTTTTACGCATAGCTCTAGATGGCCAAGCTCTGTTCGTTCAGCTTTTAAAAACTTTCTTCTGGCTGGAGTATTATAAAAAAGATCGAGTACTTCTACTTGCGTACCTTCTGGTAAATTGCTTGGGGTGAGCATGGTGTCCATGTTTGACCCTTTAGCCTTTACTTGCCAGGCTATTTCCTGATCCTTTGGTTTTGAGGTGAGTGAAAATCGAGACACTGAGGCGATACTGGCTAGTGCTTCACCACGAAAACCAAGCGTTTGTATTTTTTCTAAGTCTTCAAGGTTGGTAATCTTGCTTGTAGCGTGCCTGTTCAGAGCCAAATGTAGCTCTTCTTTTGGGATTCCTTTGCCGTTATCGATCACTCGAATCACGGATGAGCCAGCTTGTTCCAATTCGATTTTGATAAAACTTGCACCCGCATCGATAGCATTTTCTATCAGTTCTTTTAATACGGATGCAGGTCGTTCTACAACTTCACCAGCCGCTATTTGATTGGCGAGCACTTGAGGAAGTAGGCGAATGTGCTGATGTTCAGTTTCTTCAGTTAGCATGGGATTTCAGGTTGGCATGAATTAAGTGATGGTATTCGTAATACTTGGCCGATCCGGATTAGATCTGAGTTTAAGTCATTTATTTCTTTCAAGTCTTTCTGAGCCACGCGATATTTTTCCGCTATCTCAGAAAGTGTTTCGCCTCTGGCGATTTGATGTTGTCGTTTGTCGCTATGCCTTAAACTTGCGAAATAAGTGTCAGGTGGTGGTTGGTTAAGAAAATGACGCTTGATACCTTTTATCATTGCTTTGGCCAGCTTATTTTGATGTTGTGTATTTTTCAAAAGGCGCTCTTCTTTTGGGTTGGTAATGAAGCCTAGTTCCACCAGTAGGCTCGGCATCTCGGCATTTTTCAAAACAGCAAAACCAGCTTTTTCGATACGAGGTTTGTGCAGTTTAGTGACTTTACCTAGCTCCCCAAGTACCAAGCTGCCTGCATTCACGCTGTGCTCGATACTACCATTGAGGGATAAATCCACCAGTACTTTTTTTAATACTGGGTTATCTTGTGTTTCAGAGGTGCTTCCTAAAAGATCAGCAGCATTTTCTTTTTCTGCTAGATAACGCGCTCTAGTGCTGCTGGCACCATTGGATGATAAAACGAAGACAGAAGCACCTCGAGCACTTTTTTTCCTCCAAGCGTCAGCATGCAGCGAAATAAAGAAATCTGCATTATATTTTTCTATGGCAATTTTTCTACGTTCCTTAAGTCCAATGTAGTAGTCACCCGTTCGAATAAGCACGCTCCTTAAGCCCTTTTCTTTATCGATCAGGTATTTCATACGCTTTGCTACGTTCAATACAATATCTTTTTCGCGAGAGCCCTTATGCCCTAATGCGCCTGGGTCTTGTCCACCATGGCCGGCGTCAATTGCAATAACAATATCTCGTTGCTCTTTAAAAGTGATTGGTCGTACCGTGGTGTTAATGCTTGGATTGAGCGCTGGTTTAGGCTCAGCATTGTTAATTTGCTTTTCTAAGTTTTTCTTTTTGACCATAGCAAGAATGGGGTCAGTTGTATTTTTTTGGTCCCGCGATAGATCAACCACCAATCGGTGAGAGTAAGGTTTTTCTGGTGGCAATTGAAAGTGTTGAGGCCTGATGGTTTCGTTTAGTTCCAGGACTATTCTATAGACATTTGGTTTGTTATGGCTGCTACGAATTTTTTTGATCACAGATGCCGATAAGTCGAGCTTTTGGCTTTTAGCTCTGAAGTTTTTCAGTGAACCGTGCTGTTTTGGAATTTTGATGTCAATCACTGCTCTATTCGGTTTATCTAGTTGAAAAAAGGTGTATTGAGCCTTTTTGCTGAGATCAACTACCACTCTGGTTTTTTCTGGTGATTTCCAAATTCTGATATTCTTAATTTCTTGAGCGGCGATGCTTTCTGAGACTAAAGTGATCAGAGTCAATAAAAAAAATATTGTGGTGACTTGGCGCAGATAAATCAGATTAGCTTTGCCCGCTATGATGCCCATTTTTCTAAACCTACTTTGATTAATTGAAATCTCTGCTTTGCTCGGTCTGACCGGATGCTCAGAACACCAGTGCTTAGCTTGTCTAGTATATCGGCCGTGTATCTTTTTGGATGATTTTCACTCTGTTCTAGTTTAATATGAATATCTGGCTCTGGTAAGTAATTTCTTGCCTTTTCTGCCCACTCTACAATACAGACTTGCTGTTCATCAAAATAGTCTCTGATTCCCATAAACTCCAACTCTTCAGGGTCCTGCATGCGGTAGAGGTCTATATGTGCAATATGGCCTAATTCTACTTCGTAAGTCTCAATAAGTGAGTAAGTTGGGCTTTTGACAGCACCAGAAAAACCAAGCCCTTTCAAAATGCCTTGGGTCAAGGTTGTTTTGCCGGCGCCGAGGTTGCCTTGTAGGTAAATGGTGTAACCTGGTGCTAAGAGTTTAGACAAGTCTGAACCAAAAGAATGGCTTTGATTCGCACTTTCGAGGCTAAATTTAATTACTGTGACGGACATGGGTTATAAAGCGCCTTGATTTTGTTTGTTTGCTTTAGTTTTTCCGTTCTCCCGCTCTTTCCTTGTACGCTTGTTGCTAATAATTGTCCGATGACCGGTGGCAGCGAGCTGGGCAAAATATTAAAAGTACTTGTCGATTTGGCTAGCAGATCGGCGGAAGTAGCATGAAGCCAAGTTCCGAGCTTTGCTGCTTCTATTGGGGAATAAGATTTTTGACCTAAGAGACCTGCTATGGTTCCGGCCAAAGTGTCTCCCATGCCTGCTTTGGCAAGGCCTGGGTTTCCAGCATCGCATAAATAAATGTCGGCTTTTGTGTGTTCTTTAATGAGGGAGCCAGCACCCTTCAGGACCATAACGCCAGGATACTTTGCGCTTAGCTTTTCTATGCAGTAGAAGGGGTCAAAACGTATGGTTTTTTCATCCATTAATCTTTTAGCTTCACCTGGGTGGGGTGTTAGTACTAATTGTTGACCTGGTTCTTTGGGCATTGAAACAGCTTCTTTGCTAATCAGATTCAGACCGTCTGCATCTATCACAGTTGGTTTGTTGCTATCTAGAGCAGTTTGCAGGAGTGCGATTGCCCAGCTATCCTGACCTAAACCAGGGCCTATGAGTATTGCTGACGCCTGAGAGATGGCTGCTTTCATTGCTTGGTTGCAGTCCGTGTCGATGGGCATGAGCTCGGCATTTTGTGTATAGATTGATGGGTGGTGTGCCTTATGTGTTGCTACCAGTACTTTTCCAATGCCTGTATGTAATGCAGCACTTGACGATAGCAGGATCGCGCCAAGCATACCGTAATTTCCGCCAATACATAATAGTGTGCCTTGTTGGCCTTTGTGTGTATCCGCAGCAAGCAAGTTAGTTGTTGATTTTAGCGGAAAAAGCGACTTTGGATAGCTGGTCGTTAGCCGAATTGTGTGAGGCTTTTGTTTTTTCGCCCTTCTAGAAGGAATGCCTAGATCTGCAAACGCTAGGTGACCTGTACAGGCTTTTCCAGCATCTCTAAATAGCCCCTTCTTTAGAGCGATAAAGGTAATTGTTTTAGTTGCTTGAATGGCTGCGCCTAGTATTAGGCCGGTGTCTGCGGAAATGCCTGTCGGTATATCGATGGATAAAGTTGGTGCATGGTGTTGGTTAATATGTTGTACCAGTTCCTTGTAGTCTGGCTTTAGATCTCGAGATAAGCCTGTGCCCATGATTGCATCTACCCAAAGTTCTGTGTTGGATGTACAGATGCGTTTTGTAAGGTGCTCGTTAATTTCAGGAAAAAACTGAATGCTAACATTTGACGCTTGGGCTAATTGCATTGCTCGTTTAGCATCGCCTTGAATGTTCTCTTTATGACCAATCACGATGACACTGAGTTCAGTGCACTCTTTGCTGAGTAGGTGTGAAATAATAAACCCGTCACCACCATTGTTGCCCGAGCCGCAGATGATGCT
>JAYPYM010000044.1:0-12629 GCA_038135915.1 Gammaproteobacteria bacterium
AATACAGCTGTATTAACATTTATATATAATAAAATCGACTCAAGAACCGGCACTATAAAGTTGAGGGCTAAACTTGCAAACCCAGCCGGTCATTTTAGACCAGGTTTGTTTATCAAAGCTGCGATTCCTGGAAAGGGGCCTTACCAGGGGGTCTTGATTAATGATGTCGCAATAGCTTCTGATCAGGGCGGCAGATATGTATTAGTGGTAGATGATAATAATTTAGCCCAATATCGAACCATTCATTTGGGGCCAAAAATGGATGGTCTAAGGGTGATCCGTACAGGTTTAACCGCTGGTGAGAAAATTATTGTGAATGGTTTAATGAAAGCTATGCCTGGTACACCAGTTAATCCGGAAATGGTTGATATGCATGACCTTAAACCTATTGAACAATAATGCTGTAATGTTTGAAATGAAACAATCAAAATATCTCAGGGAATTTGTTTGTGACCTTGTCCTCGTTTTTTGTTGATCGCCCTATATTCGCTGGTGTTGTCTCTTTAATTCTGTTTTTGGTTGGCTTGATCAGTGTCTTCCAATTGCCTGTGAGTGAATATCCAGAAGTGGTCCCACCTTCAGTATTGGTACGCGCCAGTTATCCGGGTGCAAACCCAGTTACCATTGCTGAAACCGTTGCTAGCCCTTTGGAAGATGCCATTAACGGCGTGGATAATTTGTTATATATGTCTTCGCAGTCCACCAGTGATGGGCAATTACAGATCACGGTTACTTTTGAGATCGGTACTAACCCAGATATTGCGCAGATGCAAGTCCAGAATCGAATCGGTCAAGCTCTGCCTAGGTTGCCTGATGAAGTTCGCCGACTTGGGGTTACTACTGAAAAGTCTTCGTCTGATTTAACCATGGTAGTGCATATAACGAGTCCTAATGATCGTTACGACAGCCTGTATCTGAGAAATTATGCGGAACTGCAAATTATCGATGCATTAAAACGGATCTCAGGTGTGGGTTCAGCACTTATTTTTGGCAGTGGTGACTATGCTATGCGAATTTGGCTAGAGCCGAATTTATTGGATTCAAGAAATATCACAGCAGCAGAAGTCATCGCAGCCATTCGAGAACAAAACACTCAAGTCGCTTCGGGTAGTTTGGGACAAAGTCCGGCTGCAGACGCAGATTTTCAGCTGTCCATTAAAACGCAAGGTAGGTTACCTGATGCACAAGCTTTTGGTGATATTATCATTAAAACCGATGACTCAGGTGCATTACTACGCTTGAAAGATGTGGCGCGTATTGAACTAGGGGCGGCCACTTATAGTTTGCGTTCATTGTTAGATAATAAGCAGGCAGTAGCCGTACCGATATTCCAAGCGCCAGGCAGTAACGCGATTGCTATTTCCAATGATGTGCGTCAGACAATGAAACAATTAAAACAGAACTTTCCTGAAGGTGTGGACTACACCATTGTGTATGACCCAACCATTTTCGTTAGAGATTCCATCAAAGCCGTTATTACTACCTTGGTGGAGGCGGTAGCATTGGTGGTGCTGGTTGTTATCTTGTTTCTACAGACTTGGCGAGCTTCTATTATTCCATTGGCTGCAGTACCAGTATCTATCGTGGGTACCTTTGCAGTGATGGCTGCAACTGGTTTTTCAATCAATGTGCTGACACTCTTTGGATTAGTGTTGGCGATTGGTATTGTGGTAGATGATGCTATCGTTGTTGTGGAAAATGTACAGCGAAATATTCAAGAAGGATTAGCGCCCAGGGCTGCTACCTTGCAGGCGATGAAGGAGGTGACAGGGCCTATTATCGCAACTTCTTTGGTATTGCTGGCAGTCTTTGTGCCTATTTCTTTCATACCGGGGTTAAGTGGGCAATTTTATCAGCAATTTGCATTGACTATTTCTATCGCTGTGCTGATTTCAACGATCAACTCATTAACGTTATCCCCCGCATTGTCTGCGCTTTTGCTTAAGCCTGCTGATGCACCCCAAGACCTCTTTAGCCGTTGTCTTAACAGTGTATTGGGGTGGTTATTTAGACCATTCAATCGTTTCTTCGATAAAAGCAAGGCTGGCTATGCGAGTTTTGTCGGTTTCTCTATACGGCGTCGGATTATATTCTTGATGATGTTTGGAGTGTTACTAGCACTGACTTGGTTTCAATTTAAACAGGTGCCCTCGGGTTATGTACCCCCTCAGGATAAGCAGTACTTGATCGGATTTGCGCAGTTACCGGATGGCGCTTCGATAGAACGTACTGACGAAGTGATGAGAAACATGAGTGAGATTGGGTTGAAACATCCCGCTATTCAAAACTCAGTTGCTTTTCCTGGCTTGTCTATTAATGGCTTTACGAGTGCTAGCAATGCTGGTATCGTTTTTTTCCCGCTTAAGCCTTTCGATGAACGTAAAGATCCCAGCCAGGCTGGCTTTGCAGTCGCTCAAGCATTAATGCAAGATTTTTCTCAGATTCAAGAAGCTTTTGTTGCCGTGTTTCCACCACCGCCTGTACGAGGCCTTGGTACAAAGGGTGGGTTTAAAATGCAAATTATCGATCGTGAAAACCTTGGCCATGAGGCTTTGTTTCAAGCGACTAATGCTTTGATGATGAGGGCTTGGCAAACACCTGAGCTGACGGGCGTCTTTAGTAGTTTTAGAGCACAAGTGCCTCAAGTTGAAGCTAATCTCAATAGAGATAAAGCAAAGCAACATGGTATTGATTTAGATCAAATTTATTTAACGTTGCAGACTTATTTGGGTTCTTTATATGTGAATGATTTTAACCGCTTTGGTAAAACCTACCAGGTGATTGTTCAGGCCGATGAAGCCTACAGGCAAGATATCAGTGATGTAGGTAATTTAAAAGCTCGTAATCGTTTTGGGGATATGGTGCCGCTGAGTAGCGTATTGAGCATTGACTATACGACTGGGCCAGATAGGGTTACACATTACAATGGTTTTCCAGCAGCGGATTTAAGTGGGGCGCCGGCAGAGGGCATTTCAAGTGGTCAAGCTCAAGATATTATGGAACGGCTGGCGGATGAAACGCTGCCGCCAGGTATTGGTTATGAATGGACAGAGTTGGCATTCCAAGATAAACGGGTAGGGAATGCCGCATTTTGGGTATTCCCTTTTGTTGTGTTATTGGTGTATCTGGTGCTTGCTGCTCAATATGAAAGCATGAGGTTGCCCTTGGCGGTGATACTCATCGTGCCTATGACAGTCTTGTCAGCTTTGTTTGGTGTGAGTTTAATAGGCGGCGATAATAATGTGTTTACGCAAATTGCTTTATTCGTTTTGATTGGCTTGGCAACAAAAAACGCTATTTTAATTGTTGAGTTTGCTAAAACACTAGAAGCAGAAGGTCGAAATAGGGTAGAAGCTGCTATCGAAGCAAGTCGTTTAAGGTTACGACCGATTCTCATGACATCATTAGCTTTTATTATGGGTGTTGCGCCTTTAGCCTTTGCGATGGGAGCAGGCGCTGAAATTCGTCAAGCGCTAGGTGTTGCAGTATTTTGGGGCATGTTAGGTGTTACCATTTTTGGATTGGTGTTTACGCCGATGTTTTATGTGATCACACGGAAAAAACAACCGTTAACATAAGAGTTTAAATCATGAGTACCCGAAAGATACGATACAAGTTACCCCCTTTATGTGTGACATTTTCTTTGGCATTTAACATGGTTGCTTGTATGACAGTGGGACCGGATTTCGAGCAACCTAGCCTTAAAGCCATTGAAGCTTATCAAACAGAAGGCTTTGCGAATTCCAGCGCTATTTCCGGTGGTGAAACAAAAAAAGCATTACCTCAGTCAAGTGTTTGGTATCAGCTTAAAGACCCTGACTTAAATCGATTGCTTAAACTGATGGAAGATAATACGGATGTTCAGATTGCCTATAAACGATTATTGGTAGCAAAAAATTTAGATAGAGATACTAAGCTAGATAGTTGGCCGCAGCCAGACACCCAATTTACTGCCGTTGAAAAAAGAGATTCTGAAAGTAAATCTTTCCCAGCAGAGAAAGATGGTGGTGCTTATCAGGATTATAATCTTACAGAGTCTATCACCTGGGAGCTTGATTGGATAGGTAGATTAAAACGCAGTAGAGAAAGTGCTGATGCAAATGTGATGAGCCTTCAAGCACAACTCAATGAAATCAGGTTGCTAACACAGGCTGAAATTGTACGCCAATATTGTTTACTGAGAGGTGTTCAAGCACAATTGCTAGCAACCAGAGGAAATGCTGCGCGGCAAAAAGATACTTGGTCTTTAACACAGAGTCGGTTAGATGCCGGAGTTGCCACGCCGGTTGATGTAGCTCGTGCGAAGTCTCAGTATTATGCGACTTTATCGAGTGTGCCACCCTTAGAAAGTCAACAAAAACAAGCACTGCATCGTCTCTCAGTATTAACCGGTCAAAGCGCTCGGGCCACTTATCAAGATCTCATTAAACCGAAGAAGATGCCCCTTTTACCCTTGGTCTCTGAAATTAGCTTGAATCCTAATAATGTGTTGAAAAAAAGACCTGACGTTCAAGCTGCGGAGGCAAACCTAAGGCGTGCAGTGGCTGATATTGGGGTGAAACAAGCACTTTGGTTTCCAAAAATAACCTTGTTAGGAGATCTTGGGCTAGCGTCAGAAAACCTGAATGATTTAAGCGAAGGCGCGAGTGTTTTTAATCTATTTGGTGTCCGTATTAGTTGGGCTATTCTTGGTTTTACTCGACTGGACGTTATAGCGTCACGCGCTGAACTCAACGCAGACATTGCTTACAAAGAATATAAACAGAAAGTGTTGCTGGCTTTGGAGGAAGTAGAGAACGCTTTAGTTGCCTATGAGAGTACTCAAAGTGTTACTCAGTACTTAGAGCAGAGCGCAACAGCTGCTAAACAAGCAACAGAGCTAGCCCAACAGCGATATGAGGGTGGTGTGATCAACTTTATTGAAGTGCTCGATGTAGAGCGCCGGCAATTGGAAATAGAAAATGAGTTGGCTGGTGCGAAAACGCAAGCTGCGCTAGCAATGGTTAACTTATACTTGAGCCTCGCAGAAGACTAATGCGTAATCACATAGTATCCGATTTAAACAGCTATATAAAGCAAGCCTATGAGCAATTAGCAGATATTCCTAACGCCAGTGGTTTTTTAGAGCCTATTCGGACTACAGGTGAGAATATTCCAACTAAGCTCAATTTAGTTAGAGGTTTACTTGAAGCCATTGACGTGGATTTGAAAAAATTAGGCGTTTTAATTGTCAGGGATAAAACTGAATCCTGCGCTGTTCCTTCAGACCCAAATGCTGAAGATGCACCAATATTATTAAGGCTTTGTCAGAGACGAGCTTGTCTGCGGCAAGCTTTTGAACAAGCGAGTCAAGCCTGCAGCACAGCTTCGCGGAGTCAACAAGCAGGTTTCCAATCCGTATATCAGTATACTAAATTAAAACTTCATGATCGAGGCGGTGAAGCTGATATTTGGCAGGTGAAAACGAGCAAAGATGATGTTTATGCACTTAAAGAGCATCGTTACGATGATGTAGATATCCGATCTATTGAAGAAAAAGCTAAATTACTAAATGCATTGAACAATGAAAATATTATCAGGTTTAAGAGTATATTTTTAAATAATGACAACAAAGTGTGTGTTTTGATGGAGGATGGGCTAACGAGCTTAGAAAAGATTTTATCAAGTAAAGAGTTTAGGCAGTTGGCAGTAAGTGATCAAAGGAATATTGTTAATACTTCTTTAGTTTCTATGTATGAGGCATTAAACGCTATTAGGAGTATTGGACTATGTCAAACAGACCCTAACTTGGGTAATTGGGTTGTTACCACAGAGGGTATTAAAGCTATTGACGTTGAGGATTGTGTGGTAATAGAAAATATCCCAAGGCACAGTAATGAAATTTTCAGGGAGCTATTGGTGATTCTAGGAAATATAAAAGTGGATGTTGATAGAGGGGTGATACCAGCTAAATCCGTTGAGCACTTAAAGCAGTTCTATCAACTGGTAGATGTCGATGAGCTAGACGTCCATCACCTTTATGAGGATGAAGCCAAGGCTATGGATAGGCTATTAACTCAGTTTATGAAAGAAATTGAAACTTATATTGTTTATGAGACCCGGTACGACTTTAATCATATTGCAGAATGGTCGCTGTAGGGGTCTCAAAACTCGATAGCACACGTTTATATGCTTAACCAGAAGCATTACTTTGGTAAAGTTGCTTCAAAAACAATGAGTCTTTCAAAGTGCTTCCCATCTCTTACTGTATAGGCACCATACTGTGAAGCCATTTCTCGCATATAGATAGGGTCTTCAAAATAATAGTCCCTAAATTGACCATCTTGTTCTCCAATGATACGCACTTGCATACCATTTTCTTCCATCAGCTTGATACTGCGTGGAATATCCGCCATAGAAGATTGCACAAAAACAAGGCGTCCGCCAGGTTTGATGAGTTTGTGTGTGTCAAGAATTAAGGTGTCAATAAAGTACCTTCTGTAACGCTTTCCTGATTTTCCAAAGGGTGGGTTGGTGACTAACACATCGTATTTTGGGCATTCAGATGGTAAGTTCGTCCAATCGCAAACAATGGTTTCAATAGGAAGATTAACGTGGTGTTTATTAAGATTGTATAGCGCGTTATCATTAATGGGTTGTTCTATTTCTGTCAGTGTTAATTGGGAAGCACCTTGGTAAGCCAAGAGAATCGCGTGTATCCCACAACCAGTGCCCAGTTCAAGTACGGATTGGCCGCTAAAGTCCAGTTTAAGTAGCATATTCCCTAAATGCATGCCATGTGGCGTGGGGTTCCAAACGCCTTCTGGTACATCAAGTGAAAGCGAGTGCTCTCCGAATGAGGCTTCAATTTGCGATGGATAAAGGTTATCTCCCTGCCATTTTTTGGTTTGTTCCATATTACATTTCCCTTGCTGTATGTTTATTGTGCGCCTAGCCTAATAGTTTGCATACTGAGTCAAACACGCCTATGATCGTAGCGTGATGAAAAAAGAATTGCAAAATATTTTGAATAGTTCAACTTCAATGGATGTCAACCTAGATAGGGAATTCATATGTGCGCAATGGAACTTGGCTCGGAGGCTTCACTAAATAGACAAGTGTTTATCAACGACCTGGTTAAAGAAAGCCCTTCGCTTTTCCGATTAGTAGAGGAACTACGCATATTGGTAGAAGAATTTAGTCGTAGCGAGCATCGCAGCTACAACCCCCTAGTTGAATCCATCAGGCAGTTGTTAAGTGAATCTTTTTCAAACCAACAGGTGACGTTACCCTTAAGCGTCTGCACAACCAATTCAAATGAATACGCGCGCCAGTGTTTATTTGTTGATGATGCTATCGAGCTGTCTATTGTTACGATGACATGGGGGCCAGGGCAGGGTACGCCTATCCATGATCATGATGGAGTCTGGTGTGTCGAAGGTGTAGCCGAAGGCAATATACAAGTGGATCAATACGAGCTGCTGTCCAGGGAGGGGCAGCGCTACCAGTTTAGAAAAGTCTTTAGTCAGAGTGCAGGCGTAGGTAATGCTGGGTCACTCATTCCACCCAATGAGCATCACAGCATAACAAACATCAGCAACAGAAAAGCAGTGACCTTGCATGTTTATGGTGGTGAATTAAAAAAATGTCGCAAATTTGAACCAAGTCACCAAGCGGGTTGGTATATTGCTAAGACTTGCGAATTGAGTTATCGCTGAAAGTCTCCTTCTGTACTATTTGATATGTACCCGGATGGTAGATAACTAAATATTACAAGGGTCTCTTTTTTTATTGTATTTCTCTGGGAGAATCCAACCATCTTCTGTATACTGCCAAACATTAAGTTCTGGAATTATTCCCTTGTATTTCATGACTTGCCCATGTTTTATGCCACCATAAAGAATAACATACTCATCAGCCGAAATATTAGATATGTTTTCTAATATTCCCTCTGCCCACGTTTCATTGGTATACCTGTTTAATCGCTCCAACATATATTGTACCGGACCTTTCTTATATTTCGAATTTAAAGATGAGGCATCAATACCAAACAATTCTATTCCGTTCTGCCTACAATATTCTATGATATTGTAAAGGGCATCAGATTTCACATCTGCGTGGAAGCTTCTTTCAGTAAGGAATTTTCTTACATTTTCCCTTGTATAATTCGTATATCCTGGATCAGGAACAGGAAGGTTTCTCATCGTAAACCATGTTGATCTCTCAAGGTTTATATTCCAGAGCGCTTCAAGAAAAATTTTTGTTGGTTTGCGATTTGATGATTTTAAAAATTCTAAAAACTGTTCATCATATAAAGATATTTGATGATCTTCGTCGCCTATCATTGCGATTCGTACTGATTCTTCCTGGTCATCTACTTTTATAGTGATTTCATTTGGAATAGGGATCTCTGGTACGGGATCTGTTTTAGTGGCTGGATTGCCATAAACAGATTGGGGTACTAGAACGAAAATATTGATAAATACTAACAGTAATAGTTTGTGGTCAATCATGATTAGTGTTTCAGGCATTGTTTGTGCTTTAAATTTCTTATTCATTGTAAGATCCTATCAATTTGCAAATTTATCTAAGTCATATTATCTGGTTGCTAAGTTATTTTTGTGAGTTAATAAATACGTAGAACAAAGCTATCAAATGTTTTGGAGATGAATTATTTAATGACTTAGGGTATGCAGCTATCATCAAAATACTCTTTCATCTCATCATACTTATCCTTTGTTGTATTTTTTAATTCATCTAGACCTTCTTGCTCATTCGGGTACATTGATTTTAAACGATCAATGTTGTTATCAATATCGTCAGACAGTTTTTTCAGGTCTTTATAAGACATATCATGGCCAATATAATCAATTGGGTGTTTATTCTTAAGGCTTTTTGAAATGCCCCGAGAATAAGAATCCGTTCCTAGTTTGGCGGCTTTTGCTAATTCAGCTGCCTCACCGCCTAATCCTTCTAACTCAATGAGACCACCAATAAATTCGCCTATACCTTCGGAAAGATCGGTTGGATAGCTATGCAGGGAGGCGTTAATTAAATTTATTGCAAGTTCATCTGGTTCTATGTAGATCGTCGTGACTAACTGCAGTAAATCTTGTATGTTTTTAGCTTTTCCCCACCTGCCAAAGGTTGCAGCAAAGTCAACTATTTCAAGTCCACTTTCCACCATCCACTCCATTCCAGTGACAAATCCTTTTTCAACGCCATAAACAAACTCTGCTATAATGAGTTCTTCCTCAATTTCTTGGCATAAAATTGGGTTATCTGAAATAGAGATACCCGTTAGCTCTTGTGCTAAAAATGCTTCAATAGCTACAAGCGTGTAGATATGATCAATAGCATCCTCTTCAAGATCATCAATTGCTTTACCGATACTGTGATTAAATAACCATTCTAAAGCGCCTTTTTCTCCATGTTTAGAAATCCTGGAGAAGAATTTAAATAGTCTATCCCTTGCTCTCTTAGCATTGTCTTTTAATATTGGGAAATGGCGGGGAATGGCAAAGCCTGGTGGCAATAATACGTCGGTGTACGCCTCGATAAATCCTGAAACGCCTATTGCTAAACCGTCACTCATGTCATCTTCCCTAATGGGTTCTTGTGGTGTGCAACCTAAGGTGGTTAGCACATCATTAGCATCATCAAAATGTTGAATTTTACACAGGTTTGAATCAACATAATTGAAGATGTGATTGAGATCCCAGTCTTTATAGTTTTCGAATGCAAGTTCAAGGATTGACTCTTCAAGGTTGCAGAACGAACTGGTATCACCAAATACAAAGTGAGTATTAAGTGTCAGGCCTTTAAAAGCCATGAGATCGTCGATTGCATCCAGATGATAATTTCTTTTGGCGAAATAACCCGCCAGCCGCCTTAATAAATGGGTGTAGCTGCCTGAATTGGAGTCATTTCGAATGAGAGCAATTACATTTGTGTGGCTGAGAATAATATCGAAAAACTGTACGTAGTTCATATTATTAAAGTTATTTCCTACGATTGAAAAAAATTCGATAGCCGTTCGTTGTCTTTCGAGATCCATTATTTGGTCTAGTAGGTGCTCTGGATTGTAGTCAAGTAGCAGTTGTAGGTAGAGCGCCCTTTCTGGATTAGATAGCTTGTCCGTTAGAAAGTTAGGATTCTTATTATTTGCCAAATAATCCACAAGCGAGTTGTAATGAATAATCAGATTGTTACGACAGCCGTTCGCAGGAACAATATAACCATATATAGGATTCTTGAGCTGCATTTCGGTGTACAAATCATAGAGGTACTGGGAGTTTATACCTAGCGGGTTACTTGATCCTAAGTATTGCCCTATTGCAGGGTCTTGAATGCTTAGCTCTTTAGGGTGCATTTCACAGGCATCCTCTAGTTCACCAAAGATATAGTTGTCATCTAGGGTAATGCCTTTTATGTTAGCTAGGGATTGTAAGGAGCCCGAGGTCAAGTGTTCTTGTGAAAAATATCCTACTAGTCTTTTCAGCAGGCGGACATATTTTGCAGTATCGTTATTGTTCTCATCAGCTTGTAGTATCGTCTGTCTGATAGCTGGTTTACTTAGGATAAACTCAATTAGGTTAGAAAAAGTGAGTGGTTGAAAAATATTAGAGATTTTATCTTTAATTGGTTGACTCCTATTGCTGCCTGTATTAGTCGTAAGGTATTCAAACTCGATTAGCTGATCCAATATTTCGTCAGGCTCAAATTGCATCAGTAACAGCATATAGAATCCGCGTTCTGCAGAAGATAGTGGTGAGGCCTTAATAAAGTTTGAATAAGCTGGATAGTCCTGGCTTCGTTTGCTAGATAATTCATTATAAATAGAGATCCGTTCATTGATGCAGCTCATATCGTAATTGGTAAACATTCCTGGCAGTGAGTTTTGTGCTGCCTGATCATAAAGGTTATCTAATACCAACCGGGTAACATAGTGACCATAAAAAGAATGATGGGTGATAGGTGTTAATGAGTGGTGATTAGCGTTATATGGGCATACATCTTGATTATCAGGGTGCCCATCATTATCCGAATCCCGCGGAACGCATGTCCCACCATCTTCGGTTGAGTAGATTTCGCCTGCACCACAAACATTGTCTGTTAATGCTCTGCGGACTTCTACTTCAACTAAATTCAGTGGATTTCTAAGATGATTTAGTTGAACTCTAACAAATTGTGCTGCGGCGGGAATGTTGCCAGGTATATTGCCTGCTAACGGGTTTGGATTTTCGATGACTTTTCTATAGATGCCCTCTCCATGAATATTTCTTATTCTATGAATCTCTTCTGAATCTTCATTAAGGAAGATAATGTCGTAGTTATGAACGTTATCTCCGATTGCGCTATTTGAGTGGCTATATACTTCGAGTAAACCAATGGGTTCAGGTTGCCCTAGGTCCACTTGCCACCAGTTGTTCCTGCCATAATGAGTGGACGTTCTATGGGTTTTCTCACCATCGATGGCTCTACCAGCAGCAAAGTGATTTGCCGGGTATTGGCTATGAATATAAGTTGATTTCTGGGTTGCTTGCTTATTAGTGGAAATAATTGGACCATAATTTTCATAGTTCGGATGATCTGCTAAATCTCGATCGACACAGTTATCTTGGTGCGGGTTGTAAACTAAGGGGCAATTATCCTCTTCATCGTCTCTTCCATCATCGTCATCGTCGTTATCAGTGAAATCAGGTTCGCCGTCATTATCAGTGTCTACTAGCTCACCAAACACTAAAATTTCATCAGTCACCAAGTAATCTGTACTCCTTTTCTGGAGTCGAACTTTCCAGACGTCTTCAACCGCTTTAGTGATAAAAGCGGCATTGTCACTACCAAAGTGGTCGTTGGTCAGAGTGCCCGTTTGGCTGATGATATTGTCGTCTTTATCCAAATACATGATACGAGTATTGTGGGCTTTAGAGGGGTTATGTCCACCTAGAATAAAAACATGTTCAACATCGACAGCGGTTTTGAATTCAACTTCCCAGTAGGGATTGCCACCAGTGTTTGTTGTGCCGTTGTTGGTATGCATTAAGTCAGTAAAGACATTGGTTTTTCTATAAAAAGTGCCATCAATGGCTTTGCTTGCTCTTGTGGATGTATTATAGAAAGGTGCGGATGTTGTCTCCTTGACTATGTTTGCAGTGGTTAAAAGGGCTGGTTCATCAGTGTCAATATTTCGAGGTGTGCGGTCACCATCTACATCTAGCCAGCAGTTTGCATCGTAGTCACAGGCATCGTAACTATTAGGGTGACCG
This sequence comes from Gammaproteobacteria bacterium, assembly GCA_038135915.1. Taxonomy (GTDB): domain Bacteria; phylum Pseudomonadota; class Gammaproteobacteria; order Pseudomonadales; family UBA6940; genus JAYPYM01. Next base: position 12,249 of record JAYPYM010000044.1, read on the forward strand.
TCATTGTCGATGTCAGGGTCGCATACATCACCTATGTCATCATTATCAAAGTCGTGTTGTGAGGGATTACCATCATAGGGGCAGTTGTCTACGTGATCCGGATAACCGTCATTGCCATCGGAGTCATCCCATCCACAATGCGAATAGAGACTCGAAGTAATGTGTTTATTGTTTCCTAATTGGTGAGTACATACAGAATATGCTGGGGTATGGTTTTGATTGAGCTGGAACAATAAATCCACGATAATGGGGCCATTTGGTATGCGTACTCCAGACGCTGCCGCAGTATTAAATCTTGAACATAACAAATTACGTCGAGTGTATCCGGTACCAAAAGTTTTGGTGACCCAACCCGACACCCGCCTGCCATTCATTAGGTAT
>JAYPYM010000044.1:12639-13753 GCA_038135915.1 Gammaproteobacteria bacterium
TTTCCCTCTCCATGTCTCCAGCATCCGTACAGTTTGCTATGTGTCCTGGGAGTGTACTACTATTTATCCAAGAGTTTACGCACGATTGAAGCGTGCCTGAACTAGCAGTAAAAAATAGGCTTCCGAACCCTGGGCGCTCTGAGGTATATATACCGCCATTCAATGTTCTTGTGACGCCATTATCATTATACCTATAGTTCATTCTAGTTTGATACGCGCAATAACCATCCGGCAAGGTAAGCCCGGCAAGCAAACCACTAAGGGTAAAAGAAAGCACATGACTAGAGAGTGTTGAAAGAAATATTGCAGATGTTACTAGTGTTATATTTTTTACTTTTGGTATAATCATTATTCCTAATCAAGTGGGGATACCTATTCAACCAACTGCGTATATTTATCACTTAACAGGTACTTCCTGATGTATGCCTTAAAGCATTTGGATAGTTTCTTAGTGCCGATATATACTAAAAATGAGTGAACGTTCAGCCCTTGTCTATTGAATTCTTAATATGACTATTAGTTGGGAGAATAGATACTTGATTTATGTGTTTTAATGTTACCGGATCTAGTTACTCTGTTAAGACAAATAACAGCCCCTCTTATATCATGTAGAGGGGTGTAGAAAAGTAGGGGATATTCCCACCAGATAGCGGGAAATTATTTTAAGCCAAAACCAGCAGATAAGGAGGTTTCATTTATTTTGAAGTGTTACACCACTTGTCTCCCAGCGATAATGAACCGACCTGATCTTTAAGATGAGCCTTATGGCTAGCGCCAGATATATATTTTCTATCACTACCAACAATTGATTTTCTAACATTGTAGCTATTCTGTTCATCTCCGGCTGTATGTCTTTGCCCATACTCGCATGCCTTTGGAGACTGCCCATCCCGATCAAAAAGAACTCTGTCATATCTGGAAACATGACCATCTGGGTCACGCGTGCTCATTCCACCCTTGATAAAACTAGGTGCTACGTTACCACCAGGGTTTGTAAATATACCACTTACTAGTTGGCGAGGTTTGTCTGCTAGTTTAAAACCGCCACTTTTTTCAGTTTCCACGGGAATGGACATCATCAGATTTGCCGGGCGTTCAATACCTCGATCAGAGG
>JAYPYM010000044.1:13763-20788 GCA_038135915.1 Gammaproteobacteria bacterium
TTTTGGCTCCGGACACTTCAGGCGGCGGAGAAATCGATAAAATTTTTCAAAAAACAACGTCATGGTTGGTAGATGTAAATGTGCTCTGTAGCTGTTCGCTCCATCGTCATAGTTGGCTACCCAACCAGAACCTGAAACGCTTTCCATTTCGAACATGTCAGGGGCTATGCCCTTAAACATATCTGGCGTAATGTTGTGAGAAACGAGCTGAGGAATGTCTTTACCCAAGACTGCAAGCATGGAGCTTAATATGTGTGCTTGTTCATCATTTGGCGGATTAAGGCTGATATGGTAATCCGAAGAGGGAGGTTGGCAGAACTCAAAGTAAGCTGGATTACCAGTTTTACAGTAGTCCGGGAGGTATTCATCATTTGATGCCTTAGAAACAAACGCTTGATTCTCGTTCTCCACCGGCTTTCTGAATGCTTCTTTCTTTTCAAAACCGGAATCATCTTGAGTTTCTTCGGTATTCCGCATATTCACATTAGTTGGTGAGGCTTTTGGGCAATTGGCACCACAAGTAGTCTTAATTGACTGGATGGTATTAGGATCATTGGTAACGCATTCATGCATATGCCTATGATTTACTGCAGTCGTTTTTCCATAATTCCTAGGTGTATTGGCGGAGGGTGGTGGATTAAAAAGAAAATTCGCTAAAAGTGTTTGCTGTACAATACTTAATAATTTCATAGTCCAGGCCGTAAAAATTTATGGTTCGAGGGAAGGGTGATTAACTTATTGAATAGCCCTATCTATTACCCCAATGCTAATGACACACTAAAAACGCCCGAAAACAAAAAGCGATTAGTATGGAAATGTCATACTAATCCTATTCTGTTTTATTTTCAATTTATTGGTAAAAATAGGGTGTATGAAGTAACAATTAGACTGTTCTACGATTGAGCTGCTTAGATTAAAGAAGCTGGCTTGAATTTAAATAAATATTTAAAAAATAAATCTGGAAATGAATTGATGCGAGCGTTGTAGATACTTGCCGAGTCGTTATAGAGTGAGCGCATGAAAGCAATTTCCGTTTCGAGATGGCTCAATTTTTTCATGAGTTGCTTGGTAACTTTATGGCCATTCAGCTTTGGGTAGGCTTCTAATGAAGATCTTAGGTTTTGCATAACCTGATATTCAGTTTGAATAAATTCTTTGATTTCTTTCGGATGATTCATAGTCTTGTCGAGACTGCTTCTTAATTTGCTGATGTGTGTGAGTAACGATTTCTCATGCTTGAGGTATTTTTTTGTTAGTTTATTCAAGCTTTTTACTAAATCTTGTCGTTTTTTTAAAGAGATATCAATGTTTTTAATATTACGTGAAACGCGCTCTCGTAAAAATACTAAGTCGTTGTAATGGAGAATCATCATTATTCCGATCATATAGGTCGGGGCGGCCATGGCCGCGAGCAAAAAGTCTGTTGCTGCGAACCCACCCGCCGTAGCAAAAGAAATTAATAGGAAACACATGAGGCCGCTAAATGCGATATTTAGGCAAAATAAACCCGTCCAGCTTTTGCTAAGTATGACTTCCTGTTCGGTATGGTTTGTGATTAAAAAATCGCTGTTTTCTTCTTTACTTAAACAAAGTTTGCTGGCATCTTTGGGGTCTGGCTTCGCTGTTGCAAGTATATAGGCTTGATCGTTCTCTCGAATACTCCATTCGTAATATGTTAATTTTCCCTTCGATGAAGTTTCAAAGTGAGATGTGGTAAATTCCGCGTCTTCTGGATAGCATTTAATGCTTCCTTCTTCATCTTCAATAAAAAAAGGCTGATGTTTTTCGTAATCTTCAATTGTTACGTAATATTGTTTATCACCACTACCCCTACGTTCTTCTACCTTGTATTCGAACCAGCAGCAGATAGAGCCTGTGAGTGGTGATCTCAGTTCCTCAGCATTTTCGTCTTTTTTGATGATACCTTTGAGTTCACATAAACCATAGGTGGTTGATTTTGTGGTGTTAGATGGAAGATTCTCAACCAATCTTTTAGTTTTGATGTGATCAAAACCACTTCGTGTAGATAGAATGCAAGTAATGAGTCCAACAATTGCAATTAAGTAGCTGAAGAAATCGCTTAGTTGCGTTCGGATTACCGCAGACTGTGCCTTTTTCAAGGTTTTTCTTTCCTTCTCAGAAAGTACTGGGTCAGTGATCGATTCCACATTTATGTCCCAGAAAGGTAATAATAATCTTTCAGGGAATGCATTTAGGAATTGGCGTGTACGGTGATGAAGTTGAGCGATACCTAAGCGAATGCCGCCTATATATTCGATCTCTTTGTCTGACAAGACTGAAAAATGCGGTTGCTCAATCCCCAACGGTTGGTTGAATCCTTGCCATGAGATTCTGTACTTATCTAGTATCTCATTGATGCTTTCTTCAGCCTCAAACAACTGCTGATCGTACCGAGATACTGCATTCTGAATGTCTCGTTTCATCATGTTGTAGCTGAGTTGAGATAAGTGAAACGCACAAACAATGGTTAGGATAGTCAGATAAGCTAGCGTTCTGTGAACGCGAAAGAGCATGGCAACGCCAAGGACACCTAAACAAATAATCGCGGTCCCTATTGTAAAATAGATAATAGCGAAAGAGCCGAAATTTGCTCGCTCTTCTTCCTCAGTGTATGTGGAAATAATCGGTGTGTATTGTCCATCCGTTAAATAGGTTAGGACTAGTTCTGACTGACTTTCTACAGCCATGGCATAAGTCAATATTTGTTGTCCTGGTTCAATACGATATTCAGTGTAACGATTATTTCCGTTCTCATGGGAATAGCTTTGATGCACTGACCAATCGATTTTCCCTAGGCTTCGCTTGCTGTCCACGCGTATTTTAGCGCTAGCGTCGGTAATCCAAAAGTCTACTGTGTCTTCTATCCGTCTTTCTTCTTCCCAATAGGAGTCTCCGTCGGAGTCTCTTCGTTCTACCTCGTGTATACAGAGGTAGTAAACAGCAGGCTTATTAGTCCATGCGCTGAGTAAAGGTTTACCTGTTGGTGTAGCTTTACCAGAGACTAGTACCTCTCCCGGAATTAAAGCGTTAATATTACTCATTGGAATACGTTCTAGTTGGCGCAACTCTTCAAGCGTGTTGAAAGCATATTCGTTCAGTCTGGAGCCGAAGATTGTTGAAGCAATCATTAGTATAGGAAGCACCCACCTAAGAAAAAACTTCATTGTGTTTGCTCCAATATCCAGAGAGTATGATTCATCAACCTAAAGGTATCTAAAATTCAATTTTTGGTGCTTCCTGAAAGGCTTCCCTATCTGCAAATTCAAGTAACTTAGCATTGTTGCTGTGTCCAAATATGCTTGCAAGCATCACGTTTGGAAAGCTTTGTCGGAATGTATTGTAGGAAGTGACGGCATCATTAAATGCCTGTCGAACGATAGATAATCTGTTTTCTGTGTCTGTCAATTCATCGCTCAATTCTAGCATGTTTTCACTAGCCTTCAGGTCGGGGTAATTTTCGACAACGATACTAAACTTGCTCAGAGCATTCTTTAGGAGCCCTTCCGAGGAAGCGAGTTGGCTGATGGCAGCGCTGTTGGCTGGATCTGAAGCGGCTTTTTGCAAGCCAGACACGGCTTGATTTCTGGCATTGACGATTGATTCTAGTGTTTCACGCTCGTGATCCATGTACTTTTTAGCTACTTCAACTAAATTTGGAATAAGGTCATATCGGCGTTTGAGTTGAATCTCGATTTGTGAGAAGGCATTTTCAAAATTAATTTTTAAGGCAACCAGTCGGTTATAGATGTGTATTAGATAACCAAGCCCCCCGATGCTGATGACTAAAAAAAGTATTGTGGTTAAACCCATATTTAACTGCCTATTATGCTCTTCATACTAACAAGTTAACGCTGTAATAATCTCATTAAGTATAGCAGAGCTTTGTACCTAGAATGGTCATCACCCATCTGTAAAACTAAAGGGTCGGTGCGTGAGTTGGGTGAAATTTGACACTTTGCCCATGGCGTGTCCCGGGGAATGCTTTAACGTTTCCACCTTACTCACCTGAATATTAAGAATAATTAACCCTTTTACTTTAACCGACTATTAAAAGGGATATATCGGGAATACCTCAACTCTGGATTACATTTTCTAAGCGTGTTTGTTCCAGTTGGCACTGATTTAGAAAAGGGCGTGAAGGGTTTTCGAACCCAGTCCATTAAAATGGACTTGCTGACAGTGTCTAGGCCTGGGGTAAAACATATGAGAGACTATGCTCCAATGAACCCGGACTTTGAATTGGCGCTGTATTAAGCCTCACTTTGATGAGTTGGTTTTCCAATTTAAGAAAACTTTGATAAGTCGAGTGTTCCAAAACCAGCTGAGTTAAACTGAAAACCATGGCGTTCGTAAATGCGAATAAGATCTTCTCTTTTAATCGTGTCTTCTTCAAGAGGGTATGCATATAGTTCGACTTCTTCTAAATTACAATTTTTCAAATAGGACAGGCCCTCTTTCATTACGAGGTCTCCACATCCTTTACGACGCATATCCTGTGCAACCCAAAGCTTATTAATGTTAGCCGAACGTTTTGATGTGCGAGTAAACTTTAGTATCGCGAGGGGTTCTTCTGGATTCACTTGAGGATCGTACATTCGAATGAATCCTTTATTTCGTGACTCTCTAATATCGGTTACATATTGTGAATCGGAATTTGTCGCATGTGGTACACTCGAACGAGCTTTTTCTGAAAGACTTTTTGATAAAGGCCTGTTAGCCTGGTGTTGTACGTTTACTCGGTTAACATCTCGAAATTTCTGTGCTGTAGCGCGGTAAACAAATGAGCTGGCTTTTGAAAACATAATTAAAATATCAGTTCTTGTGATTGAAGAAAGGCTTGATTGTATATCATTACGCTAGTTGGTAATAGTTATATTTCAGCGATATATGTGCTTGTTAGTCTCGTTAAAAAATACCGATGGTATTAAGTTAAATCTATTTTGGTTTTGTTCCCCTGATTTCTATTTCCAGCTGATTCAGACGGTTTTTCAGAGCTGTATATGCTTGTAGTGACTTCTGATGGCGTTCTTTGCTAATCACAAGGTCACTATATTTTTTTTCCAATAGAGCGCGATCATCATTGTTATCCTTCAGCTTAGTGAATTCGGCTTTTGCGTATTGGAACATACGGTTGTTTTCTTGGATGTTTAATGCAACTGTATCTAGTTTAGCGCGAAGCCCTCTTACTCCAGCCAAAGCGTCGTAAAGAGCTTGATTAAATTGCCGATTTTTATTCTCGAGAATATCCGGTGCTGACTCTTCCATCAACCCGCTATGGGCTTTAGTTTTAGCAGAATCGGAAGTGACTTGTTGTTTCGCTCGGATTGTTCTTTTAAGTATTTTTTGGACATGCCGGTCCTCAGGTGCTAACTGACTGGGTTTTCGACCAACTAAACTTCTAATTTCTTCCTTATTTTTGCCCTCTAAAAACGTATCTACATCAGGTTGTAAAGACTCCTTAATGACCACTTGAATAACTTCATTAGGATCATCATCAGAGGGCTCATTCTTATATTTACTAATATATTCTGGTTTGCCACCAAGCCACGGCTTGTAACTGATCCTGTCCTCAAGCCCTGTTATTGATGCCTCTAACTGAGTCACCAGCTTATCAATTTCTTGAATTTCAATGAGGATTGTTCCATTAGATTGATCTAGTTTATGAAGAAGATCTTCTAAAGCCCCGACGTCTAGTCGAACAAAGCGATTTACAAATTCGGTCAATTGGTGAGTGTTATTACTTGAAACTTTTTTAACGCTTTCCATATGCTGAACATCGGTTGGTTCATCGTTACTCGTTTGATTTTGATGATCAGCTCGGCTTGGCGGTGCGTATTCTGGGATGATTTTTAGCCATCTAAAGAAGTTGCAAGCATTGTTTACCGTTGCTCTTATAGCTTCACCTGTCCCGGTGGCCGCCAATGAGTAGGGTAAGGTTTCATCTGCATGGCGTGTTCCAATATCGGGTAGTGCTAAACTAGTGGTACTCGATTGGCTTCTAAAGGGATCAGGAAGTATCGTGCTTTCGTTCGATTGCCTCGGAGTAAGAATTCCCTCAAAGCCTGTATCTTCTGTAACAGATGCCCAAGCGTTTGGGATTTCTGATTTTGCTTGGTGTAAAGTGGTAGTTGGTGGCGCCATATCATTTATTAGATTGAAAATCTTTATTTTATTGTTTTGTTTAGGATTCGATTTAATATTAACCTGTTCAAGCACTAATGTGCAAACATTTTTAATGCAGCTTAGTTTACTCTTGTCGATCGTAGGGTAAGCAGTTAATAGAACTTTTCTGAATTATCCGGGGAAGCAATGCTTCAAGTTCTTGAAAGGCTTTACACTTTGGTAAAGCCTGTTATTCTCGGTTAAAAAGACTCAGGGTATCAGTTAAACCGTAAATTGTGAGACTAGTTTTTGCAGATCATTGCTGACTTTTGAAACAGCATTTCCAGCTTCCTCTGTATTGGTCGCGTTTTCTGCAGTGATGGCGGATATCTTTTCTATACTTTCAATACTTCGTTTAACATCCTGTGTGGCAACAGCTTGCTCTTCTGCCGCTGTTGAAATTTGAGAGTTCATGGCTTGTACATCGGATATAGCTTGGCTAATGAGGGAGAAGAACTCGCCAGTTTTTTCAGCCTTCGCGAGGGTGGTAGATGAGTTGGTACGGCTGAGCTCCATCACTGAGACTGCTTTCATGGAGCCTGCTTGAAGATCAGAGATAATGGTTTCGATTTCTGTGGTTGAATCCTGTGTTCTCTTAGCGAGTGTTCTGACCTCATCAGCTACCACTGCAAACCCCCGGCCTTGTTCGCCAGCTCTTGCAGCCTCTATTGCAGCATTTAAAGCGAGCAGATTTGTTTGCTCAGCAATATTCTTAATCACATCTAATACAGTACCAATTTTTTCACTATGTCCCTTTAATTCACTTAACACCCCTGCAGAACTTTCAATATCCTTTGAAAGCTCTCGAATAGAAGAAAGTGTCTCTTGAACTAATGATAAAC
>JAYPYM010000044.1:20798-22876 GCA_038135915.1 Gammaproteobacteria bacterium
AGCATTTGCATTGTGAGCGGAATCGTTCGCACCTTGGGTACTTCTTGCTACATCGTCTACTACCGTTGACATTTCTGAAATGGCTGAAACCACACGGGTGGTTTCAGTATTCTGATCTCTAAGGCGTCGACTAGACTCGTTGGTTGCGGTTTTTACATTAACCGCTTTTTCATTGAGTTGTTCTGTAGAAGAGATGATCATTCGTATGGTTTTTTGTAGTTGCGATAGAAAAGAATTTAAATGACCAGAAAGTACACCTAATTCGTCTTTAGATTGTATATCAATTTTTTGTGTCAAGTCTCCGCTTGATACAGATTTCAAGCGATGATTAATCAGCTCAATGGGGTTTGATATGCTACGAGTTATTTTCATCGCAATGAGAATACTAAAGACGACAGCAATTAATGTTCCTAATATAGTGGTTGAAATGACAAACTCAGATGAGCTTCTTTGTTTTTCAGATCTTATTTTAATGAGCTTTTCTTCAGCTTCAACCAGCTCTCCAATGACACCTCGAATCTGGTCCATATAGTATTTTCCCTTACCTTGACGCATCATTTGAGTCACATCGGCTGTGGTTACAGTATGTTTATTCATTTCCCTGCGTGCAGATATTTCGGGGTCAGCAGCTTGGGCTAACCAGTCACTGATTCTATTATTTAAGCTTTGGACTTCCTCCGGACTGATGTCCGTGCCCCAAATGACAGCATTCAGTTGCTTTAGGTGTATTTCCAAGTTTGCTTGCCCGCTCACATAGGGTTCCAACGATTCATCTTTACCAGTCAATAAGAATCCGCGTTGACCAGTTTCCATATTGACTAGGTCTAGAGTGATCTCTGTGATCAGTTGGTTTCCGTTCGGTCTCTTAGCAGCTGAAAACTTTTCGTCTAACGCGCTTAACCTGCTTCGGATATTGTCAAAGATCTCTTTCCCCACCGTTCTGGCTGAAATCTCTTCGAACCTTTGTGTTGCTTCGAACCCTAACTCAACTTTTCTACGAGCTTCAATTTCAATGGAGGCTGCCTCATTAAGCCATTTTTTTTGCAGTTCCATCACCTTATCCCATCTTACCCCTTGTTCAGGGTTATCGCTTGTAAGGTTCTTTCCCTTTTCAATTAAACTTTGAAACCTGTCTTTTCCAAGATTATATGGCTCTAAATATTCATCTTGACCCGTTACCATAAACCCGCGTTGACCTGTTTCCATATCGATCATGGCTGCGCCGGCCGATTCGGCAGTTCGAATGACCTCGTAGGTATGATTTACCCATCGTGATGCATCAATAATGGAGTTAACGCCTGAGTAAATAACAGCTGCTATCAGAACCATTACGGCTAGGATAATGGTATAACCAGCCGCTATTTTGGTGCTCAGGTTCATATTCTTTGACATGAATTTTTTCCTTTTAACTCAAAAACATATAGCGTTTTAGAACTATATTTGTGTAAATTTTATACAGGTTTAATGAGTACTATAGCCAAGTATTGACGAGTTGCATCTCTTCGCTCAGAAACAGCAAAGTATGGCTATATTGGGCGTTAGAATCTGTTTTTCGTGATCAAGAATCGACTGTTTTAGGGGTTTTAGAAAGACTGCAGGAATCCATTTCGTTGCCATTTTCTCCTTTTACATTTGTTAACCTAATGTTGAATCTTTTGCGTTGACATAATATGTCTTACGTTATAATTTAATAGTTATCAGGACATAATATGTCTTAAGCGTGATAACAAGTTTTTTTAACTTAAATTGAAGAGGTTTCTAGCATATGAGCATTTTTGAAAAATTAATGTCCGCTGTGAAGAGTGGGGCAAGAGAAGTTGGAGAAACTATCGTCGATGCGAACGGAATTCGTATACTGGAACAGGAAGTGGTGGATGTAGAGGCAAGTTTGCACCAGGCCAAGAGACAATTGACTCAAATTATGGCCGAACAAAAGAGGACTGACAGGGAAATGAGTAGGCTAAAATCTGAAGTATTAAAGTATGAAGGTTATGCAGCTGAAGCGCTAAACAAAGGAGATGAAAGTTTGGCACTAGAGGTAGTAAGAAAGGTGGCTTCAATTGAAACAGAGCTTAAAG
>JAYPYM010000045.1:0-5230 GCA_038135915.1 Gammaproteobacteria bacterium
GATTATGGGGGCAGGGTATGGCGCTTTATTCAACAGCAAGTTATGGTGTCGGTGGAGCTATTGGCTCTGTTATAGCTGGTTTGGCTTGGGGTGCGAGTGGTGCGCATTTAGCATTTTGCTTAGCAGCTATTAATGCGCTTATCGGCTTTATCTTGCTTATTTCCCTGCTAAAAGTTAAAACTTAATAAAAAATTTAATATGTAACCAGGAGTTAAGCAAAAGACCACATCCAGATACAAAAACTATACGTTTTTATATCTTTATTTTTTTAGTGCTCAGTTAGAATGTCTAGAGTTGATTTTAGCTATGTATCATGCAGGGCTAATCCGTTTTAATTGAGCTCAAGCTGTACAAAATGAATGATCTGAATTTAGAAAATACCCAGCAAACGCCTCAGTCTCAGAAATCTCGCGGTGGCGGAGGAAATGTATTTAATTATGCATTCGCTGCAATGGTTGCTGCTTATAATGTTTACTCCGCTCAGGCTGCAGAACTAATCGGCGAAATTGAATATAGAAACGACCTAATCAGTCGCTATCGTGAAGAAAAAGCGGCAGCTTTAGCCTATAAAAATTCTTTACTAGAGGGTGGAGTGCCTGGAACAGATGGCGGTAGTAATGGGGCCACACCGCCAGTTAATAATGATGGAACAGATGCTGCTTGGCCGTTAACCAGTAAGCCGGCCGATTCGGAAATGAGCCAGTACGATACCTGGTACTACTACAGGGAAGATAATGAGATTAAGCGTACAATGAAAGTCCGAGTTGGTGAGGATGCTACTGAGCACGACCTGTGGGTAACTCAGACCCACGAAATCGATGGTATTTGGGGTGATATTAGTATAGACAGCTCCTATTATGGGGAAATGTCGTTTTCAGACTATCAATATTATTTTTCTGACCTGGACGGGTACGGGTTTCGTTTTGACTTTAACGATCGTACTGATTCACCTGTAGACGTATCTTTTGCTCTCGTATTCGATGATGATGGAAATATCATTCATTTACATTACTCGGATAACGAGTACATGGATGCGTCTGGTAATAACTTTAGCTTTACTAAAGTGATTGACGAACCGTTAGGGGCCGGTGCGGGTGGCTCAGGTCTGGTGGTGCCAGGTGGCGGTAGACGGTCCCCACCGACGCCAGCAGGGCTTTCCGTGACGCCTGATGCGCCCATTGAGCGGTCCGCTGGTGATGACTACCCTTACGATGAGATGTCTTCTGGTACCTGGTATTATTTCGAAGAAGATGATGCTGAATACCGTTTAATGGTGGTCAGGTTTGTTGATGACACTGGCCGAGAACAAGAGCTGGTTATTAGGCAAAACGAACTGGTCGACGGCAGCTATGGTGAGCCGCTTGTGTATGATTTGGAAAGTGGTCAAACCGTTGAAGTGTTGGGTACCGCGAATGGTACCACTTCCGGGCCAGATGGCACGGATATGAACAACACCATATATTCCAATGCTGCAGAGGGGTATAACATAGAAATCATATGGGATCCTGACACTGGAGACGTGGCTGCTGTATTGGCACATCACGATGAGCACTACAGGATAGTCCCTTACGGTGATAGAGGGGCTGTACCTCCATTACCAGGTGTTGGCCTATCTCCCGATAATCCTATTATTGGTGGCCCCCCTGACTCTGCAGATATGGTTCCTAACACTTGGTATTACTATCGAGAGACAGAAAGCTCGCCACTCAAACGGGTGATGAAAACCCCTACCACCTCCGAAGATCAACAGCTGCAACAGCAAATCATGGATTATTATAACACTGAAGGTATGTGGGCGGGCTTATATACAATGCATAGTATTGAAAGCATGTGGATTGAACAGACTGGAGAGGACCAGTATGTGGTACATGTTCGTTACCGTCATGTACCGCTAAATGAAGGGCAGGTTCTTCCAGCGGGGTATGTGTTGCCTACCGGTGAAGTTGTTCCGGTAGATACTCCTCTATACGATGGATATGATCAGCGCACTTTTACGGTTAAGGTGAGCGGTGACCAAGAAGAAGTGGTCGCTATGGGTGATCACATGTCTGCCAGCATGGATGACAATGATCGTGGCTACACCTTCACTGAGCAAACTTATGATGAAGCCACCAATACATGGAGTGGCGAAGATCCTAGTAGTTCGGATTTTTCTGGCAATGTATATGATTTCGAAGGCATGACTGAAGCAGAAATAGACGCGCATATTGAAAAGCTAGAGGATGATATAGCGAGCCTATCCTCAACAAATCAAATGGATATTCTAAAATTACAGAAAGTCATTCATGATATGAATTTAACAATTGGTTTGATTACTCAGATGATCAAAAGTGATAAAGATGCTAGGGAAGGTGTGGTAAGGAATATATAAGTTACGGTTGATTTGTCTTAATTATTTAATAGATCATTTAATGCAGTGTAAAAAAGATGTTATCCAATGAAACTAGAGTCTGACGAAAATATATACGAAACTTCAAGTGAAGCTTTGAAAAGCGTGGCTAGCACTTATGGCTACTATGTAAAAATGTTGAAAGAACAAATGGTAGGGATCGAGGAGAAAGTTGCAAAGTTGTCGGATCTGGAATTTCTTGATGTAACATCTCGTGCATTTGGTGACCGTGCTGTTAAAGTAGCAAAACCTAGGCAGATTACGGCTTCCACCGATCCAGAGAATCCTTCATTTGGTCGGCCTGATGATCAATTGCTGGCTGTTAGTAAAATATACTACTATCAAGATATGGATGGTTTATTAAAGCGTAGAATTAAACTACCTTATGAGGATTGCTATTTGGACCGTTCGGACCTTCCCGAAAAAAAAGGAAAACACCTGGTTTATCTCACCCAAACCCATGAAGAAGATAGTATCTGGCTTGAAACCACTTTTGAAACGCCGTGGGGTGAAAAAGTTGCTACCAATATTTCAGAAGATATTTATTTAGTTGAGATTGAGGGGCAAGAGTTTGAAGTCCAGCTTGATGCTCATGGTAATATTATTTGCGTTATTTTTTGGGATTATGAGAAGCAGTATAAAGAGGGTGTGCTTGAAGATTGTATGCAGCATGAATGTGTTCTATATCAGGATGACTGTTTGGCCCCCGTCATTCCTGAACGGCCTGTAATGACAATGCAGGAGGAAGAGCCCGCTCAATTAAACAATGGGGCAGTTTTGTATAAAAACCCTCGCGCCGGTTTCAAAATGCCAAATTCTTCTTTTGAGGAGCGATTGTCAAAGGCATTGTCTTCAACGCTTGATCAAGAACTGGTTGTGTTGGATACAACCTTTAAGTGTGTTCAAAAGCTTGTCAGGCTTTATGCAGAGTTAAGTCATGAAAAGTAACTCAGTAAAAGAGAGTTTGCTTAGTTACCGATTCGATAGCTCTTTGTAAGGCCTAAAGGGTATTACATTATAACCGAAAGAAATCGTTTGCTGATTTAAAAACTTGAGTATCTTTTTTAAGGATGCTTTGGTTTCAGGTCTATTTTGCCAGTGTAAGAAATAGTGTTGGGCTAATGGGTGATCTTTTTGGTTGAAAAACTGTGTCTGGACATTGCAGCCTTTTTTTCTCAGCGCTTTTACAAGGTTTTTGGATTGATCAAATAAAGGGTCTATTTCTCCACTGATAACGAGCGTAGGGGGTAAGGCTTTTACAAGGTGCTTAATCGGTGAAGCCAATTCCACTTGTACGTGAAAATCCTTGCCTCCGAGAAATATTTCCTGAATTGTTTTCCTAAAAGGCATTTTGGTAAAGAAATTACCATCTTGCTCATGGATCCCGTATATCGACACTAAGCCTTTGATCGACTCTGTGGGGATGAGTTTGTCTAATTTTAAACTTTTCCGTAAATGTTCTTGGTGAAGTGCATTGCAGTAGCTAAATATAAGGTTAGCACCCGAGCACTCGCCCACTAATAATATTTGTTGGTTATCACCTTTAAATTTATGGGCTTGCTCGTAAATGGATTTTATTGCGATGCAGATGTCTTTTAATTGAGTGGCAAATGTATGCCTTGGGGCTAATCGGTAGTTGAGCGAAAAGACAGTGTATCCTGCCTGAGCAATAGCATAGCAATGAGATTTATGATCTTCTTTGTCACCTGTTACCCAAAAACTTCCGTGAACGAAAATTACGATCGGTAAGTTATGGTTCCTTCGCGCGTAATAAATATCCATTTTTTGACGTGGATGGGAGCCATAAGGTCTGTTTGATATTGCTTCTATTGCTCCAGTGCGCGGTGTATTGGGGCGATTCCTTTCTACTAAATGTTTGAGTGGCAGGCTGATACCTTTTAATGAATATCCGAGTAACGGAGATAGAAAGCCCATAAGTGTCATGCCGTCCTGTGGTTTAGGTGCTATGTTTCTAGTGTTTTTTGATCGTTATTAATTAGAAGAATAGCCTAATATATTTATTCTGGTAATTAAATCGGTGGCTGAGTTAATTCTTTTGGGGTTATAATGGTCGGCTGGATTTCAAAGTAATATTGTTTTTCATCGGTCCGGTTTCCTAATCGGTGTGTACCTTATCATGTGAGTTGTTGGTAGTAGGCTACAATAATCAAGAGGGTGTGAAGAAAGATATTAATTTAAATGAAACTAATATGTAATGGATTTCCTGTGGTGGTAGTTATGTTTAAAACTGCTTTTTTTTCTTTATGCTTTTCGTTAGCCTCTATTTTCTTTGCTTGCCTTGTTTCTTTTAAGACTGTTCCTGTGTTTGCTGCAGATGCATATTCAGAGCGGATTTTGGAACCTGCGGTTGTTTTGAGTGTGCAAAACGATCCAGCCTTATCTGAAGTCAGCGGTGTAGCTACCTCTCACTTTAATAGGGGTTATATTTGGGCAATTAATGACAGTGGAAATGAGCCAAGCTTGCATTTGGTGTCAGAGTCTGGTGCTAATCGTATTGAAGTTAATCTTGATCATTTAGCCAATTATGATTGGGAGGATTTAGATTCATTTGTGGTTGAAGGACAGCCATACCTGCTTATCGCGGATGTCGGTGATAATTTGCAACGGCGTAAAGTTTATTACCTGCATCTCATGCCAGAGCCTAGGCTTTCTCCTAGCCAGCCTACGCAACATCATACAGCATCAAATCAAATCAAAACAATTGGTTTTCAGTATGAAGATGGCGCAAGAGACTGTGAGGCTGTGGCAGTGGATGTGGCTAATAAAAAAATCTAGGTGCTTTCCAAGCGAGATAGGCCTGCTAGATTGTCTAGTCTGCCG
>JAYPYM010000045.1:5240-22521 GCA_038135915.1 Gammaproteobacteria bacterium
TTGTATAAGGCCAAGCTGGTATCATTGTTGCCGAAGTTATCACATCAGCCTCTTATTCGAAGTGGTAGCTTTTTACAAAAGCTTTATCCAAACGTACCCACGGCAATGAGTTTGCGTGAGCAAGAGATAGCGATATTGACCTATCGTAGTTTGCATTTGTATGAGTTTAAACAGAGTCCAAAGTTCAATTTGAGAAAACTGGATACTTTTCAATTGCCAGCTATGCCGCAAGCAGAGGCAATGAGCTTCCTGAGTGATGGTCGATTGGTAGTATACTCTGAAAAAGTCGGCTCGCCGGTTGTGATGTTTCGGCGCTCTCAGCCCGTAACATTAAATACCAAACCTTTGTATTCTAGGATTCAGCAATAATGAGCGAAGAGCCAAAAGATGCAGCGCCTCAGCCTGAAAAGCCGGCTGCAGCAGACGAACAAAAAAAAGACGGGAATGCAGAGGCGCAAAAGCAGCGTCGACAGAATCCGCGGGCTAGAAGTAACTTTAAGGCAAGGTGTGTGACCACGTCTAAACAAGAATTATTTGGTAGAGTGACGAATATATCGATCGGTGGTATGCAAGTTCAAATACCAATAAAGTTAAAGCCAAAGAGTAAGTTATACTCGGAGATAGCCTATTATCATAATGGAGTGAGTGCCACAATTAAGGTCGTTGGTGAGGTAGTTCATACTCACTTGGTTGCTGCAACGCAAGGTTTTGATACAGGCCTTAAGTTTGTGACTGAATTAAAAGATAAAGAAAAAACCTATATCAAAAAGTTTGTCACCGACATGTTGAAAAAGTAGTTTTCCTCGCTTGAAACTAGTGTTCCGAAGCCCTAGACTGTCCCGCTATATTTGATAAATCTAATCAATCCCAGATAGAGACCCTATTTATGACCGTAAGAACTCGAGTTGCGCCATCGCCCACTGGCGATCCGCACGTAGGTACAGCCTATATAGCCTTGTTTAACTGGCTGTTTGCGAAACAGCATGGTGGTCAGTTTATATTGCGGATAGAGGACACTGACCAGGTGCGAAGCAGTATTGCATCAGAAAAACGTATTTTGGCAGCGTTAAAGTGGCTTGGTATTGATTGGGATGAAGGGCCTGGTAAATCAGGTAAATATGGGCCCTATCAACAGAGCCAACGAGGGGATCTTTATAAAGACAAGGTGATTGAGTTGCTGGAGGCAGGTCACGCGTTCCATTGTTTCTGCAAACCTGAACGATTAGACAGTCTTAGAAAGCGACAAATGGAAAATAAGCAAAAGCCAGGCTATGACGGTCATTGCTTAGATCTAACAGAAAAAGAAATTTCTGAGAAAATGGCTGCTTGCGAGCCATACGTGATCCGAATGAAAATACCATCTGATGGTGGAGTTGCATTTAAAGATATGTTGCGTGGCTCGATTGATATACATTGGTCTGAAGTGGATATGCAGGTGTTACTCAAAGCAGATGGGATGCCTACATACCATTTGGCAAATGTGGTAGATGATCATGAGATGGCAATTACGCATGTCATCCGTGGTGAAGAGTGGATCAACTCAACACCCAAGCACGTGCTGCTGTACCAATATTTTGGTTGGCAAGTACCAGAGTTTTGTCATATGCCGTTATTGAGAAACCCTGACAAAAGTAAGCTAAGCAAACGAAAAAATCCCACCAGTATTCTCTATTATCAACGCATGGGGTTTTTACCCGAAGCTTTAATTAATTACTTAGGGCGTATGGGTTGGTCTATGCCAGATGAACGGGAAAAGTTCAGTTTGTCAGAAATGCTAGAAAATTTTGACATAAATAGAGTGTCTTTAGGGGGGCCGGTTTTTGACGTTGACAAGTTGAAGTGGCTCAATGGACAGTGGATCAGAGATATCTACGCTGAGCCGGAAAGCTTTGCTAATGCAGTTAAAGACTGGTCTTTAAATTCATCTTATATTTATCCTATGTTGGAAGATGTTGCAAAGCGAGTTGAATTGCTTTCTGACCTACCAGGCTTGATGAGTTTTTATTTTTCAGGTGCGTTGTCACTTACAGAGGTGGATTTTGAGCATAAACGCCTTAGCCAAGAAGAAGTGAAAGAAGTGCTACAGCTTGCACTTTGGGACCTTGAAAAGTTAGATGATTGGGGAAAAACCTCAATATCAAAGATATTTGAATGTTTGGCGGAGAAAATGGAGCTTAAACTTAAAGATTTGATGCTACCTATATTTATTGCGATCACTGGCCAGGCATCTTCTGTACCTGTTATGAATGCAATGGTTTGTTTGGGGCCTGATATGACTCGCGCACGCTTGAGGCAGGCGATTCAAACACTAGGTGGCCTTTCGAAAAAGGCCTTAAAACGCCTAGAGAAGCAAGCCAAATGAACGATGTAAAAAATTTAGGTCGAACTTAGCTGGCTAGTAGCTTGAAATTGATCATGCAGGTGCATATAATCCGGTCTTCGTGAAAATTGTTCTTTAGACACGTAGCTCAGTTGGTTAGAGCACCACCTTGACATGGTGGGGGTCGGTGGTTCGAATCCACTCGTGTCTACCAAGATGATTGACCCACCTGTGTCGAAATGGAATTAAACAGTATTCGTTTGGATATTTAATATGCCTAATATTGAATTGCCCGATGGCTCGGTAAAAACTTTTGATGCGCCAGTCACACTTTTGGACATAGCAAGCTCCATTGGGCCAGGGTTGGCAAAAGCAACGATTGCCGGCCGAGTTAATGGCGAGTTGATGGATGCTAGCCTAAAGATTACCGAAGACTCGAAAGTGACCTTGTTAACTGCTAAAGACGCAGACGCATTATCCGTGATTAGGCACTCCTGTGCGCACCTTATTGGTCATGCTATCAAACAGCTCTATCCGGATACGAAGATGGCGATCGGGCCAGTTATTGATACAGGGTTTTATTATGATGTAGCTTGCTCACAAAGCTTGACGCCTGATGATTTGCTTGAAATAGAAAAGAGGATGAAGTCGCTCATCGAAAAGGACTACCAAGTAATGGTAAAGCCTGTGCCGTTGAGTGAAGCGCGAGAGATATTTAAAGAGCGTGATGAGCTTTACAAGCTTGAAATTATAGAAGGTATTGAAAGAGCAGAAAAAGAACAAGCAGAATCCGAAAATCGACCCATGGTGGAGCCAGTTGTTAAGCTTTACTATCACGAAGAGTATATCGACATGTGTCGAGGGCCACATGTACCCTTTACTCGACATCTAAAGGCTTTCAAGCTTACTAAGATATCGGGAGCCTATTGGCGGGGAGACTCTAATAATGAGATGTTGCAACGCATATATGGAACGGCTTGGGGTGATAAGAAAGCCTTAAAAGCATATATGAAACGCCTAGAAGAGGCGGAAAAAAGAGATCATCGTAAGCTTGGTAAGCAGTTAGGTCTCTTCCATACCCAAGAAGAGGCGCCTGGTATGGTTTTTTGGCATCCAAATGGGTGGGCTATATATCAAGCGCTGGAAGCTTACATTAGAGATATACAGCGTAAAAACGGGTACCAAGAAATTCGTACACCACAAATGGTTGACCGATCCCTTTGGGAGAAATCTGGGCATTGGGATAAGTTTCATGATGATATGTTTACTACCCAGTCAGAAAATAGGGACTATGCGGTAAAACCAATGAACTGTCCTTGTCATGTTCAGGTGTTTAATCAAGGCCTCAAGAGCTATAGAGATTTGCCGCTTAGGTTGGCGGAATTTGGCTCTTGCCACCGTAACGAGCCATCAGGGACTTTGCATGGATTAATGCGTGTGCGGAACTTTACGCAAGACGATGCTCATATTTTTTGTACCCAAGCGCAAATCCAAGGAGAAGTTTCTGAGTTTATTGATTTGGTGTTTAGCGTTTATAAGGACTTAGGATTTAATGATATACTCATCAAGTTATCTACTCGCCCTGAGAAGCGAGTCGGTAGTGATGAGGTTTGGGATGAGTCTGAAAAGAGCCTTGAGCAGGCACTCAATCATAAAGGTCTAGATTGGGAGCTGCTTCCAGGAGAGGGTGCTTTTTACGGTCCTAAAATTGAGTTCAGCTTGAAAGACTCCCTGGATAGAGTGTGGCAATGTGGAACCATACAGGTGGACTTTTCAATGCCTGATCGGCTGGGGGCTACCTATATTGATGAGCAAAGCAAACGAAAAGTACCTGTTATGCTGCACAGAGCAATACTTGGTTCTTTTGAGAGGTTTATTGGTATTTTGATCGAGGAAAATTCTGGCTTATTGCCATTGTGGTTGGCGCCAGTTCAAGTTTCTTTGATGACTATAGCGGATAGGCATCATGCTTTTGCGGAAAAAGTGTGTGAAAAGCTCAAAGACTTGGGCTTTCGAGTTGTAATTGACTTGAGAAACGAAAAAATCGGCTTTAAAATCCGTGAGCATACTTTGAGAAAGGTGCCATACTTGGCTGTTATCGGTGATAAAGAAGTTGAGGCAGGCAGTGTTTCTTTAAGGACGCAGCGTGGTGTGGATCTAGGTAGATTAACTTGCGAAGAATTTATTGCTAAGCTCTCAGATGCAGTAGCGCGTCGGGGAGCTTTTGTTTTGGAGGAATAACTATTAAGTCAAATAGAAAAGGGCCAGAAACGGCTAAGTATCGGATAAATGAGGACATAGAGCATCAGCAAGTCAGACTGATTGCAGAGGATGGTAGCCAGGTTGGGGTAGTTGATGTGAAAGATGCCTTATTGGCAGCGAGCAATGCATCACTGGACTTAGTCGAGATAGCTGCGGAAGCAGACCCTCCCGTATGCCGTATCATGGATTATGGAAAGTATCTATTTGAGGAAAAAAAGAAGCGTGCTGAGATACGGAAGCGGCAAAAACAGGTACAAATTAAAGAAATGAAATTTCGCCCGACCACGGAAGAGGGCGATTACCAAGTTAAGCTAAGAAGCTTAATTCGGTTTTTAGAGGATGGTGATAAAGCTAAAGTGACCATGAGATTTAGAGGCCGAGAAATGTCTCATCAGGACATTGGCGAAAAGCTAATGCACAGGGTGCGTGACGACCTTGAGCCTTATGGTGCTATCGAGCAGGAGCCAAAACTTGAAGGGCGCCAAATTACAATGGTTTTTGGCCCTAAAAAAAGGAAGTAAGTTAACATTGAGTTTATTAAGAGAGTTAAATTTATGCCAAAATTAAAATCAAATCGTGGGGCTGCCAAGCGTTTTAAAAAAACCGCCTCCGGTTTTAAAAGAAAGCAAGCCTTTAAAAACCATATCTTAACTAAAAAGTCTCCAAAGAGAATACGCCAGTTGAGGCCAAGAAAGCTGGTAAATGAGGCTGATGTAGGTCTAGTGAAACGAGCGCTTCGGATCAGTTAGGCCGAGACGGTTATTTCGCGGTTAATGCGTTAATGAAAGTAGACTAAAAGAAATGTTAAGAGGTATATAAATGGCTAGAGTAAAGCGTGGCGTTGTTGCTAAACGCAGGCATAAAAAAGTCCTCAAGCAGGCGAAAGGGTACTATGGGGCGCGGAGCAAGATATATCGCGTTGCGAAACAGGCGGTTATAAAAGCTAAGCAATATGCATATAGAGATAGAAAGCAGCGTAAAAGGCAGTTCAGGAGTTTGTGGATTGTTAGGATCAATGCTGCAGCTAGAGAAAATGGTTTATCCTATAGTCAATTTATTAATGGGTTAAGCAAAGCAGAGATCGGTCTTGACCGAAAAGTACTTGCTGACTTAGCCGTGCATGATAAAGATGCTTTCTCGCAGATCGCAGAAAAGGCTAAAGCCGCACTAAACATTGCGGCCTAGATATGCTGGATTTAGAAAAGGTGGGTGCAGCCTGTAGGGCTGCATTAGCGGACGCCAATAGTTTGCGAGAGCTGGACGGCATCAGAGTAAGCTATCTAGGCAAAAATGGCATCATCACTCAGCAGCTGAAAGGCCTTGCTAGCTTACCGGCAGGTGAGCGACCTAAAGCTGGGCAGCTCATTAATCAGCTTAAAACTGAGATTAGATCGCTGATTGATGATAAAAAAGCTTTCTTTGAAGAAGAAAGTATACGTGAGCAACTCAACTCAGAAACTTTAGATCCTACTTTGCCGGGAAAAGGATCTGGAATAGGGCAACTACACCCAGTTACCAAAACGCTTCATAGGATCGAGTCTTTTTTTTCTAACCATGGCTTTAGCGTGGTTGAAGGCCCCGAAGTGGAAGACAATTTTCACAACTTCGAAGCACTCAATATCCCTGAGTCGCACCCAGCTAGAGCAATGCATGATACCTTTTATTTCGATAGTGAAAGGTTGCTTCGTACCCACACCTCACCTGTTCAGATACGAACCATGGAAAGCCATACACCCCCATTGAGGGTGATTTGTCCAGGACGTGTTTATCGGTGTGATTCAGACCTCACACACACACCTATGTTTCACCAGGTCGAAGGGCTTTGGGTAGACCAGAACGTGACTTTTGCGGATTTGAAAGGTGTTATTGAGGACTTTTTGCTTTATTTTTTTGAAGCTCAGCTAAGCGTTAGGTTCCGCCCTTCTTATTTCCCTTTTACAGAGCCGTCTGCTGAAGTTGACGTCCAGTGTGTCAGTTGTGCTGGCAAAGGTTGTCGAATCTGTAAAAATACAGGATGGTTAGAAGTGCTAGGATGCGGTATGGTGCACCCAAATGTGTTTAAGCATGTAGACATAGATCCTGAATCGTACACTGGGCTTGCTTTTGGCTTAGGCGTGGAAAGGTTTTCAATGCTTCGTTACGGTGTAGATGATCTGAGGCTTTTCTTTGAAAATGACTTGGATTTTTTGCGTCAGTTTTCATAATCAAGCCGTTTATTAGAATAAGAGGATACCGATGCGAATTAGCGTCTCTTGGTTGAGAGAGTGGGTAAAATTTGATTGGTCAATTGAGACATTAGCTCATAAGTTGTCTATGGCTGGGCTCGAGGTTGATGCCGTAGAGCGAGTTTCTCTGGCTTCGCAACATATTGTTGTCGCTGAGGTAATAGAGTGTGTTAAGCATCCTAAAGCTGATAAATTGACGCTCTGTCAGGTTTCGGTCGGCGGGAGTGAGTCGAGCTTACAAGTAGTTTGCGGTGCACCGAATGTGAAAGTTGGGCTGAAAGTGCCTATAGCAATGCCTGGTGCAGTGTTGCCAAATGGCATGAAAATCAAAGAGAGCAAGCTTAGAGGCGAGCTTTCTCAAGGCATGCTGTGTTCAGGGGAAGAGATTGGCATTGAAGACAGGTCTGAAGGTTTATTGGAGTTGCCGGCAGATAGCGTTTTAGGAGAAAGTCTCTCATCGCTATACGGCTTGGATGACACCATCATCGAAGTAGACTTAACGCCAAATAGAGCAGATTGTTTGTCTATGGTTGGTATTGCGCGAGAAGTAGCTGCGCTTTCTGAGGTACCTTGGCAATACCCTTTTAAAGTAGTTGAAACATTTGAGCACTCCCACCAAGAAGTGCGCCCTGTTTCTCTTCAGGCTGGCAGTGTTTGCCCTCTGTATCGTGGCCGGATCATAAAAGGGATCAACAATCGTATTCAAAGTCCTATTTGGCTTAAAGAAAAGCTTCGGCGAGCAGGGGTTAGGCCGATCAATCCAGTAGTTGATGTTACGAATTACGTGATGTTAGAAATTGGGCAACCGATGCATGCGTTTGATCTAGCGAAAATTGAAAGAAGTATTACTGTCAGGTATGCGGATTCTGGGGAAAAAATAATTCTGCTCGATGGCCGAGAAATTACCCTTAAAGCGAACGATGTAGTAATTGCAGATTGCGATGAACCCTTGGCTTTGGCTGGTATTATGGGCGGTGTTGGTTCAGCTGTACTTGAAGAAACGCAAGATATCTTTTTAGAAGCTGCTTTCTTTGATCCAGTTAGTATTAGTGGCAAAGCTAGATCTTATGGCCTACATACTGATTCTTCACATCGCTTCGAACGAGGTGTTTGCCCAGGGCTTCAAGCATTGGCGATAAATAGAGCAACTGAAATTTTGTTAGATATTGTTGGTGGCCAGCCTGGACCAATGGTAGAAGGAGAGATGCCGGACTCTGTAGCTTCGGAGCTAAGTAACAGTGTTGAAATCGATTCATACCTAAACCCTGACCCTATTCATCTCTATAGTAAAAACATTAAGCGATTATTAGGTATCTCTCTGGCTGCTGAAAAGATTGAAGGTATTTTGAGTAGGCTGGGTATGGAGCTCCATAGAGAAACTGAGCAGGAGAACGACTATTCTTTGCGAGTTACACCTCCGTCCTTCAGGTTTGATATACGTGTTGAAGTCGACCTCATTGAAGAGATTGCTCGAATAGTTGGCTATGATGATTTACCAAAGCAGCCCATGCGCGTGGTGGGTTCGGCCAGAAAAGCATCTAACCAGCCATTAGGGGTTAGGAAAGAGCACATCAGCTCATTGCATGATTTTAAGATGCTTCTGGTTAATATTGGGTATTCAGAAGTCATTACTTATTCTTTTGTTGATGAGCAGAGCTTATCTTATATCGGTGACAGCAAAGCTCTGACTTTAAAGAATCCCATCTCCTCGGAGATGAAAGCTATGAGAACAAGCCTGCTGCCAGGGCTTATTAATACTTTGAAATACAATCAGAGTAGGCAGAAAGAAAGATTTATGCTGTTTGAGTCTGGTCTTAGATTTCAAGTAGAGGAAAGTGGTGACCTGACGCAGATACCTACATTGTCTGGCCTAGTGTCCGGTAGCAAAGAGCATGTATTCTGGTCTAAGAAAAGTGGCTGCTTTGATTTTTATGACCTTAAGGGTCATGTAATGAGTCTGATTCAGCTTGCTATGGGTGACTTGAGTTTTGTTCAAGAGATGATACAAATCCTGCCTGCCAGTGATCAAAAGTTTCTACATCCAGGTCAGAGCTGCAAAATAATGCTTAATAATCAGTATCTTGGTTTTTTTGGTGCATTGCATCCTAAAACACTGACTAAGTTTGATGTTGATGGCCCCATCTTCTTGTTTGAAATCAACCTTGAGGTGTTAAAAGTTGGCAAGGTGTCTAAATATAATCGTTTGTCTAAATACCCTTCAGTTAAGCGTGACTTAGCTTTTGTGTATGAAAAGTCGATTTTGGCTGACTCAATTTGCAATCACATTGCAGCACATGCTGGCCCTTGCTTAGAAAATGTGAGTATATTTGATGTCTATGAAGGCCAAGGTGTTGAAAAAGATAACAAAAGTGGGGCTTGTGCCTTGACCTTCCGGCACCCTTCACGCACTCTTAAGGAAGAAGAGATAAATTTGTGGATTGAGAAATTAGTAGAATCAATTGAAGATAGCTTTAGTGCTAAATTACGGATTTAAAGTAAGAGCTTATATTTCTCTCTGATATGGTGTTATTTGAGAAAAAAAGGGTAAGTTATGGGAGCTCTGTCCAAAGCTGAATTAGCTGAGTCTATTTTTGTAGAGTTGGGCTTAAATTAGCGTGAATCTAAAGAGCTCGTTGATTTATTTTTTGAAGAAATCCGGCTTGCGCTTGAAAATGGTGAAAGCGTAAAACTATCTGGATTTGGTAATTTTGAACTCAGAGATAAAAAATCACGACCTGGTCGAAATCCAAAAACTGGCGAAGAGATTCCCATTACTGCCAGAAGAGTGGTTACCTTTAAACCTGGCCAGAAACTAAAGCAGCGGGTTGAAACATTTAAAGGTGACGCTGAACTAGCAGATGAAGATGAAAGCGAAGAAAGTTAAACAAACCTCTTTATAATGATAAAAACTTATTTCAATTTAGTATAAATTTAGATATTATTCTGCTTCTTGGATCGGGGCGTAGCGCAGCCTGGTAGCGCACCACAATGGGGTTGTGGGGGTCGGAGGTTCAAATCCTCCCGTCCCGACCATAGTATCTTCAAAAGCCACCCTTAGTTCATTCCTTACAATTTTTTCACATTTACACTCTCCTTGTGTAGGTGAAAATAACAGAGTTGCTGGGTGTTGTCAGAGAGGTTTAAAGGCCAGGGCTCTTAGATGTACCTTGCCTATCCCTCATATCGGGTGGTGCTAGAGCAGATAATTCACTTGAAGGGAAAGGGGCGTTATTGAAGCCTAACAATGAATCTGTCTCTTGAACTGGGTAAATCTGAGCAGCTGCAGCAACACTCAGGTTAATGATAGGAAATAAACCATCGATATGCCCATCTGTATCGTATCTTGTACCTTGAGGTAGGGAAGGAAGGGTGCTTGTATCCTGAGCCGCTGCAGCAACACTTAAGTCAATAATGGGCCATAAACCGTCGATGGGTCCATCTGTATCGTAAGCAGTTCCTTCAGGCGGCTGAGGCAGGGCGGTTCTAACGTCTGCCGTTTTAGTATTGGTGATTTCATTTGGATCAAAAGCGCTATCTTCAGGTATGGGCGGCAGGGTTCTTCGTCTTTCGGGTGCAGCTGCAGCCAAGTTTTCTATTGTTTGCTGTGGAGGTTGGAGAACCTGAAATGTCGACGGAGTGTTATTCATTCGTGACTGCTCTGTGAGTCGGTTTAGCCTTGGTGAAGCCCAATCCCCTTGCTCCTCTCTTGATGAATTTGTTTCAGCATATGCTGAAGAAACCGTTGAAGAAACAGGTGTGGGTATCATTGAAGTCTCACAATTATCACCATGAAAAATATCACTTGTGGCAAACGATATCAGAAAGAAATTGCTGATGTAAGCATAAGTGGTTTAAGCTTACACTTGCCATAGCAGACAATTGCTGTGATCAGTCTATGATTGAATGAGATGCTTTTCTTTGAAATGCTTGATTAGCACTTCATCTAGGCGAAATATGCTTGCTCAAATTTTACGATTGAACCTGGCTCAACTTCGTATACATTGCCACTTAAATATGGGTTACTGATTGGAATACCATCTATGGTCATTGTTGTTTCCTCAGCGCCGTATCTTGGTTGGCATTCCACGCCATTGTTGATTGTAACTTCTGTCACTGTATTTTTCTCCTTGCTTTAAATTTGCGTCATTATGCCATAGTTTGTCTGGTGTCTGTGTTTCTATTTGTAAAAATACTTAATTGAATGTAAGTAAATATTAGAGTTTGTAATGCAAAATTTTGCTTACTGTGGTTATAGCGGGTGCTTTAGCTTTTTAGTTATCCTTCTAGTCAACTGAATCAATAATATCTCCTATAGATATTGGGCTTGCGCTATATGAGCGTGGGTCAGTTCCTTGTGACTTGATGCGTTCGAGTTGCTGTTTAGTTAGCTGATCGAAAGCTGCAATTGCTTCTTCATCTGTTTGATTATGTTCTGAGCTTTCGACATTGGAGTGTGGCTCGGTAGCCCATTGGCCTTTGATGTTTTCGAGCTGCTGAGTAGCGAGCGCATCAAACGTCGCTGTTACCCTTTTATCTTCAGCCTCTTGTCTGGATTTAGCTATGCGGTAAAGCATTCGCACTTCTCTGGGACGAAAAAATCGTTGATAATCAGTGTCTACCCTAGCAGCTTCTTCTAATTGCTCATTGTTCTTTTTTTCCACTTCATCAACTGTTTGAGCGTTTGGGATAGAAATTGGTGTAGTCGGTCGAGTAGCGTACACACCAGGCGGATCTATATTGCTCCTTGGGCCGCCAATGTTGCGACCAGGTGGGTCTAGTAGGCTTCCTTGCCACTGTGTAGACTTAGGTTCTATTCTCGGTTGGTGTCGTTGATCAGAAGTTTGACCACTATTGCTGTTAGGTGATTGAGGTGCGTTTGCTTTAGGTGGGCAGAATGTAGGCCAGCAACTCTTAAACATGATCAAAACTCCGGTAATAGCATATGGATATATTCCCGAGATGGTATCAAAATACATCTAGCTGATGTAAGTATAAATCTGACTTGGTTAATTTTGCTTTGGATAAGGCCTGTCGCCGAATAGTCGACAAGTGTTTGGTCACTCGGGCCTAAAAGATATACTACTTATCTTATGATTAAGTGCTTTCGTAATACATACATCCGCATTTTTTTTAAAGGGCTTGATATGTTTGTCTAAGTTTGGTTGATTGACTGTATTCCAGAGATCTAAGGCAGCTTTTTCTAAATCTGATTTGCTTAGCAGGCGAAACTTTTCAAAAAAAGAAATGGGCTTCTTGTGGGATGATTTAACTCGGTCAAAAAAGCGTTGTAGATACCAGTGTTTTAAGTTCTCATCAGATGCATCGATATAGATGCTGGCATTAATAAGGGGTGCAAAGCCTATGTTAGTTGGTAGATTATCGACTTTTTCTTGTAGTAATTGGGTAAGATATTCAGGAGGTTGTAAAATATTTACGCCTTCAAGTATTAGCACTTTAAGGTGTTTAGGTTGAATTGATTGCGACTTCTCTTCTGAAAAATCATATTGTTGGTGGTCATATATGGGCAGAGATATCTCAGATTCCTTTGCTTGAACACGGTCAAAGAAATCCTGAATACGGCTGTAGTTATAGCTAATAGGGTGACCTTTTTCTGTTAATAAATGATTGGCTTCTAAATAAGCATAACCATGTAGGAAGTTATCTGTGGAAAGGTTGAGTATTTCTTGATCGGACAGTTGTAGGTGCTTAGCTAAAAGTTTGGATATGATCGAAGACAAACTGGATTTTCCGCTGCAAACGCTACCACAGATACCAAGTGTGAAAAAATGCTTGGAGTGACCTGAGTTAGCCAGAAAAGATTTAATTTTGTTGGAAAGGTAAAGAATTAAGGGAAGTATATAGTCTTCGAAGTCTTTGTCACTCAGGTAGGTCAGCCTTTTGCTTGAGTGAGTGTTCATGGTTGTTCCCATCTCATAAATCTGAACTTACCTTTGGTCCATATTTCGAAGGTAAATTGGTAATTGAAACTGAGAGGGGCCTTAACTAGTGAAAGACAGAATAACCAAACTTGCGGTGAGGAAAAAAATAATCTTTGAAGCATCTGTGATTTTGCGATTAAGTAGTTTAGAGGTGTTTACTTCTTCACTCATGACTATCTCCGAAAACGTAATCTGGTGTTTTAACTCAAAATCGCTAGCTCCTTCTCTAAGTCCTTTATCTGCTTACACTTTATAATAAGTGGGCGCTTAAAATGCGTCCTTTGCCCCCTCTAAAGAGGCCCCAGTATACAGGATCTCTTGATGAAATCAAATTGGTTTCTCAGGCAATGTGCAATCTGTGTTAATGATAGGTTCAGGTTTATCAATCTATTAAAAATGCTTGTTATACCATGCATGCAATATATTGCGTAATAGTGTCTAATTAATGTTTTGATGTTCTTTATGGGTAATTCTGTTGAGTAGGTTAAGCGCTCTACGTTATCATACTAAGAAAATTAAGGCTTTGTTTATCTCCATACGAGTGGTGTAAACTAGGGGTTGAGATGAGCAATTTACTCGTGTTCTAATCTTCTGTTTCATTATTTGAGTTCAAAAAGGTTTTGTGGCTTTATTGTGAGTAATCTTAGTTCAAAAAAAGAAGTCTTTAAGCAAAAAAAAATAGCTGATGCAACAGAAAAGAGCTTGTATCGCATTTTTACTGTGCCTGAAGCACCAGATTCCACATTAGGTCAGATTGATCAAAGAATATCGCAAAATTTAATTGGCTTTTTGCAGGACCATATTGTAGCAACAGAGAAAGAACCGGAGGAATTGGAGAAGGATTTTGTCAATGCAACTATTCCGGAAACGCCAATTTTTGTTTCAGAACAAACCGACTTTTTAATGGAAAAGGTTGTTGCGCAATCTGTTCATACCTCATCGCCAAGCTTCATTGGTCATATGACCTCAGCCTTGCCTTATTTCATGTTACCGCTGTCTAGAATCATGTTGGCGCTCAATCAAAATTTGGTGAAAATTGAGACGTCTAAAGCTTTTACACCCTTAGAACGTCAAGTAATAGGCATGCTGCATCGCCTGATTTATTCTCAACAAGATGCCTTTTACCAAACTAGTATGCACGACCCTACTACCGCGCTGGGTGTGCTCTGCTCAGGTGGGACCATTGCTAATTTAACGGCGCTTTGGGTGGCGAGAAATATGGTGCTCGGTGCAAAGGGCTCTTTTTCTGGAGTTAATCAAGCGGGTATGTTTGCAGCGCTCAATTATCATGGTTATCGGGGAGCAGTGGTACTTGTTTCTGATAGGGGTCATTATTCCATTTCCAAATCAGCAGATATACTGGGGTTGGGTAGGGAAAATATCATCGCTATTCCCACGGATCATCGATACCGTATCAAGTGTGACCTCTTGAAAGCAAAAATGCATGCGTTACAGGCTGAGGGGGTGGCTATTATCTCATTGGTAGGTGTTGCTGGAAGCTCTGAAACAGGTAGCGTCGACAATCTTGATGCGCTCGCTGATCTTGCTGAAGAGTACGGGTGCCCCTATCACGTGGATGCTGCTTGGGGAGGCCCAACACTTTTTTCTGATAAATACGGTCAACTTCTCAAGGGTATAGAAAGAGCAGATTCAGTCACTATAGATGCTCATAAGCAGCTTTATGTACCAATGGGTGCTGGTTTTACATTGTTCAAGCATGCTGCTGCTTTGAATGAAATCGAGCATCATGCAGATTACATCATACGAAAAGGTTCTCGAGATTTGGGTAGCCATACTTTAGAAGGGTCACGACCAGGTATGGCGATGTTGGTACATTCTGGGCTCCGTATTATGGGGCGGCAGGGGTATGCATTGCTGGTTGATCGAGGTATCGAAAGAGCCAAAGAGTTTGCTGAGTTAATAAAAACGCATCCAGACTTCGAGTTGATTTCTGAACCAGAGTTGAACATATTGACTTATCGCTATGTACCATCAGACCTACAAAATTTCTTACTCAATAGTGTTGCAGACCTTGAAACACAAGCAGCGCTTAATGTTAAGTTAAACAGCGTAACCAAGCATATTCAAAAAACTCAGCGAGATCGAGGTATCTCTTTTGTTTCAAGAACCAAGCTGACCTGTGAAAAATATCCGGAACAGTCTATTACGGTTTTTAGGGTGGTGCTTGCAAATCCCCTTACGACCAGAAAGATCCTTAAGCAGATACTAGTAGAGCAAGAAAAAATTGCTATTGAACCTGCTGGTAATGAGTTACTCAAACAGATACTTGATTTGTGTAATCAGTAGGCGAAGTAGTGTGTGCTTTACTTGTTGTAAAACACATTATTTTATTTCATTTTAACTTCAGGATATAGTTGAGCAAGGGAAATGCTTTTGCCGTTTTGTGTCACAATTCTGGCGTGTTCCCTTTTCAGGCCTCGGGGTTCCTTCACGCCACAAGAGTGCGCAATGGTGCCGACTTCTTTAGTAAGGTTTTCCACGTAATTAGCAACGCGAACAGATTTATCTTGTGGGTTGAGACCTTTTTGCAGTGCAGGGTCGTGCGTGGTGATACCGGTAGGGCAGGTATTTTTGTTGCAAGATAGTGCTTGAATACAACCCAGAGAAAACATAAAGCCCCTGGCGCTCACCACAAAGTCGGCACCAATCGCCAACGCCCAGGCAACACTGGTGGGTGTAATAAGCTTGCCTGATCCGATGACTTTAATTCTTTCTCTTAATTTGTGGTAGGTTAAAATGTCCACTAGTATTGGCAGACTTTCGTGCAATGGCATGCCCATCGCATCAATTAAACTCATAGGTGCTGCACCTGTACCGCCGTCCCCGCCATCTAATGCAATAAAGTCTGGGGCACTTTCGATTCCGCGGTTGTGAATCGCTTCGCAGAATTCTGCCAGCCAATCGGTTGTTCCCAATACAGTCTTGATACCAGTTGGTTTTCTTGTTACTGAGCGAACTTTCTCTATCATATCCAGCAAGGTTTCTACGTCTTCAATTTCAGGGTGACGATTTGGGCTGAAAGCGTCTTTCCCCATAGGTATTTTACGTACTTCAGACACTTCCGCTGAAATTTTAGAGGCAGGCAGTATGCCTCCTTTTCCTGGCTTGGCGCCTTGGCTTAGCTTTATTTCGAACATTTTAACTTGTTCTGTCATCGCCACCTTTCTCAAGCTGTTTTCGCACAAGCCTCCATCTGCGGCCTGAATACCAAACTTGGCGGTCCCGACTTGAAATACAATATCGCATCCACTCTCTAAGTGATATTTTGACAAACCTCCTTCGCCAGTATTTAGCCAGCAATTAGCTCTTTTGGCACCTAGGCCCAATGCTCTTACTGCAGGTGCTGATATCGCACCAAAACTCATGCCTGAGATATTGATTAAAGACAATGCTGTATATGGGTGATCACAGTATGGGCCAATGGTCATGGGTTTTACTGGTACAGCATCTTCGTCTAACGTCGGGTAAGGTGTATTAACAAAATAAACAGCGCCTTCAGTATTTTGGTTGTGGGTTGAGCCAAATGCGACGGTGCTGTCGACATTTTTTGATGCTCTATAAACCCAGGAGCGCTCTGCTCTATTGAAAGGGAGTTCTTCTCGATCCATTGCAAAAAAATATTGTCGAAAAAATTCCCCTAGGTGTTCGAACAAGTAGCGGAAACGACCAATCACCGGATAGTTTCTTCTGATTGCGTGTTTGGTCTGCGTAATATCAATTAGGTACATTGTTGCAATGGTAATAATACTGATGCTTGTACCCAATACAAACAATATTGCTAGTATGCTAAGGCCGTAAAATAGCCAATGATTAAAAAAACCTTCCATTAGTTAGCATTTTTACCTAGGTGATGTTAAAAATTTGCTTGTTTATACAAGGATAGCAAGGATTTTTGAATGTAATTCAGCCAAACATGGCTCTATTAAAGAAAAGCAGATAGATCTAAATTAAAAAAACTTTTACAATCAGAATCTTTGTTTTTGTTTCCATGCTTCTGTTTTGACTACCAAGAGAGGAAAAAACATCGTGTCGATACACCCGAATCCCTATCAGCAGGTGCCTGATCGCTTAGGTCATTTTGGACCATTTGGAGGGCGGTTTGTGTCAGAAACCCTGATATATGCGCTTGATGAGCTTGAAGCCAGTTATTTTCATTTAAAAAAGGACTCGGATTTTCAAGCAGAGTTTGCGGCAGATTTGGCTCACTTTGTCGGCAGGCCGACACCACTCTATTATGCTGAACGCTTAAGTAGGAAAATTGGTGGTGCTCAAATTTTTTTGAAGCGGGAAGACCTTTGTCATACCGGTGCGCATAAGATAAATAATACGATCGGACAAGCCTTGTTGGCCAAGTTTTCAGGCAAAAAGCGTATTATTGCTGAGACTGGGGCAGGTCAGCATGGTGTAGCAACTGCCACTGTGGCTGCAAGGCTGGGCTTAGAGTGTCAAGTCTTTATGGGTGCGGAAGATGTGAAAAGGCAATCGCTTAACGTCTATCGTATGAAACTTATGGG
>JAYPYM010000046.1:0-2740 GCA_038135915.1 Gammaproteobacteria bacterium
TTGACATTCATCACCTGTCTAGCACGACAAACCTTTTCACCAAACACCTGCCCGATACTCTGATGCCCGAGACAAACACCTAGCAAAGGTATGGTACCTGAGAATGCTCGAATAACATCCATTGAAATGCCCGCTTCATTTGGTGTACAAGGTCCAGGTGAAATCACAATATAACTTGGCTTTAGTTCGGCTAACTGTGAGACAGTAATTTTATCATTACGAAAGACTTCAACCGATTGTCCTAATTCTTGAAAATAATGCACCAAGTTATAAGTGAAGGAATCATAGTTATCGATCATCACTAACATGAGCGCCCGCCTTTTTGTGTTTCTTCTGATTTCAAGCCACTAGACCCTAAGCCTTTTTGCACCAGCGCTGCAGCAACTAATATCGCTCGCCCCTTACTGAGCGTTTCCTGCCACTCTGACTCAGGGACTGAATCTGCAACCACACCCGCACCAGCCTGAACATAAAGATACCCATCTTTAATGACAGAAGTTCGGATTGCAATCGCTGTATCCATCTCACCTTGCCATGAAATATAACCAACTGCGCCGGAATAAATGCCTCGCTTTTCATGCTCAAGCTCATGAATAATTTCCATTGCTCTGATCTTCGGAGCACCGCTTAAGGTACCAGCTGGAAAGGTAGCCGCCAAGACTTCTAAAGCACGAATACCTGGCCGAACTTTTCCCGCCACATTAGACACAATATGCATGACATGCGAATAACGCTCAACAATCATTTTTTTCGTCAATTGAACACTACCAGGTTCGCAAATACGACCAACATCATTCCTACCAAGATCAATCAACATCAAATGCTCAGCAATTTCTTTTGGGTCAGCAAGTAAACTTTTCTCTAATGCGATGTCTTCTTCTTCAGTTTTACCCCTTGGCCTGGTACCTGCTATCGGCCGAACCGTGACCTGCCCAGCCTCCAATCTAGAAAGTATTTCAGGCGAAGAGCCCACCACGTAATGATCATCCATGTTCAGGAAGTAAAGATAAGGAGAGGGGTTAAGCACCCTGAGTGCGCGATATAGATCAAAGGGCTTTTCGTCAAACCGCATTTTCATACGATGTGATGGTACCACCTGCATCACATCTCCATCCAGAATATAAGCTTTGACCCGCTCCACCATGCCTTCATAGGAAGCCTGCGTCGTATTAGACTCAAAATTTGGCACATCCACATCGATCGATGGAAAACCAGTCATGAGCTCAGCACTCTTCGTTCCAGACAATTTAGAAAGCAACGCAGACAATCGCTCTTGCGCGCTCTCAAATCCATCATGCTTTGAGGTATCGGCATGAGTGATCAAATAGAGCGAACCTTCCAAGTTATCGAACACAATCATATCTAAGCATTCAAATAAACAAATATCAGGCACATTTAGTGGGTCCAGCTTTGGGGGTAATGCCAACTTAGGCTCAAAATAAGCATTTGATTCATAGCCAAAATAGCCGACCCAACCACCCATAAAACGTAATTGGTAGGGTGCAGGCGCTACTCGATAGGCGTCCAATAAAGTTTGGAGGGCCCCCAAAGGGTCTGCTACCACCTTGGACACCGGCAAATCACCAGGAACAAATTGACACCAGTCACAACCAGATATTTGTATGACCTGCTTAGCAGGCAATCCAATAATAGAATAACGTCCCCACTGCTCACCACCCAGTACAGACTCAAACAAGAATGAATAGGCTCCCTGCGCTAATCGATGATAAAGACCAACAGGCGTTTCAGTATCTGCTAATATTTTTCGCACCAAGGGAACATGCGTATAGCCTTCTTTTTTATATTTTCGATAAGCCAGAAGATCATCACCGATCAAATCTTTCATATGAAATTATTTCTCCTGAAGTTTCTCCTCAAGCGCAAGCAGCTGCTTACGCATATCCTGAATAGCCTGAACATAGTTCGAACAACCAAATATCGCTGAGCCAGCAACGAAAGTGTCTGCACCAGCAGCAGCGATATCATAAATATTCTTTGCTGACACACCACCATCAACCTGTAAGCGCACATTTGGCTTGATTGTGTCAATCATCTTTCGAACCACTTTCAACTTTTTTAGGGTGCCAGGTATAAATTGCTGACCACCAAATCCAGGATTAACGGACATGAGTAACACCAAATCCAAGTGTTCTAAGGTATAGTCTAAAACACTCACGGGTGTAGCTGGGTTTAGCACCAATCCAGCTTGGCAACCAGCTGACTTTATCATCTGAATTGAACGGTCCACATGCTCGGACGCTTCGGGGTGAAAGCTAATACAAGTTGCTCCCGCCTCGATGAACTGAGCAATCATGGCATCTACAGGTTTCACCATTAGATGGACATCTATCGGCGCGGTCAAACCAAAGCGGCGCAAAGACTGGCAAACCATCGGCCCAAAAGTTAAATTAGGCACATAGTGATTATCCATAACATCAAAATGAATCCAATCGGCTCCTGCTTCTAGAACCGCTTTCACATCCTCGCCTAAACGGGCCATGTCTGCCGACAGAATTGAGGGTGCTATCACCCAGGGTTTAGATTTTAATATTGCTTCCACAGCTTTGTCTCACTTATTTGAAATAAATACTTGAACCCTACTTCTAGGGTTTTAACCAGCGATCATACACTACATCAGCGTGAAAGCAGAGCCATCTGGCAAAAATGAAGTATTTCAACCGGCTAGAAATTCAATTTCATACTCCCTGGAGCAGCATAGATGAACTAAGCTTTAAAAAGA
>JAYPYM010000046.1:2750-3653 GCA_038135915.1 Gammaproteobacteria bacterium
G
The DNA here is from genome assembly GCA_038135915.1 of Gammaproteobacteria bacterium. Lineage (GTDB taxonomy): Bacteria > Pseudomonadota > Gammaproteobacteria > Pseudomonadales > UBA6940 > JAYPYM01. The sequence continues at coordinate 2,752 of JAYPYM010000046.1, forward strand.
GCTACAGCTCGCCTCAGCTGATTGTTGCCGCCAAGACCGAGCTGGAGAATATTTCAATTTCTACAGCGCGCGCAATTTTCTCCATGAGAGTTAACCAATGGCCTAACGGTGCTCCAGTGGTTGTTTTCGTTCTGCCAGACCAATCAGAACTACACCGCACTTTTACACAAAAAGTGCTTTCTATGTTCCCACACCAGCTCAGAAGAAACTGGGATAGATATCAATACTCTGGCACAGGCATCTCACCTACCGAAGTGAAGTCGCCCAAAGAAATGATAGAAAAAGTAATTGCCACACCTGGCGCTATTGGTTATGCAGATGAGAGGTTTATAGATGAGCGCGTTCGCATACTCGATGTTAAGTAAGGCGATGAGAAAAGCATCATTTTTTCTCATACGCCAGACTGAAAAAGTATTCGCTGCCCTCAGAAAAGAACATAACAGGATTGCATCTAGTGCACTCATTATAATGACCGCAAGCCTAGTATTACTGCCAGCAACCCCTATCAGCCATGCATTTGATCTATCAATAATCAGCATCGATAAAGACATTAGATTTCATGGCTTTGCCAGCCAAGGGTTTATTTTTACTGACGAAAACAACTTTTTTGGTAACAGTCAAACCACTAGCTGGGAGTTCACAGACATAGGCATTGGCACTGCTTGGCGACCCAATACACGCATCCAACTATCCGCACAAGCGATCTATAGACAAGCAGGTGATACTGCGCCAACCGGCATCAATCTGGACTATGGCATGATTAGCTATAGTATTACCAACCGTCCGGAGTTTGGCCTGCAACTGAGAGGCGGTAGAATAAAGACACCTCTTGGACTCTATAATGAAACACGCGATGTAGCAATCACAAAGCCATCTATTCTCTTGCCTCAATCAACTTACAG
>JAYPYM010000046.1:3663-15610 GCA_038135915.1 Gammaproteobacteria bacterium
AGCCTCAGGAGCTCTACTCACGCTTACAATGGCTTTGGGTTAAACTCATATATTGAGAACAGCAACCACCTAATCACATTTGATTTTCTAATTGGGTCACCTAATTTAGAGGATTACAAAGATAATGAGTTCGCGGGCATCCTATCATCTTCAACCAATATCATAGACGAACAAGTCAGTTATTTTCGGATGATGATAGAGCCCTATAGTCATGACCTGCGACTAGGCCTAACTTTAGGGGAGCTACATTTCCACTGGCTAGAGCCGACCCTTGGCAACCCCATTACCCCAAATCCCGAGTTTCACTTGGAAGCACTCATCTATCTATTCTCATTTGACTACCAAATAGATAGATGGCAATTCACATCTGAGTTAGGCTTGATTGACTTTGAGTTTATCGGTAATGCATTCATCCCCAACTTTGGCTTTACTCAGGAATCTTATTACTTCCAAGCCGCCTACCAAATAAATGCCGAATGGCAAACTTTCGCACGTTATGATGTCTTATACACTAATCGAGATGATAAAGATGGCAACTTTGCCACCCTCCTTGGGCTACCTAGATTTACTGCTTTTGGCAAGGATACTAGTGTTGGCATTCGCTACCGCCCCAGCAAAAGGTGGCTAGTCGCTTCTGAGCTGCACCTTGTGAGAGGCACAGCAGGACTCACACTGACGGAAAACCCAGACCGAACCCAGCTGGAAAAAGACTGGAAATTATTTACCGTGCAAGCCAGCTATCGCTTTTAACCTAATTCAGAACCAAACTAGTTTATGATTACCTCACGATTAACACTTAAATCCATGGCTGTACAAGCTTTAAAAAAGGCCACAGATCACTGCAAGATAGGCCAGTTTACGGAGCGCAACCATGTTTCTTAGCCTAAAGTGGAAGGCTTTAATCACAACTACAGTCATGCTGGTGGTGCTTGGTTTAATCTTTTCTTTTCAAAGCAACCACCAACTCAGAAATTTATTTGAAAATCAAAGATGGGCGACCCAACAAAAAAACCATGAAGAAATCAGAAACCTTCTCGTACATGCTTTTGACCAACTATTGAAATTTTCAGACGTAGTGCCTCTTATGGTCAACCACGAGGCAGAACCAATACAATCTCACCATCCAATCAGAAATATGATTGACCAGCACGCACAATATATCCAAATAAATTGGGGCGTAGAAAGCATTTTACTCTATGACCACTTAGGCAAGCCACTCAAGTCGTGGAACAGTCTTCTGGCAGAAAAAACGCATGCCTTAGCAACGCAAGTAGCCCACACCTCCACACCGATGAATAATCTACTTTGCAAAGCACAGTGCTACCAAGTTACTACTACACCCATCCTACTACATAACGGACAAACCTTTATTCTCCAGCTCATCACTTCCTTAGGTGAAATACATAGCTCCTTCAAAAAGCTCACAAATGCCAATATCGGCATATTGTTTAAGAACACCGACAGCTCCCCACCATCAGACAGATTTATCGCAAAATGGGGGTACACTGTTGCTAGCATGACAGATTTAGAGGTGATGACAACATTATTAAACCAAGCCTCTAACATAGTTGATTTTGATAGCTTAAAGGAAACGCCCAAGACATTCCGATACGAGGGAAGAGTATTTGAGTTACAACTGGTCTACGCAGGTGAAGGTCAATCCGATCCTTATTACTTCATGATAGTCAGCGACTTGACTGAGGACTACGAACGTATCAATGCATCACTAAACGCGCACTTAAACGTTACAACAGCTACCACCATGCTATTCGGCTTATTGGTCGTCATCTTGATATGGAATCTCATTAACCGGTTAACATTGAGCTCAATTTCAGCACGTCAGAGACCAACTTGAAAAGGCTAAGTGTGCTCGCTGGTTTCCTGATGAGTTAGACAAATTAGAAAGAACCGAACACCAAGTATCCACCCAACTAGAATCAATGCATGAAAAAATAGAAGAAGATAAAAAACGCTTAGAAAAGCTAGCGATGATTGACAATGTCACTCAATTAGGCACACGACATAACTTATACGAAACCTGTCGTAGAACGATTGCCGAACAGCCTGCAAATGACGATACACAGTTCGGCATCCTGTTTATAGATATTGATAATTTTAAGCGCGTGAATGACTCCATGGGGCATCGGTATGGAGACGAACTGTTAAAAACAGCAGGAGACCGTATCAGCAATTCTGTACGACAGGGTGACCTTGTTTGCAGAATTGGCGGCGATGAGTTTTGTGTATTAGCCTTTGGTCTAAAAGAAACCAAGCAAATTGAACAAATTGCAGACAACATATTAAACGCTCTGCGAATACCGCTATTTATCAACTCTAAGCAACTCTTGGTCTCAGCCAGTATTGGTGTTGTTACTTACCCCAAACATGGATCCAACGTCGAAGAACTGCTACAACACGCTGACATTGCACTACATAAAGCAAAATTTCTAGGCAAAAACAAAATTCACCTTTTTTCCAGTGAAATGGATATCAAAGCAAAAAATGATATCGCACTAGAATCAGACTTAAGCAATGCAATAAAAAATCAAGAGTTTACTTTATACTACCAGCCAAAAATAGATTTAGTGTCAGGAAAATTAGTTGGAGCGGAGGCTTTGACACGCTGGAACCATCCACAAAAAGGCTTGATACCACCCTATCAATTTATTCCATTTCTAGAAGAAAGCGGCCTTATTCTAGTTGTGGGTCACTGGGTCATCAAAGAAGCATTAAGGCAATCCAATGAGTGGAGAAAAATACTTGGTCGGGACATAGGCATTGCCATTAACCTTTCCTACAGACAATTCCTAGACCCTTACTTGTTTGAAAAAATAGAAACAGCCATTGAAGATACTCAGATCCCACCTCACCTCGTTGAAATTGAACTCACCGAATCTATGATGATGGAAGACTTTGAAACTCACAATAAAACTATCGAGCAACTAAAATCTCTTGGCATTCAAATCGCAATGGATGACTTTGGTACCGGCTATTCGTCTTTAGCCTATTTGAAAAAGCTATCGATGGATATTTTAAAAATTGACCGGTCTTTTGTTCAGGATTTACCCAAGGACAAAAACAGCATGGAGATCGTTTCAGCCATTATTGCTATGTCCCACAAACTACGCTTAAAAGTTGTAGCTGAAGGCATTGAAGAGGTTGAACAGCATGCTTTTTTAAAAGACAACCTTTGCGAGCTCGGTCAAGGTTATTTGTTTAGCAAGCCTCTGCCAAACGACCAGTTCATTCAACTTGCTAAAGACTGGGAAAAGAACAAAAAGCCTTTACCTTAAAGGGTCATACATGATTAGAATCGCATGTTTCTTGCTCACCTTTATTTTATCTATCTTGTCAGCAAACACCTCCTTTGCAGCAAAGAAAAACAAGGACAAAGATACAGAAAAGACCAAGCCAGATGTTGTTAACATTCAAAGGCAAAAACTATTAAACAGCCTTCAACGAGCGCAGCAGCAGGACACCAACCTAGCAAAAGAGTTAGCCACAAATCTACGTATGGGAGACAGTATTGAGTGGCTTGAAGGACATCAAGCTGAAAAATTTCTAAGCATTTTTAGACAATCTCAAACTAAGCAATCATTAGGCACCATCATACTGATCCCTGACACAGGTCAACACGCTGACTGGCCAGGACTCATCCAAAAACTGCGTATTCACCTATCTGATACTGGATTTAGCACACTTAGCTTTAGCGTACCTGATTATCAACCATTAGCTGACCCCATGCTCACCATGCGAAGCTCTGACAACCCCAATCCCCGGAATAACAAAAAAGAAAAAGAAGACAAAAAAGAAAAAGACGATAAGAAATCAAAAGCAAAGCATAAAGAAAAACAAGAAACAACGCCACCTAGCGCCGATACCACAGCAAACATCAAACAACCCTTAATTGACCCCAAACTGGAATGGGAGACAGTACTCAGCAAACGCATACAAGCTGCATTACAACTGTCCAAAAGCAAATCCACCGGCATGAAGTACCTACTCATTAGCGGACGCAGTGCATCTCTTATCAACAAACTATCGGCGACCAAGAAGATTGACGTCAACGGTTTCATCTTCATTAATCAACCTATGAGCAGAAATAACGATGCAACCATACGTACACTGTTGCCGACATTAGAAATCATTACCGCTAACCGTTATGACCAAGAAGCCCTAGCTAGCCTGGCAAAGGACAGAAAGAACCGAGCAGCACTCATTAACCACCCCAACTATCGGGTTATTCAATCCCTAACAAACGACGCCAACCTAGGTTCAAACTTAAATTGGATCTCTAACCGTATTCGAGGCTGGTTGCAAAGCACACAAAGCAATTAACACAGACACCCCGAGAAAAAGCACCCGAACTGTTTTTTAGGGAATAAGGAGCGCATGCCCTTTGATTAACACCTCTTTTCACAAGCGCACAATAAATGTGCCCAAATGATGGATTCCACATCTCAAAACTAAGTGAGCTCCAGATTGTCTTGCATACATTGTTCGCACATGGATATAATCAAATCAAGTTAAGAGCAATCTTGCACCTTACATGTGTGCGCTCAAACTAGGCATCTTTTTTAAACGAGCGAAGACATTTTATGAGCCTAAATTGGGAAAATTATCAGACCCAAGATTTTTTTGACGAACTTGTCACAGCTAAAGGCCGTGCACGCAAACCAGCATCTAACTTAATTCGTTACTTGCGCCAATTTTCAAACGAAGAGATAGAACGAAGAAAAAAACTTGCAGAAGTCGCCATTAAACAAATGGGGGTCAGCTTTACCATCTACTCAGAGGCCGGTAATATCGATAGAGCTTGGCCTTTCGATATAATTCCCAGAACCATTTCAGCTACACAATGGCGCACCACAGCTGAAGGCCTATCACAACGGCTACGCGCCTTAAATTTGTTTATTGATGATTTATATCATGACCAACGCATTCTCAAGGATAAAATCATTCCCGAGCATGTAATTAAGCAATCAAAAAACTTTAGAAAAGAGTGTATTGGCGCCTCACCCAAACATGGTGTTTGGGCACACATCTGCGGTAGTGATTTAGTCAGAGATGAAAGCGGCCAATTTTTCGTTTTAGAAGACAATCTTCGTGTACCATCTGGCGTGTCCTACTTGCTTGAAAATCGAGCAGTCACAAAGCGCGTATTCCCAGAATTGTTTAAAACCACTGCCATCGAACCTGTAAATGATTACCCCGACCATTTACTGAGCATGCTTTCATCTTTGTCCCCGAGACGCTTAAAACAACCCCATGTGGTGGTTTTAACGCCTGGCATTTTTAATTCGGCTTATTTTGAGCACGCTTATTTAGCACAAAAAATGGGCGTTGAGCTGGTTGAAGGCGCAGATTTAATCGTAAAAGACAACTCTGTGTATATGAAAAGTATTGACGGCTTACAACAAGTGGACGTCATATACCGAAGAATTGATGATTTATATTTAGACCCAGAAGTGTTTAATAAAGACTCAGTCTTGGGCGTACCGGGGTTAATGAGGGCTTGGAAAAGTGGAAAAGTAGCACTTGCAAACGCACCAGGTGCTGGAGTCGCGGACGACAAAGTCATATATGCTTATGTGCCCAAAATCATTAAATATTATTTGGATGAAGAGCCCTTAATTTCTAATGTAGAAACCTTTGTCTGCGCGGACCCCAAAGAAAGAGATCACGTGCTTGCAAATTTAGACAAATTGGTGATTAAACCAGCAAACGAGTCAGGCGGCTATGGCATGCTGATTGGCCCTCACGCCACAAAGAAAGAGCTCAATCAATTTAAAGCCTTAATTAAATCAAATCCCAGAAACTACATCGCTCAACCCACGCTAAAGCTTTCTGTTGCTCCAACGCTAGTGGAAGGAAATCTGGTAGAGCCAAGACATCTGGATTTGCGTCCTTTTATATTGCAAGGTAAAGAGTCCTATGTTACCGCAGGTGGACTGACAAGAGTTGCTATGCGCAAGGGCTCGCTTGTCGTTAACTCTTCCCAAGGTGGTGGTAGCAAAGACACCTGGGTTGTTGACACTGGGACCTAATCATCACAGGCTGATCAATGGGGAGTCTATTAAATTAATCATGTTGTCTCGAGTTGCAGAACGTATATACTGGGCAGCCAGATATTTAGAGCGAGTAGAAAACACTTCTAGGCTGGTGCGAAACTATACCCTTTTGTTGCTAGATTTACCGCAAAACGTCGATTTAAGCTGGTATAATTTAATTATTCTCAACAATGCAGAAAAAGAATTCTCAGATAGATACCAGCATCGTTCTGAAAAAAATATCATCAAATTTTTGTTAGCAAACAAAGATAATGCTAGTGCAATGATTCAATGTTTAAAAATGGTACGAGAAAATGTACGAACTACCCGAGATGTTATGCCACCGGAGACCTGGGAGACAGTAAACGAACTGTCTCTTTTTATGGAAGAGAATATCCAACAAGGCATTAATCGTACAAACCGACATGAATTCCTTGATACTGTTGCACAGGACTGCCATAAGGTTCATGGCTTGATTGAAGGCGCCATGCGTAGGGATGAAGCCTGGCAGTTTTTTCAACTTGGCAGTAATATTGAGCGAGCTGATATGACTTCACGTATATTGGAGTCAGGGGCTACCATGTTATTACACCAAAGCAAAGCTTCAGACACCAAGCTATCCCACCTGGTATGGGGCAGTATACTGCATTCACTCAGCGCCCACCACTCTTACCAAAGGACAGTGCGCACCTCAGTCAATGGCCCAGGGGCCGTGCGTTTCATGCTAGAAGATCCACACTTCCCAAGAACCGTTAGCTTCTGTGTCAATGCACTCCTGGAATGCGCTATAAATTTACCTCGCAATGAAACTGCAGTTAAACATTTAAACAAATTAAAGCGATCGGCACTGAAAGAAATACCTCATGATAATTTGGGCCAGCCCTTTGTTGACTGGCTAGGACACTTGCAACTAGAGATAGCAAATCTTCATCTTGTCTTTAGCGATAACTGGTTTTATTGGGAGTAATATGACAATTCGTGTCGCGATAAATCATCGAACCACCTATCAATTCGATCGCCGTACTAAGCTAAATCCTCACATTTTACGTCTTCGACCGGCGCCTCATAGCCGTACGAAGATTCACAGCTACTCACTAAAAGTCTTACCCAAAGATCACTTTATCAACTGGCAACAGGACCCTTTTGGTAACTACCTAGCACGACTGGTCTTCTCAGAAGCATCGAATGTACTCGATATTCATGTTGAGGTGATAGCCGATTTAGATGTCATAAACCCATTTGACTACTTTATCGAAGAATATGCAAAAACCTTCCCCTTTACATACCCAGATGAGCTATCACAAGGATTAAAACCCTACCTAGAAAAAATACCGGCTGGTGAAAAGTTTGCACAGTGGATTGACTCAATCCCTAAGGAAGCCAGTAACACGAATGACTTTCTTGTTTCAATCAACCAAAAATTAGAGAAAGAGATTGAATATGGCATCCGTATGGAGCCCGGCGTTCAAACACCAGAAGAGACACTCACTAGATTAAAAGGCTCCTGCAGAGACTCAGCTTGGTTACTCGTTCAAATATTTCGCCATTTAGGCTTAGCAGCACGCTTTGTTTCAGGTTATTTGGTTCAACTCACCTCAGATGAAAAACCCCTAGAGGGGCCTGACGGTCCGAAGCAAGACTTTACCGACCTACATGCCTGGGCTGAAGTTTACATTCCAGGCGCAGGCTGGGTCGGCCTCGACCCTACCTCAGGCCTTTTTGCAAGTGAGGGCCACATTCCCTTAGCATGCACGCCAGACCCCCGCACCGCAGCACCGATTGAAGGATCGACAGATTTATGTGAAGTAGCGTTTAGTTTTTCAAACCAAGTCACCCGAATCAAAGAAGATCCAAGAGTGACCAAACCATACCAAGCTGGTGAGTGGGGCGCTATTCTTGAATTAGGAGATCAAATTGATTCCGCATTGGAAAGCAAAGACGTTCGTTTAACCATGGGCGGAGAGCCTACTTTTGTATCCATAGACGATCGTGAATCAAACCAATGGCATACAGAGGCACTTGGTACACACAAACTAGCCTTAGCCAAAGACCTAACTCTGCGACTGCGCGAACAATTTGCTCCCAACGGGTTATTACACTTTGGTCAAGGTAAATGGTACCCGGGGGAAGAAATACCTCGTTGGGCGCTCGGCTGTTTTTGGCGTACGGACGGGCAGCCTATGTGGCACAACCCTAATTTGCTAGGCTTTTCACGGAACTCAAACAATTCTGAGCAACCAAACTTCCAGATGAGTGAAGTCTTTGAGTTTTCATCATTACTCTGCGGCCAGCTGGGCATTGATAGTGATTACTTAATACCCGCTTATGAAGACGCAATGTACTATTTATGGAAAGAGCAGTCACTGCCTGCGAATCTCGACCTTGAAAAAGCTGACCTTAAAGATGATCTTGCACGAAAACGACTGGCCCGCATACTCAGCCAAGGCTTAGACGAAGCAGTTGGCGTTGTTATACCCTTACGATGGTGCCCTAGCGATCAACGCCCGCTAGCAGAAGCAATGCAAGCACCAAAATGGCAAACTTCAAGATGGCCCATTCGTGGGGAAAAGCTTACTTTATGTCCGGGCGACTCTCCAATCGGGCTACGCTTGCCATTGGAAAGTCTACCGCTAGCTGAGCAAGCCTCAGAAGGCCTAACACCTGAGCGAGATCCATTCCAACATAACGAACCGCTTGGGATCGAATCAAAACGTCAAGAAGCCAATGTTTTTCCGGCCAGCATCTCTACAAACGAAATCATTCGAACCGCTCTATGTATCGAAGTGAGAGGCGGTGAGGTGTTTATTTTCATTCCACCCATTCACCACCTCGAACACTATATTTCACTTATTCAGTCCATTGAACAGGTTGCAGAGCAACTACAAATACCCATCACCCTAGAAGGATACGAGCCACCCAAAGATCCAAGAATCAACAAACTGCTAGTTACCCCAGACCCTGGCGTGATAGAAGTTAACATTCACCCTGCCAAGAGTTGGCGTGATCAGGTACATATCACCAAAACCCTCTATGAAGTAGCAAAGCAGTCTAGATTATCTGCTGAAAAGTTTATGCTGGATGGGCGACACTCGGGTACCGGTGGCGGGAACCATATTACACTAGGTGGTGCCAGCCCAATGGACAGCCCATTTATTCGGCGGCCCGATTTATTACAAAGTTTTATTACCTATTGGCAACATCACCCAAGCTTGTCTTATTTATTTTCAGGGCTATTCATCGGCCCCACCAGTCAATCGCCTCGGGTAGACGAAGGTCGAGACGAAGCACTATACGAGTTAGAAATTGCATTCAGCCAATTACCCAAGTCAGGAGCAGATAAACCATGGCTGGTGGACCGTATTCTAAGAAATTTATTAATAGACGTTACCGGAAATACCCATCGTACAGAATTTTGTATCGATAAACTCTATGCACCCGGTTCAGCTAGCGGGCGCCAAGGCATCGTAGAATTAAGAGGCTTTGAAATGCCGCCTCACTGGCAAATGTCATTAGTTCAGACATTGCTGGTGCGCTGTTTGCTAGCACGCTTTTGGGATAAGCCCTATCAGAAACAACTGGTTCGCTGGGGCACCGAATTGCACGATCGATTTTTACTACCGCACTATGTTTGGAAAGACCTACAAGATGTGGTCGCAGACCTCAATCAGCAGGGATACCCTTTTAAATTAGACTGGTTGACACCTTTCTATGAATTTCGTTTCCCTCGTTATGGAAGAATTCAGTTAGATGACATCGGTATCGAAATACGTTCTGCGATAGAGCCTTGGCACGTCTTGGGAGAAGAAGTAGGTAGTATGGGTACCGCCCGCTACGTGGACTCTTCGGTGGAACGCGTTCAATTAAAACTGAATAATTTTATAGAAGCTCGCTATATCGTGACTTGTAACGGGCGTAGAATGCCTGTTATTCCCACTGGTCGTAAAGGAGAATATGTTATAGGTGTGAGGTATCGTGCATGGCAACCCTTTTCTGCGCTACATCCAACTATTAACACTCATTCTCCGTTAGTGTTTGACATCATAGACACCTGGAATCACCGCAGTATTGGAGGCTGTACTTACCATGTATCTCACCCAGGTGGATTAAGCTATGAACAAATGCCAGTCAATGCCGCTGAAGCTGAATCTCGCCGTCATAATAGATTTGATGATTTAAGCCATACTCAGGCTGTCATTAAACAAGACACCCCCCTTGACTTGACTGCCCACGGTGTACCAGTACAAAACATTAATCATAGTGGCAACTTGGAACGAAGCTTAGTAGAACATCGCCACCAAGTTGGTCAAATTGATATTGATGAAGTAGAAGCCTCTATTGATTACCCACACACTTTTGATTTACGTAGGACTTAATCCGATAATTTCTTGACGGCTCAGATATATTTCCATAATTATACGAAGCTGATGATTAATTCCGCTGCAATGTCTTTAAGACGAGGTTCGTATTTCAACAAGTGATTTTTAAGGTTAAATGATGTCAAACAGAAATCAAGGCGTAGTATCGAATACTGATAGCGCCTCTGGTCTGGGTTTTAACTGGGTAGATGGTACCTACAACGAGGCCTTTTCCCAACCAAGTAAAATTCGAGCTCACTGGCAACCTATTATCGAAAGCCTCCAATCGATGGGCCAAGACCAAATAGCACTTAGACATGAAAAAGTGCAGCACATCCTCCGTGACGATGGTGCCACATACCAAGTTTACAATAATACAGACACTTCTCAGACATGGGCACTCGATCCAATTCCATATATTCTAGAAAGTGAAGAGTGGCGAAACATAGAAAGCGGACTCATAGAGCGTGCAGAGTTATTTAATCTCATTCTGAAAGATCTATATGGCCCTCAAGAACTGATCAAGCATAGAATCATTCCCCCTGAACTCTTATATAGTCACCCAGCCTTTTTACGCCCATGCTATGGCATCGCATTAAACGGAGAAAACCATCTTGTCATACACTCAGCAGATATGCTTCGTGATCAGAATGGTGAGATGCTTGTAATTGGAGACAGAACTCAAGCACCCAGCGGCTCAGGATACGCACTTGAAAATAGAGTAGTGATGGGGCGAGTGTTCCCTAGTTTATTTCGAGAAAGTCATGTCCATAGGCTCTCTAACTTCTTTAATACCCTACGTCACACCTTAAACCACCTTTGCCCACAAAGTGAACTACCGCAAGTCGTGGTCTTAACGCCTGGGGCATATAATGAAACCCACTTTGAACACGCACATTTATCTAATTATTTAGGCTTTCCCTTGGTTCAAGGTATCGACCTAACGGTTCGAGATGGCTATGTGTGGATGAAAACGCTGAGCGGACTGGTGAGAGTTGATGTAATTTTAAGGCGTGTAGATGATGCATTCTGTGATCCGGTTGAGTTAAAGAGCCAGTCACAACTTGGCGTTCCTGGTTTGCTTGACGTAATACGCAGAGGGAATGTAACACTCGCTAACCCCTTAGGTTCTGGCATTCTTGAAACACCTTCACTTTTAAAGTACTTACCAGACATCAGTAAAGCATTGCTGGGAAGAGAGCTACGGTTAAAAAGCCCGAAAACCTTATGGTGCGGAGACCCTAAAGATTTAAATCGTCTACTTCAAGAGTTTGATCAATGGATAGTAAAACCCTGCTACCGGTCAGGCCCTCGTACCACCATCAGTGTTCAGTCTTTAACTTTGAAACAAAAAGAAGAGTTAAAACAACAGATTCAACAATCACCCTTTCATTTTACTGCACAGCAAATACATCGCCCTTCTATGTTACCTAGTTGGAATAACAACGGACTAGTAGTGAGACCTGCGGTACTAAGAAGCTTTACCATTTCCGAGGGTAACTCCTATATGACCATGCCAGGGGGGTTAACTCGGGTGGGCAC
>JAYPYM010000046.1:15620-22465 GCA_038135915.1 Gammaproteobacteria bacterium
GGGCACAGAAGCAGACACCCTGGTCATTACAAATCAGACGGGTTCATGCAGTAAAGATACTTGGATCATCACTTCCGAACCTAAGATTTTTGTCGATAGGCCTATGCGCGATGTGCTGGCTGCTGGAGAAACCCCACCAGAAACAGATCTAACCAGCCGAGTGGTTGAAAATATGTTTTGGATGGGACGATATGCTGAACGCGCAGAATCGTCGCTAAGATTATTAAGAACCATTTTCACCACATCGGACAGCGACGATGAACTACCTAGCGAAGTATATCAACAGCTTTTGTTAGCCATCACAAAAATCACAGCCACCTATCCCGGTTTCACACAAATTGATCCGGACTTACTGAATCATCCAGAACAAGAACTAAAGTCTATTATATTAGATGCCAACCGAGTTGGATCCGTTCATTCAAGCCTGCAAGCCATGATCACATCTGCAGATGAAATTAAAGAAATGATGTCAACCGATGTGATTGGCATCATCAATGACCTACGCGATGAATTGATTCGATTAGAATACTCGCTGAATAATACTATGAACTCTGCACCTGAAGAAGTGTTAGATCCACTTGTTACAGATCTCATGGCCATTTCTGGCGTCATGCATGAAAGTATGGTTCGCACCCTAGGTTGGCGATTCTTCGATATGGGCAGAAGACTTGAACGTGCGCTGCAAACCTGTATCTTACTACGCGCTACACTGATCAAAACATTGCCGCCAGACGAACAAAGTATTCTGCTGGAAAATGTATTAATTTGTTTAGAATCGAACATGACCTATCGACGCAGATACCGAGCCCGACTTGATATGACTTATGGATTAGAGTTTACGATTCTTGACCGTAGCAACCCGAGATCCCTTATATTTCAACTAGAGACACTAGTAGAACATTCTGAGAAAATACTAGGTTTAGAACAAAGACAAGTATTACCAAAATGGTCGAAGTATTTACTCGATGTCATGACGGCGGTGCGAAGCTGCGATCCTGCTGAACTATCGGTAACTGATACAAGAGCATCATCAAATAACAACGAACTAGACGCAGAAGCTAACGCACCCAAAGCCTTGGGAAGTCGAATTGCATTGGAGCAACTATTGGCTCGATCTCAAGAGCAACTATTAAAAACATCAGATACAATATCAGACCGTTATTTCGACCACAGCGACAGCCCACAAATACTGAATAATGGGCGATGGGATCTCGAATAATGAACTATCAAATCAAACACACTTCACGTTATAAATACGATGATCAGATTTCTCACTGTTATAATATGGGTCATATGTTACCCAGAAATACGGTGACACAAAGCTGTGTCAAGCGAGATATTTTGATTACCCCAACACCATCCACCATGATGACGCGCGAAGATTACTTTGGAAACCAGGTTTGCCACTTTTCAATTCAACGGGAACATCTAGCGCTGGAGGTAACAGTAAATAGCGAAGTTGAGGTATCTCCACCGACACCATTAACACTAAACAGCGGCCTTTTGTGTGGAGAAGTTTATGAAGAGCTGGTAGCAAGGTCCACAATCGAAAGCTTGAAAATGGTAGAATTTATGGTCGACTCACCATTAGTCAAACAGACAGCTGAACTACGCGCCTATGCTGAGCCATCGTTTGAAAAAAACAGGCCCTTTCTTGATTCAGTGATGGAGTTCACTCAACGAATTCACTCAGAATTTAGATATGATCCAGACTCTACTGACGTCGCAACACCGTTACACGAAGTGCTACATAACAAGCATGGTGTCTGTCAAGATTTTGCTCATGTCGCCATTGGCTGTCTGCGTTCTTTAGGGTTCGCTTGCCGTTATGTCAGTGGCTATATTGAAACGTTACCCCCTCCAGGGCAAGAAAAGCTGGTTGGATCGGATGCCAGCCATGCTTGGTTCTCAGTTTATGTACCAGGCAGTGGCTGGTTTGATTTCGATCCAACCAACAATAAAGCCAGCAGTGAACAACATATCACAACCGCCTGGGGACGCGATTTCTCCGATGTAACCCCCCTAAAAGGTGTTATTTTTGGTGGCGGATCAAAACAAATGTTAGAAATCTCTGTGGATGTGACAAGAACAAAATAACGATCGATTTAGTAATATCACAGATATCAGCTCTGTGTACAAATACTACTTGCTTCAGAGACCAAAAATGATGCCTGATCTCTGATTAACATAAATCATGTCATTGAAGAATGCTCAGCAAAATAATCATTATAATAACAACCCTTTTTCTAGCTACCTTTCTACCAAGCCTGGGAAAATGTTCTGAAGCATTACAATCTGCAGGATTGGAAAATGCGCCTATCTTGGGTTTAATTTCTGGGCGAAACAGCCCTAAGAATATAACAGCTTTTATGACTCAACTTAATGGCGAAGAGGCTTTTTCGATTACTCAGGTGCTACAGCGAAAGTCAGACTTTAGACCTATCACGAACCCCATTATCAATGAATCTTTTAAGAAAACAACTCAATGGTATGCATTCAAAGTCAGAAATACATCGGATATTGCCGGAAAGTGGCATTTTGCAACCGGCATTAGGACACCCCAACTCTTAAGATTTTTTGAACATAAGGAACGCCAGGTAACGACCATTTTTGAGTACCACGGCAATGGCCCCTACGATCAACGCAGCATTGATCATCGACACCTTTTCGCTGAAATACAACTAGAGGCCGGTGAGGAGAAAGAGATATTCATTCAACTGGAGAAAATGAGTATACGAATGATACCACGCTTGATCACACTAGAGACGAAGACCAAAGAGCAATTATATGATTATTGTTGGATCATTTTTTTTCTTACTTGTTTAGGCACACTCTTGGTAACGAATTTCTCACAATATATTGCAACAAAAAACTCATTATACCTTTATTACTGTAGCGCAGTTTTTTGGAGCGCATTATCCGTAACACACCATGATGGTTATCATTTTCGGTTTTTATTCCCCAATTATCCATTTATTGATTATGCATTATCTTACTATGTCGGTGTACCTACTGCTCTATCTATCCTACAGGTTATCAGAAAAGCGCTCTGCCTTCGTGAAAACTCACCCACATTGGATCGCTTAGTATTGGCTTCCATGGCTGGTTGGTTAGCCTCTATCCCAGCTACTATTATGTTTAATAGTGCTGCAGTCGTTGAGTTCATGTCACTCTTCATTTGCCCCTTCACGTTATGTGTTTTAGTTCTGACAGGTTATACAAGTATCAAGCACAAAGTACCTTCAGCCTATTTTTATTTAGCAGGTTGGCTATGTTATGGGATTGGGTT
This sequence comes from Gammaproteobacteria bacterium, assembly GCA_038135915.1. GTDB lineage: Bacteria > Pseudomonadota > Gammaproteobacteria > Pseudomonadales > UBA6940 > JAYPYM01. The sequence goes on from JAYPYM010000046.1 coordinate 18,910, forward strand.
GTCTTGTTTTGTCTTGATACACTCAGATGTCAATTTATTTACTTGGCTCACTAACTCGACCCATGTTTATGCAGCTGGAATTTTATTAGAAGGCTTCCTTTTTTACTTTGGTTTGGCTTATCAGATGCATGTTATTCAATCTCGTGAAGAAGCTTCTAGACTGACAGCAATGCAGTTACTAGAAGAAAAAATTTCAGATATGGAATCGGTTGCTAAAGTTGAAAGTGAGAAAAAACAAATTCAAGAACAGTCATTAAAAAATTCAATGCAATTTGCTTCAGCCAGCCATGATATGCATCAACCATTGTTTACGATTCGCGCTGTCTTAGCATCGATAAAGGATGATCTTACCGACAAATCGGTGATGAAAGAAATTGATTCTGCTTTTGAATATCTGAACCAAATATTAAATGCCACGCTTACAAACTCTCGCTCTCAGCTGAATCAATCTAACGCCCGAATTGATCTTGAAAATTTATTTAAAGAGCTATTTTCTCGGCATATTCATGCCGCAAGATCAAAAGGTTTAACCTTAAGATTAGCCACTACCACTGCAACAATCACGGGGTCACGCATTATTTTGGCACGCATCATTGATAACTTGGTGAGAAATGCAATTGCATATACTCAATATGGTAAGGTACTGGTGGGCATGAGAAGACGCGCTAAAGGAGTAGAATTACAAGTATTGGATACAGGTATTGGAATAGCAAAGTCAGATCTTGAGAGGTTAACCCTACCTTTCGAAAGAGGAAAATCAACGGCGGTTTCTTCGCAGCATAACTTTGGGTTAGGTTTAGCAATTACCAAAATGTTGTGCAAACAACAGGGGTATTCATTTTCGATACAATCCATGGTTGGAAGAGGATCAATTTTTTCTATCTATATTCCTTATGCCATTTAAATCCCCTAGTGTGAGCCTAAACCAAACTGAGCTCTCGCGCTTTAATAATCATCTCTGTTGCTGTATGGGCATCAAGCTTTCTCATCAGGTTTTTACGATAAGTCTTAACGGTTTCAGCTGAAATATCCAAATGGTCTGCAATCTCCTTACGTGGCCACCCCATTAATATGAGATTTAGCACCTGAAGCTCTCGACCAGTTAAACCAATTTCTGTTTTTTGTATTTCATTCTTAACCAATGGAGAAACAAATTTTTTACCTTTATTGATTTCTCGAATTGCGCGAAGTAATTCCTCAGGCGCATCTGCTTTAAGCAACAAAACATCAAAACCTGCTTGGGATAGTTTACTGAGTAATTCAAGTGAATGAATACCTGTGAAGAAAATAATTTTCAAATTTGGTTTTTCTTCTTTCAGCTTGAGTGCCGTTGCAAAAGCATCACCACCCGGCATCTTATAATCCAAAATGAGCAAATCAGGGGCTTGTTGCTCGACGGCATCCATTACCAAGTCAATATCATCGACCTCAGCGACACAAGATAACATTGAATCTCGAGATAACAAGGTTTTAATGCCTTGCCGAACGATGGCATGATCATCAGCTAAAACAAATTTCATTAGATGATTACCCTTTTTTAATTGGCACATAATTAGGAATAGATAAAACGTTTCTAGAGTTTAACAACGGGGTGAACTCACAGTCAAGAAAGGCTACTGACCAGAAAATGGGGTTAGATTAACCCCAGTATCTTGAATATATTTATTCCCAACACTCCCCCCAAAGGGGGAGTGTTGGAACACAAAGGCTTAAATATAATGCAAAGCTATTGGACACACTAGAAGGGTGTACCCATTGATTGATAAACAAGAATTGATTCAAAAAAAGTGCCTTAAATAAACCAAAATTCTGCTACCAATAATAGGAGTCACTTCAATGCATTTATTTAACCGATATCTTTCAAAGGATATTAACTTTAAGTTAACTATCCTAGTATTGCTTTCATATTTTTTGTTTGGTTGTGATCAACCACCACCTACCAATGAGCAAATATTTGTCAACCCACCAGCCAGCACTTCATTTGATACTGACCAAGGAAAAGTCAAGCTGAGCGCCTTAAGTGCTACGGATGTGTGTTACACGATTAATGGTCAAACTCCAGCGCTAGATAATGGCAGATGCAAAGGCGAGGGAAATCAAACATACGATCAGAACATAGATCTTTATTGTGAGACTGGCGAAACTGGCGAATCAGTTATTAAAGAAGTGAAGCTGGTTTTCAGATGGCGCTCATTGGACTCTTCAGAGCTGGTCAATCGGTCTGCGTTATTTTTCTTAAACTGCGATCATCCAGCATCCCAAACTGATACAGACAATGACACTATTCCTGATGTAAATGACAACTGCCCTATCAACCCAAATACTGATCAATTAGATGAAGATGATGATGGTGTGGGGGATGCCTGTGATGACGATGCAGACAATGATGGTATAGCAGATGACATCGACAACTGTCCTTCAGATGCGAACTCTAATCAGATTGATGCTGATCAAGATGGAATTGGAGACGCATGCGATTTAGATGCAGACAATGATGGAGTAGAAAATGAAAAAGACAATTGCCCAGATGCACCCAACCCAGATCAAACTGACGGAGATAAAGATGGTATCGGAGATGTGTGTGACTCACTATTTGACACAGATCAAGATGGTATTGAAGATAATCTAGATAATTGCCCTTTCAACCCTAATGCAACTCAAAACGACAGTGATGGCGACGGAATAGGCGATACCTGTGATCCCGACCCCTTTGTAGGCACAGAAAAATTCTTCTATGAGTATGAATCTTTACTTGACCGGTTAATTACATCACTAGAATGTGCATTTAACAATTGTAATCCTCCCGATGGGACATTTAACTGGACGATTAACCCAAATAATTCAGACCTTGAGTCGGGTTCTGCAAATTGGAAAGCCACAATTAATAGCTTTTTCCCTCCCACTGCAAGAACAACTTTCACAGCAAACTCAGCTGTTCTAGAAGGCTGTATCGGTAATGGTTCTGCATCAGGTATTGTAAATTCTTCAGGTACAGGTGACATGAAAACAAGCAATCCTATCAGTTTTTCATGTGACGGACAAAGTGGATTCATCGAAATGAATTTGAGGCTGACTAGAGGCAAAGTAACCGGTGGATATTATGATGCCTTTTGCGACTCTGATGCCTGCGAGGATACAGTTGTTAGATTCAGAATCATCGGTAAGGAAGGCGATGGTACGCTCATCTATTCAACAGAGATCAGATCTAACGCCTTACCCTAGTTATTTAACTGGTATTAAGTTATTTAGCTGGTGTTAGGTTGTTAAACAGGTAGTAGATGAAAAGGAAATAAATAAATCTGAATATAAAAGGGTATAAAAAAATGAACATACGTATGTTTTTACCAACTTATTTTAATCCAACTATTTTTATATTGGCAGCAAGTGTCTTTACCACCACAGGGTGCAAACTATTACCACCGACACAGGAAGATATCTTTGATAACCCATCAGATGGCTACACTTTCGACGCCAATGGCGGTGAAGTAAAGTTGTCGATGTTAGATACTGTTACTGTTTGCTATTCAACAGATGGAGCTGATCCTGAGATGAGTAA
>JAYPYM010000047.1:0-12663 GCA_038135915.1 Gammaproteobacteria bacterium
AGGGAAGGCGATCTGGCTCTTATCGCCTCCATACATCATGGCGGTAGCTTATGGAGCCTAGATAGGGAAGAAAGACTTTACAACTGGAATCACTCTGAGGACTTTAGCCAGCTAACCCACGTGTCACTTTCACCGAACGGTTTAGTAGGGATTACCGCTCAAAATCAAGACTTAGCATTCTGGAACGCAACCACAGGCGAGTCATTTCGATTTTGGAAAGCCTCAGCACATATCACCAGCACCGCAATCTCGTTAAACAACTATATCGCTCTCGTTGGCCTAAGTAATGGCGACGCGCTTATAGTCGATATCAGGGACGCTGACAGTACACGCTCGCTGCAGCATAACGCCAAAATTACCAGCGTTTCAATTTCAAATAGTGGTCGTTATGGGCTCACGGGAAGTAAAGATGGCCTAGCAAGACTGTGGAACCTGCAAACAGGTAAAGAGCTCAGGAGCTGGAAACATAAATACCATGTCAACCAGGTAAAACTATCTCCCAAGGCAACTTATTCTTTCACAGCTGGCCAGCATGACAAGTACTACCTTTGGGACTCTAAGTCAGGGCAACGCTTGCTGGAAAAAAACAATCGTGCCTCGAGTATCACAGCGGTCAATTTTAGCAGAGACGAAGCTTACCTAGTCATCGGCAACTCAATTAGAGAAATCAAACTTTACCAGTTGAACCCCAGCAAGCTGTTAAAAACTTGGAGAATCCCAATTAAGACTTCTTTCCGCCCAACCGGGATTAGCCCAATTAGCCTGACCTATATCCCAGAAAAAAAAATGGTTATTTGCATTTCGTCTGACGGCTACAGCTATTTTTATAAATATGAATAATGAGGCTTTGTATCTCAAAGCACACCCGAAAGACTACAAAACCGCGCTCAGGCTTATGCCTAGATACACACTATAGTGGCACCTAGGGAAAACCTAACCGTTATTCTATATTCATGTACTTTAGATATTGAAATTAGCCTATTCGATACCAAGCAATTCGACTTCGAATAGCAGGGTTTGATTTGGACCAATAGGGCCACCGGGCGTTCCACGCTCACCGTACCCTAAATGAGGCGGAATATAAAGCTGCCACTTAGCACCAACTGACATTAGCTGCAAGGCCTCAGTCCAGCCTCGAATGACTCCAGTTACTGGAAATGCAATTGATTCACCACGTTCAACTGAACTATCAAAGACCGTTCCATCAATTAAAGTACCATGATAATGAACCCTGACCTTATCTTTGGCTTGAGGCTTATCCCCTGCTCCTTCTTTAATGACCTTATATTGCAAGCCACTCTCGAGCGTCTTTACACCGTCTTTGGTTTTATTCTTTGACAAAAAGTCTTCGCCTTCTTTGATATTTTTTTCACTCAATTTTTTTACCTCCTGTTGCTTTTCCGAAATTCTTCGCTGTTGAAATTCAGCGAGCACTTGTGCTATCTCTTTATCTGTCAAGCGAAGAGGCTTAGCCTCTGCCGCATCTCGAATACCCTCAATTAGCAAATCAAAAGATATACTGTCTTGAAAATCTTGCTTTAAAGCTTCGCCATACTTTACACCCAAGGCATAACTTACTTTTTCTTGATTTGAACCTAGCTTAGTTTCCGCATGCGAAGCGACAACCAGCATAAATGAAAACACCAGAAAAGAAATATGCTTAACCAGCGTTCGCGAAAACTTAATGCTAACTGAATGATCTTGATGCCAGACCACTAATTTTTTCATTCTCACCACAGATACCTCTTACCAAAAAATTTAATCCTTAAATGACTACGCCCTGTCTTTAGATAACACATTCTCATTATGAGATACCCATTTGATTCAATATGAGAATAATGTGGATTCTATCCGAAAACCATTACTAAAAATAGGCGAAGATTCCAATACTTTAAAGCACCACATTTAAAATATGTGTGGATATTCATATTAGTTTAAGTATAATCGCTTAGATCTTAGGCTCCTTCAAAGCTGCATAGAATTTTTCGCTTCATCTGTACTCATAGCTATAAAGTTTTAGGAGATTCACAACCTGGTTGCGAATACACGAGCTCGTAAAAACTATCGTAGATAGAAATCTAGGTCACATTGAGAGCTAGAACGCACTCTAAATTCCATTCGCAAGAGGTATTTCAATTTTTTACCACGAGATTGAGGTTACAAATATGCCAACCAAGAAAAAAGCTGCCGCTAAAAAAGCAACTGCAAAAAAAACTGTTAGCAAGAAAGCACCGTTAAAAAAATCCACCAAGAAAGCCGCTACTAAAGCAACAGCTGCCAAAAAAAAACCCGCAGTAAAAAAAGTTACCAAACCTAAAAAAAAGTCACCTTCAGTAGCAGCAGTTCAATCCATTGAAAAAGAAATTAGTTCTTTGAACGGAAAACTACACAAAGCACATGAAAAAGCTGTGAAAGATTCCAAAAAGCTTGTAGATTCTGCGAAAAAATCATATGAAAGCCTAAGAAAAAAGCAAGCACAAAACGCGAAAAAGCTATCTGACTTAAAAGCAAAAGCAAAAAAGAAAGTCACAGCATCACTTGAGAAGCAAATTGATAAAGTTAAGCTTGATATTGAAATCGGCAAAGATGTCATTGAAGAAGCAAAGATAGCACTAAAAGAAAACAAAAAAGAAGCCACACTAGCGGCAATGCACTTAAAAAACTCTTTAAACCTTAAAAAAGTGTTACAAAAAGCTCAAAAAGAGTTTGAGAAAAGTGTTTCAGAGAAAGAGAAAGAGCTTAATGGCATAAAACCTAAGAAAAAGGCAGCTAAAAAGAAAAGCCCTACAAAAAGCAAAAAAGCCGCAACAGCAAATGAAGCTGAACCAAAAGAAGCTGTAGTAGTAGAGGCTAATGAAGATAATACAGAAAAGGAGGCAGCCCCTTCGGAACAAGCCTTAAATGACAGTGCCGAGGAGACTAGAACAATTTATAACCCAGAAACCGATATGTAATCGGACGGGTAGCCGGAGGCCTTATTTAGTGCAATACAATGGCCTCCAAGTTTGCAGCAGGCAGTTTGGTTAACGACGAATCTTTTAATCCGAAACTCACCCCTATTTACTTTCCGCATCAAATTTTCTTCAGTAGAAGCACTAGAATAAGCCCGCTACCTTACGCAAATCTGACCCTAAGCTGGAATGAATATGTGTTAAGCAAGGCTAAGGCTTGACATAACTTTGAACGACATACTCATCGCTATACAAATCTTGAATAGGTAGCTTAATACTTCCAGATATGTTTGCTTTGGTTAACCACCCAGAGCCACTAAAGCGATATTGGTTACTGTAACCGTTTACCAATATACCAATGATATCGCCCTGCTCTAGCCGGCTACTGATGCCTGCCAATTCTACGCTATGACTGCCATTTCCATAAACTGGATTAATCTGGTCACTAATTAACTCAACTCTCCGGGAGTTAGCCCTCTTTAGCCCAACACCAATAAAGACAACGGCATCTTTCTTGGGAGAATCAATCTTAATCTCAGCTATCGGCACACCTGCAACCAAACCATCCTCTGTAATCTCTTTCAAGGGAACAAATGCGGGCCTAAAAGAGCCGCCACTTCCTGCATCTTCTATGGATTTTTTTCTACTGGGTATCAAAGAAACCAACCGATCCCAAATGCCCATAGGTAACTCAAACAAGCCGGGGAGTCCAGAGTTTAGCTTAGTATCTGGAATGGAAAGTAACTCCCCTCCTATCGGGATCTGGCTAAAAACTGAACCCGATTTATAATCATGGGTCAAGCATACATTTGGTATTCCATCAGCAGCACCTACTTTACCTTTAAGCTTTTCATCAAACCAATCTAATGCCATCTGTACTGTGTTTATTTTTCTAGCGCCACAATGAATGGTATCTTCCATATGCCACCCAGGTACGACACTTCTCGTAAACTGCGTTAAAGGTAACAGGTGACCATCTTGAGTGCCAATTAACCGAACATCGACACCGCTCTGCTTCAAGCAATCAAAATTTTTAGCTGCTTGATTAATAGGAAACAATACATCTCTAAAGCCTTGTATAATCAGTGCGTCTGCCTTAGGAGTATAACCAGAATCACAATTACAAGAATGGCTCGCGGCATGAGTACCCATATAATTAAAGAAAGACTCACCAAGTGAACCACCTCGAGCGTCAAAGTATGCTTTGTTTATGATAGGATCGTATTTGCCAGGGTTAAATAAATTACCAAAAGTCACCATAGCTGTTAACCAGCCACTCTTTGGTACCTGATTAGGCGCGAGACTTTCTTGAAAGTCATGCCAGGTGGTAACAGGTATAATCGCATCAATTCTAGGGTCCAACCCAACACTCATCATCTGAGCGCCGCCACCATAACTCTCGCCTATCATACCAATCAGAGGATCTCCAGACTCATATTTTATTCTAGGTAAGTTTTCCTCAACCCAGTTAAGTAAATAAGTCATATCCCTTACTTCATATTCTGGGTGCATCACCCTTATTTTACCTTCACTGCCTCCATGGCCGCGCTGATCAAAGCTAACAACCCAGTAACCTTGCTTCCAAGCCTCTAAAGCCGCTTGCCCTGTATAAAAAAACAAACCATACATACTTTTAGGGCTACTCATGCGAAATAGATTAAAGCCATGAGCATGAACGATCACTGGTGCAGTATCACCAGGCCCAAGCGCCGGCTGATAAATGGTTGCTCTTAGTTTTTTTCCATCAAAGGAAGGAACATCAACTGAAAAATGACGAGCAGTGAGCAAAGCTTCTGAGTGGGGTTTAAAGTCTACTTTTGTTGGGAGGGTGGTGCAGGACTGTGTGGTAAATGCTGAGAGAATGAGGATAAAAAGAAAAAGGGTACGACGAACGGATTCACGAATATGCGCACTGAATAATTCCATTGTCAAAATCTCCACAACTAATTTGTTGGAATTGAGCATTTGCTCGTTTTATTTTTTTACTTCGACTTCTTAAATTTTTTTAAATCTTCTATATCTTTTTAACTGTTAGTTATCTTTTTAACTGTTAGTTATCTTTTTAACTGTTAGTTCGTCTCTCTAATGATCTTTTTTGATTCGTTAAGCCAGTATTCGCACCAAACAAGCCTTTAATTCGCCACTTTCACCCCAATGAAAAATAACTTTATAAGCTTTGTGAACTAGCAGCTTTCAAACTATTCTAATTAGTGGTAGGTGATAGCCCCAAAAATACGATGATTTAGTTAAAATTACAATACTGTGACAGTGATTTTAAACTTATAAAAAGAGCAAAGTACCTTCTACCGCTTGAAAGCTTTTCAAGGCTCCTGTAAAAAGACTAGTATAAAACACCTAGGCTATCAAACCTCTGCTAACAAGCAAAATAGTACTTTTTGGGATGGGCTTTATGCAACCTTTTCTCTCAAGCAAGCAGAATCAGGTATACCCTGGGTAAGAGCTAGATAACGAATTTAACAAAATAAAGCTACCACCCAGCTTAGTATTAAAATAGAATTATAAAGATGCATAATGACTAATAACATTATAAAACTGGAATGCATATATGCGTTTAAATAGTATTTTAAAAGTGACTCACCTTTCAAATGACGACTGTAAAACTAAACTTTTTCTATTCAGCTCGCTGCTCCTTCTATTACTGCTTAGTGAAAATGCTGCCAGTGTACCTGGGCAAAATCTATACTTGGGGAACGCCAAAGCAATTAGCTTAGGTAACGCCGTTACAGCTGACCCACCCGGTGTCGATGCAATCCACTTCAACCCAGCGGGGCTGAGTCTATTAGATGGTAGGCAATTCGAGCTTAAAGCACTACTGGGAGATGCCCGCCTGGAAGCAAACTTTACGCCTTCAGATGCTTACTCCACCCAACTGCTAAACCAGGGCTTTTCAGATCCAGCCTCAAACCAAAAAAGTAAAATTGAAAATATTGGTATTTACTTCGGTGGCGATGTGATCGAAATCCCCTTTATTGTTACACCGCCTTTCGGAGGGATATCTTTTTCTCCCGAAGATTCCAAGTTCACCTTCGGTACTTCAGTCTATTCTCCATTAATCGCCGGCGCAGTAAGGAATGACAATGACGCCGGTCGATTCGTCTACAGAGAAGTGGGCGTGACACGCATCACTTATTTTTCGCCTACTGTTTCGATGCAAGTAAATCCAAAGCTTTCTGTCGGACTCTCTCTAGGTTTTTCTTATATGGGAGTTGGCGCTAAATCGGACTTGAGATTTCCAAATGCAGTCTTAGGTGGCGTAGAAAGCTTACGGGATTCTACCTGCAACGTTTTGCAGGTAGATGAGTTTGTATGTGCAGGCAGCTTAAATCCAACGCAAACACTGGCAAGCATTGATCTTTCTGTGCAAGATTACTTTTCTCCGTCCTTCAATATTGGGGTACTCTGGGAACCAACGGACTGGTTAAAATGGGGAATGGTTTATAGAAGCACAGCTAAAAACAAGTTAAGAGGAAAGCTAAAGGTATCCTATTCAGAAGGCGTCCAAGATTTAACTGGTTCAGTGCTTGACGCTGCAGACCCTTTTCTACTAGCCATCCTAGGATTAGATGATTTTCAATTTGAAGAACAGGAAGTCGATGTAACCATCGACTTAGATTACCCCCAACACTTTAGCACTGGTGTAAGTATACAAATCTTTCCAGATTGGAAAGTGAATTTCGACTTAAAGTGGAACGATACTGGTGTTTGGGAAAGTTGGGTCTTAAAATCTGGCCAACCAGTTGATGTACTAGGATTATTAGGCCTAGCACTACCTGTTTTAGGAGAAACAAATATTTCGGGCAGCTCTATTAATATCCCAAGGGGCTACAACAGTGTATGGAACTGGGCAATTGGTATAGAACATCAATTTAATAACAAGCTAGCATTGCGTGCTGGGTACGAACCGCAAAGCAGCCAAATACCCAATGATAGGCTTGGCTTTATTGTACCTGTTGAAGACATGAGCGTACTCAGTTTGGGGTTTAGTTACCTTTGGAAAGAAGGACGCGTGATTGAAGGCGCAGTCAGTTACATTAACTCCAGCTACAACATACCAGTTAACTCCAGTAGCAACTTTAACAATGAAGAAATCAATAACTTTGTATATAACCCCTATACTGGCCACGCTGCAGATGTGGACCTTGATATCCTATTATTTCTGATCAGCTATCGAGCTCATTGGTAATGACGACACACCCAACCCTCAGTTAGGGCTAAACACTGATCTATATACAAAAAATTGATTGAAACTAAGCTTGATGAGTTTGCATTAGACCAGCTGTTGGCAACATAAAGTAAAAGCAGCTGCCCCCGCCTTCCGGCCGTTTGTAACCAATGGTTCCATGGTGGGCTTCGATGAAATTTTTGCATATCACTAAACCCAAACCAGTCGAGCTCTCACCACCAGTCGTTTCATTATTAAACCTTTGGTAAGCAGCAAATAGTTTAGGAATATTCTCCTCCGCTATACCACAACCTCTGTCTATTACCTCAAACTGTTGCCAGCCCCCTCGTTCAAACAAGGTAATATTCACCTCATTGCTCAAAGGAGAATATTTAAGGGCATTAGATATCAGATTATCGACTACTTGAACAATTCTATATGGGTCACATACTAGTTTTGAAAGTAGGGGGAGATTAGAAGTAACCCTGATATGTTTGTGATCAAACTGTGACTGGTAAATAGCAATCCGGTCTTTCACCAAAGTGCTTAAGCAAACTTCTTCTGGCTTTATACTGACTTTACCATCTTCTACTACAGCTATGTTTAATAGGCTATCCATTAATTCGACGACATCAGTACAAGAGTTCACAATCATATTGAGCATGCGGTCATACTGGTCAGGGATATCCACCTTTTTCAATAATTGCTTAGCTAAACTCCTGATGCAACCAACTGGGCCTCGAACATCATGTGCAGCCATACCCATCACTACATTTTTCAAATCATTGGACTTTAACTGTGCAGCATGTTGCTCAATGAGTTCTACATTTTGATTCACCCGACAATAAAACTCTTCCGGCAAAAAAGGCTTTGTAAGGAAGTCGTTCGCCCCACTTTTTATGAAGTCTGCTGAGATATTTTGACTACCTCCGCAGGAAACACCAATAACGGCCAACTTGTCTTTCGAGTAAAGCTCTCGGATTTTAGCGGTCGCAGCCATACCCGAAATACCTTCCATAAAACAGTCCATCAACACTAACTTTATACGCGGGTGACTCTCTAACTTCGAAAACACAGCTTCGCCGGAAGAAATTTCCAGCACATCATATCGTTGAACTCTAAGCAGCCGACTCATTTCTAGGCGTGCCATCCGGGAGTCATCCACCACAAGGACTTGTATATTGGGATTCTTATATAGTCTGACAACCAGGGAGGTAATGTAATCCAAACTATGATTACCAGACTTTAGAACATAGTCTGCTACTTCTAACTGGAGAATATCTTCTCTTAATGCGTTATTTATTTTATTCGCTATTGCCACTAAAGAGAGCTCTGGATAAAACTCCCGCAGATATTCAATTGCTTCTGTATGTGGAGAGCCAGGCATTTCAACATCTACCAGTGCGCAAAAAAACTCTTCTCCAGATTCGGACAGAATACTTTTTGCCTGTGCTAAGCTTCCGGCTTTCTCTACCGTGATCCCACTTTTTGAATTGATAGAAGCAGCCATCCTATCAGATAGCTCTGGTGACTCTTCTATAATTAACAGCTTTTCCATACTTCTAAAATAAACACACCCTATTACGAACAAGCAATTAAAATACTTGCTTACGGACTTAAAGGCGAATCTTCACTTCAAAGTATAGCTAGCCCTGACATAATTGAACAGAAAACAGCCAGTATCTTATGCGCTCATTTTACCATGACAATGCTTGTATTTTTTGCCAGATCCGCATGGGCAAGCTTGGTTTCTACCCACTTTAGGCTGTGCTCTCATTGGTTTCTGATCTTTTTCTGCGCCAACTTCAAGTGCTGAAGTGCTATTTTGGCTTTCATTGACAGGCGGATGAGATGTATCTAACAAATCCGGGGAAGAAGAATCCAGCTGAGCCTGCTCAAAAGCCTCAACCTCTTCAACTTGCTTGATTTCAATCGATGACAATGTCTTAACGATCTCATGCTTAGCAGAGCCTAACATCGTCTGAAAAAGCTCAAATGCTTCCCTTTTATATTCCTGTTTTGGGTTCTTTTGGGCATAACCACGCAAGTGTATCCCTCTTCGTAAATGCTCCATATTAGACAAATGGTCTTTCCATAAGCGATCCAAAACACTGAGCATCACCTCTTTTTCTAGCTGCCTCATACGGTCAGCGGACTCAAATACCGTTTCTTTTTCTTTATAGGCAGCAGTAAGCTTTTCCAAAATGAAAGAAAGTATGCCATCTAGCACACTCTCTTTAGCATTAATGAGATCCTCAGGAATCTTAATACCTAGACGAAAATCATTCTCTATTGTGCGCTCTAGCCCTGAAACATCCCACTTTTCTCTACTTACACCAAATGGCAGGTAAAGACCAACCAACTCACCAACAACCTCCTCACGAAGCTCAGTAAAATCACCTAAGACACTATCCGTCGTGAGTATGTCATCACGCTGCATGTAGATAGCTTGACGCTGCTCATTTGCAACATCATCATATTCCAACAGAGACTTCCTTATATCAAAGTTACGTCCCTCAACTTTTTTCTGCGCATTTTCTATTGAGCGAGATACCCACCGATGCTCAATGGCTTCTCCCTTCTCCATACCAATGGATTGCATCATGTTACGCATCCGGTCAGATGCAAAAATTCGCATCAAGCTATCTTCTAGAGAGAGATAGAACCGAGTTGATCCAGGATCGCCTTGCCTACCTGCTCGACCCCGTAGCTGATTATCAATACGTCGTGACTCATGCCTTTCCGCGCTAATGATATGCAAACCACCAGCTTCAATCACTTGTTCATGCCGACGCTGCCACGCAGTCATTATCTCGTCAATTTGCTCCTGGCTAGGCTTATTGAGCTGTTCGATTTCAGCTTTCCAGCTTCCGCCTAGTACAATATCGGTTCCTCTACCTGCCATATTGGTCGCAATCGTCACTGCCTCAGGCTTACCAGCTTGTGCCACGATCTCAGCTTCTTTTTGATGAAACTTGGCATTCAAGACCTGATGTTTGATGCCTTCTTTCTTCAATAGCTTGTGTAATAGCTCAGAACTTTCTATAGACGCAGTACCAACCAACACTGGCCGTTTGTGCTCTGCTTTGTCTTTGATATCTGCGATAACAGCTTGATACTTTTCATCTAGCGTCATGTAGACTAAGTCATCCAAGTCTTTCCTAACCAAGGGCTTATTTGTAGGGATAACCACAACATTCAAACCGTATATTTGACGAAACTCATAAGCCTCAGTATCGGCAGTACCCGTCATTCCCGACAGCTTCTCATACAACCGAAAGTAGTTCTGGAAAGTAGTGGAAGCATGGGTTTGATTTTCTTGCTGAATTTTTAATTTCTCTTTCGCTTCAATTGCTTGGTGGATACCATCAGACCACCTCCTACCAGGCATAAGTCGGCCCGTATGCTCATCCACAATGACAATTTGTCCTTCTTGAACTATGTAATGGTCATCTTTTCGGAACAAGTAGTGCGCCTTTAACGCAGCATTAATGTGATGCAACAAAGTCAGGTTGTTGGCTGAATACAATGATTGGCCTGGCTGAATAAGACCCATTTGGGTCAATTTCTCTTCAACCAGCTCATGCCCCATTTCTGTTAACTCAACTTGCCTCTGCTTCTCATCTATAAAAAAGTGCCCTGTTTCTTTACGCGCCTCATCGTCCGAAAACTTCGACATAAGGCCATCTTTGTTACCCCCGTCGTAAGCTTGCTCAGTCAAACTTGGAATCAGCGTATTTATTTTGGTGTACAGAGCAGAACTATCAGAACTAGGCCCAGATATAATCAAAGGCGTCCGCGCTTCATCGATTAATATTGAATCCACTTCATCAACTATTGCAAAGTTTCTGCCTCTCTGGACACGATCCTCCAAACGAAAGCACATATTGTCTCTTAGGTAATCAAAGCCAAGCTCGTTATTAGTACAATAAGTGATATCAGACTTATAAGCATTCTTTTTATCTTCAAGTGGCTGCCTAGAAGTTACAATACCCACTGTAAGGCCCAAAAACTCGTACAAGGGTTTCATCCACTCCGCGTCACGCCTTGCAAGATAATCATTCACCGTGACAACATGCACGCCTTTACCTGTCAGCGCGTTAAGATAGGCCGGCAGTGTAGCAACTAGCGTTTTACCCTCTCCCGTCCTCATTTCTGCTATTGAGCCATTATGAAGAGCAATACCGCCAACCAACTGACAGTCAAAGTGGCGCATTTTCAGCACTCTATGGCTTGACTCTCTCACCACTGCAAAAGCCTCGACCAACAGCTGATCCAGAGTTTCGCCTTTTTCCACACGCTGCCTAAAAACATCTGTTTTCCCAGCCAACTCCTCATCTGATAGCTGCTCAAATTCGGATGCAAGTGCATTAATAGCCACGACAGATTTTTTCATTCGTCTTATTTCGCGGTCATTTTTTGTGCCAAACATCCAGCTGAAAAGTTGTGCAAACATAGCTACCTTCTAAAATTTACGACTGAGTCAATTTAAATTTGGGGGTTTCTATTGGAGATCCGTCCCTAAGGGAAATAAGAATAACTTAAAGATCTTAGCTTGTGTAGTCTAATTATGCGCTAAGGCTATTATCAGATATAAATGCTCATAAACGTGATCATTGAACACTAACAAAAACACTTATACTTAAGTGCCTTTAGTAGCAGCTGGCTTGTTAGCTCTTCTCACATAATGCTCTGGGTTAACATGCTTACCATTTTTAATCACCTCAAAATGCACATGAGGCCCAGTAGAACGACCTGTACTACCCATTAGCGCTATTGCTTGACCTTTATTGACCACTTCACCGACTTTAACCAGGTGTTTGGAGTTGTGGCCATAGCGAGTCACAAACCCTCCTCCATGATTAATCTCGACAAGATTACCATACCCAGACTTCTTGCCTGACCAAACCACTACACCTGAAGCAACTGCTAGTACCTTAGAATTTTCCTTGCCAGCAAAATCAACTCCTTTATGCCAAGCCAACCTGCCAGTAAATGGGTCTGTTCTTCTACCATAAACAGAAGACATCCAACCCCTTTCTATTGGTCGACCCGCCACAAATGCATCACCGTAAAGCTTTCTACCATCAAGCAATGCCTCTAATACACGCAGCTTACTCTCCCTTTTTTCCACCTCGAGGTTAAGCTTAACAATTGCACTACTCAAGGACGGCATTTCGTACGCAACCCCTAAATCTTTATCGGTAGGGCCACCCAAAGCGGGACTTCTTTGAAACTCAAACTCATCTCTTGGCAACTGAGCAATCTCAGAGACTCGCTCACCAAGCGCATCTAGCCGAAGCAATCTAGCGTTTAAATCTGAAAGCTGCAATGTTAAAGCGCCAATTTGTTGATCAGAATAGTCCTCTATTTGTTTAATGATGACTTTTTGTTTTTGTATATCCTTATGTAGCAAACTATAACTTAATTTGTGTAATGGGTTCTCTTGGCTAATATAGACAAGTCTTGCACTATAATAGCCCACTAAACCAACTAGAAAAAATAACAAAGTCGCAGCTAGTATTACGA
>JAYPYM010000047.1:12673-20363 GCA_038135915.1 Gammaproteobacteria bacterium
GTATTACGACGCTAAGATTACACCTAAATCCAGTGGATTTACCTCGCTTTTCATCTACAAATATAAAATTCATTACCAAAAAGCCTACACATCAACTCAAAAGAAACCAATTTCCTTAACCGAAACAAGAGCCTACTCGAAATAATTAAATAATGGAAGGACGTTCAACATTTTCCCGTTTTTCCAAATATATCCTTTATAATTGGAGGACAAATTCAGTATAGTGTATAGCGGCATAGTTTGAGGAAACCAGAACAACAAGATTAATTTTTGTTCCAATCTGTAATCATATGCAAAGATACTTTAAACCCACCAACCTAGATACTTTGTTTAGACAAAGCCAACGGTTTTCAGACATCTGGAAATCAAACCTTCAAACCAAGGAGCTAAACGAAATTTTAGACTCAGCGCTATCGCAAAGCTTACGTGACCACACAGAGGTAGCCCACTTTAAAAACGGCACTTTGCTTATCTATGTCAACAATCCAATTTGGGCAGACTCAGTCCGTTTACATGAAAGTAATATCCTAGAGGCTTTTCGCACGAAAAGCGGCTTAGAAGTAAAAAAAATTTCAGTATTGATCAACGCGTCTGACATTGCAGTACAGAAAAAGCCACCCATGAAAACCCACCTTTCTGCACATACTATAAAATCGATATTAGACACTGCAGAGGGGATAGATGATACAGGGCTTAAAAATGCCCTAAATAAATTAGCGACAAGAGCAGCTTCACAAACCAATGATCGGAAAAGCAACTCTTAAATTAACTGATTCACAAACGCCCTGATGTGAACAAAAAAAACCAATATTAAGAGTATGCTGGCTTGGCGTAGGCCAAAGGGGCTTCTTCAGTGTTGTTGAAGCTTACAACTTCCCAAGCACTTGGGCTGTCCAACAGTTTTCTGGTTAGCTTATTATTGAGAGCATGACCGGATTTATATCCAACATACTCCCCAATCAAGCTATAACCTAGTAGGAATGTGTCACCAATAGCATCTAACATCTTATGCCTGATAAACTCATCTTCATACCTGAGGCCTTCAGGGTTTAAAACCCGGTATGTATCAACCACAACTGCATTATCAAAACTACCACCAAGCGCAAGGTTATTTGCCCTGAGTTGCTCAATGTCATTTAGAAAACCAAACGTTCTCGCCCGACTAAGTTCCTTTACAAAGGAGCTTCCGCCAAAGTCTAATGAGAGAAACTTTCTCTGGTTCTTGAAAACTGGCTGAGGAAAATCAATATTAAATGATACTCTAAACCCATCATAAGGCTTAAGCGCTGCTGTTTTGCCATTTTCCTCTACAACGACGGGTGACTTAACCCGAATAAAACGCTTGGGTGCATTTTGCTCTACAATACCAGCAGACTCAATAAGAAATATAAAAGGGCTAGCACTTCCGTCCATAATAGGCACTTCAGGAGCACTGAGATCGACAAAGACATTATCTATACCCATGCCAGAAAACGCCGACAAAAGATGCTCGATTGTTGAAACCCTAACAGAGTCCTTCTCTATACAGGTGGATAGATTGGTATTAGAAACAGCACCAACCTCTGCCTTAATCATCTTTGGTGGCGAAAGATCATTTCTCACAAAAACAACACCGGTATCTTCTGGCGCTGGACGCAATGTCAAACAGACTTTTTTGCCCGAGTGTAGACCAATACCTTTTGCTCTAATTAAGTTCTTTAACGTTCTCTGCCTAATCATACTTAGTTAACTTCCAAGATGTAGCTGGGTGTGGTGTTAAATCAAAGTGATCAATCACCATTAAGCGACCTAACAGGCCACAGGCGAATATAACAATTTACATGCCGTTAGTAAAAAAAAATAAGGACTACTTAGTCACAAGTTTACATGGACGGCAAAAACCTCACAGTACTTTTATTAAAGACTATATTAGTCGGCTTGCCGCCTTAAAAAAGCTGGTATATCCAAGTACTCCATATCATCAGACTTTTCCTTAGCATCATCAGGCAATGTACCTGTATCCGACGCTGAGCTAGCACGAGACTGTTTGCGAAGAACAGTCGGCCTATCCATTTCCCTGTAATCTAGGTTCGCATTAATATTTTTCTTAAGTGATTTATCAATCACTTTTACACTCGGAGTGCGCTCAGCCTCCAAGCCAGTTGCAACAAGGGTAACCCTCAACTCATCACCCATGCTACTATCAATAACAGTACCCACTACTACAGTAGCACTATCAGACGCAAACTCCTCAACCGTATCTCCAACCTCAGAAAACTCTCCTAACGAGAGCGAATCACTTGCAGTAATATTGACCAATATGCCTCTAGCCCCCTGCAGGTTGACATCCTCAAGAAGAGGACTGCGAATAGCAGCTTCCGCAGCTTCTCGAGCCCTATTCTCACCAACACCAACACCCGTACCCATCATCGCCATCCCCATTTCAGACATGACAGTTCTCACGTCAGCAAAATCAACGTTAATCATGCCAGGCCGAATGATTAAATCCGCAATACCCTGAACAGCACCGAGTAGGACGTCATTGGCTGCTTTAAACGCATCCATTAAACTTATATTAGAACCTAAAACTGTCAGTAGCTTCTCATTTGGAATGGTGATGAGAGAATCAACATGCTCAGAAAGCGCCTGTATACCAGCGTCTGCGATTTTTGAACGCTTTCTACCCTCAAATGGAAACGGCTTAGTGACCACTGCAACCGTGAGAATCCCAAGTTCTCTCGCAACCTCTGCGACAATTGGCGCCCCACCAGTTCCTGTACCACCACCCATGCCAGCAGTGATAAACAGCATATCTGCACCCTGTATCACTTCCGCTATGCGATCCCTATCCTCTAAAGCTGCCTCTCGACCAATATCAGGGTTCGCACCAGCCCCTAACCCTTTAGTGATCTGGCCACCTAGCTGGAGTATCGTTTTTGAATTCAGGTTTTTTAGTGCCTGAGCATCCGTATTAGCACAAATAAAATCAACGCCATCAGCCTGATTAATAATCATATGCTCAACGGCGTTGCCTCCCCCACCTCCAACACCGATTACTTTAATTACAGCATTCTGAGGCAAGTTATCGACAAGTTCAAACATGATATTGCTCCTAATATTTCATATTGCTTAGGGAAAAAAAGACTTCAAATATTATTTTTTACAGCATTCCTAAACATAAAGAAATCATTTGTCCAACATTGTGCTTTGGTTTACTGTTGCATTTTACCAATATCTAAATGCGTTAATCATAGTGACTACATATGCCAATTGCAATTAAATAATCAAAAATTTCCTTTAACCCAGTGCTTTATTTTCTTCATAAAATCCTTAATCTGGTCATGCTGATTTCTTTCAACCATACCAGTTAACTGTTGCTTATATCCATACAGCAATAACCCTACGCCAGTGGAATAAATACTGTTCTGGATAACATCATTTAAACCGACGGTATAGCCAGGGTGCCCCAACCTAACCGGCATATGGAACACCTCCTCTGCAAGCTCTATAACACCTTCAATTTTCGAGGACCCACCTGTGAGCACTATTCCCGCACCCACCAATTCCTCAAAGCCACTGCGCCTTAATTCTGTTTGAACTAAAGAGAAAAGTTCATCATAGCGCGGCTCCACAACCTCCGCTAAAGCCTGACGGGACAGATCTCTTGGTGGGCGATCGCCAACACTAGGGACCTTAATGGTATCTTCAGAACTTGCTAATTGGGTCAGCGCGCAAGCATACCTAGTCTTAATTTCTTCAGCGTGTTGCGTAGGCGTTCTAAGCGCCATAGCTATATCATTGGTTACTTGATCACCAGCAATCGGAATCACCGCAGTGTGACGGATAGAACCTTCAGAAAAGACTGCTATATCAGTCGTTCCACCGCCAATATCCACCACACAAACACCCAGCTCTTTCTCATCTTCAGTGAGCACTGCATAACTAGATGCAAGTTGCTCTAGTATAATATCTTCAACCTCTAGACCGCACCTACGTACACACTTTTCAATATTCTGAGCGGCATTAACAGCGCCTGTTACCACATGAACTTTAGCCTCCAAGCGCACTCCAGACATTCCCATTGGCTCTCTAATACCTTCCTGATTATCAATCAGGTATTCCTGTGGTAAAATATGAAGCACTTTCTGATCCGCAGGTATAGCAACAGCTTGAGCAGCATCAATCACTCGTTCGAGATCCGTATGCTGCACTTCTCTATCTTTTATAGCAACGATACCGTGAGAGTTAATACCCCTAATATGACTACCTGCAATTCCAACATGAACAGAGTCTATCTGACACCCCGCCATGAGCTCGGCCTCTTCTACAGCACGCTGAATTGACTGAACTGTTGATTCAATATTAACAATAACGCCTTTTTTCATACCTTTGGAGGGATGAGAGCCGATACCGATAATCTCCAACTCTCCGCTCGCGCAAGGCCGACCAACAATAGCCACAACTTTAGAGGTGCCTATATCCAAACCTACAATTAAATCACTCACACTACTCGACGACATAGCTTCACTACCTATTAACTATCATTTTTAACTGTTAACTAGCACTTTTTGCAACTTTCACTCTAACCAAGCGCATTAAACGCTCAAAGACTTTCTTAACGCACAAACCAACTGTTTCATATCTAAAAAAATGTGCACCAGTTACAACTCATTGCCTTTTCTCTACTAACTATATAAGCTCAGTATATAATCAAACCTTGAAAATACTAATTTAAAGGGCATTCTCATCCAACTCAGCCCACTTTACAGCAATACCCTGAGGATAACGCAGGTCCAACCTAACAGGGCGACGCTCTCCCAATGCAGAAATTGCATCCATCATGCTGTTAAATCTAGCGAGTTGATCAATCACTTTATCTCTCGCCAGCCAGACTTCAACATCAGAACCTCCATGATGAACACTTAACCGCCAGTGAAAATAGTCGGTCAGCTCCAGCGCTATGAGTCGCCCTCCTCCTTGATTTAGCAATGGCGTCATTAGTTGGTAGCTTTCCAACAACCAAGCAACCTGATCTTCGCCACCGCTAAGCCTGGGTAAAAAAGCATGATTGACTTCTATATCCTCTACTTCGACCAGATCACCTTTACTACTGATTAAAAACTTATTTTGCCAAACAGCAACTGGCCTTAACTCCACCAAAAATACTTCAAGGCGGTTAGGCCATACCTTTTTTATCCTTACTTCCTCAATCCATTCCAATTGCAACATTTCTCTTCGCAACTCTTCCAAAGGCACTTGAAAATAATTTGTACCTTCGGTGCACCTAATCACTAACGACTGAAGCTTTGCCGGCTCCACAAAGTTTAAATCACCAACAATATCAATTTTTAAGATCGGGTAAGCCTGAAACAGTTTCAACACACCTTTATAACCGGCATAAGACAAAACACCGCAAATCAAAAGGAGCAACAAACCTATTACCAACCGATAGAATAACGAGGAAAATAGCACTCGCGTATTCACCAGGGAATCTCTGCCTATTGATCCGGACCTAGGCACTGATAAGTTCGATACTGAAGACAATCTTCTTTCACCCTTGAATAACAATAATGATTGCTAACCCTAAACCACCAGACCCTGCGTTACGCCCTTCGATATTTGGTCATTAGCAACTGACGCCGTGTCCAATATGTGCAGGATCATTTCGTCAAAACCAATACCTGCAGATTGACACGCCTTCGGCACAAGACTGTGTGACGTTAAGCCAGGAATCGTATTCACTTCAATCAATGAAAACCGCCCATCAACATCACGCATAATATCAACTCGACCCCAACCACTACACCTCAACTGAGTAAATGCCTCTAGTGCAAGCTCTCCTATTTCTCTTTCTTCTGCCTCACCCAACCCTGACGGAACTAAAAACTTCGTATCATCATCAACATACTTTGCGTGATAATCATAAAATTCACGCTTGGTTTCTATGCGAATTGACGGTAAAGCTACTCCCTTCAAAATACCCACGGTATACTCTGGCCCAGGCAAAAAAGGCTCAACTAATACGATATCCCCATAAGAAAAGGCATCCTCCAAAGCACTCAGAACATCATCGTTCCCTTCAACCTTACTCATACCTAGACTAGAACCCTCACCTAAGGGCTTCACGATCAATGGATATAAAGCTTGAGACGACTTCAATTTTTCAATGAATCGACCGATTTCTTGCCTGCCATTTAACACCCAGCTTTTTGGTGTATTCAAACCGACTGCTGACCAAATTTGCTTAGACTTCACTTTATCCATAGCCAATGCTGATCCAAGCACACCACTACCGGTAAAGCGCACACCTAAACTAGACAACAACCCTTGTAGTTTACCATCCTCTCCACCAGGACCATGCAAGGCGATAAACACTCGATCAAAGTGCTGCATCTGGGACATGGTCAAGTAGCTAAAGTCCCGAACCTCAAACCCTGTTACGTTGACACCAGAACGCTTTAAAGATTCTACCACCGCCTTTCCACTAAGCATTGATATCTCACGCTCAGCAGAAACCCCACCCATGATGACAGCAACTTTACCAAAATCCGGCAAATGATCTGTCTGCTTAAACTGGTTTATTTCCATAAATAAAAACCCTCGTTTAATTGACTTGTGTCTTTACTGTGGGAGACAGTATTTTTAGACTAGCTAACAGCTTTCAAGGCTAAGATTCAGCTGGTAAAGACTCCAAAAAAGTAAACTCTGACTCAATCAGCTGTCTAGCAACAGCACCAATATTGCCCGCCCCCTGCATTAAAAAAACATCTCCCGCTTTTAAATGACTTTTTAATAAATCCTGCAGCTCCGACGAACTAGATAAATACAACGGCTCAACTTTCCCTCTGCTTCTTATACTACGACATAAGGCTTTACTATCTGCATTTGGAATAACAGACTCTCCTGCAGCATAAACCTCTAACATGAACAACACATCCACTTTTGACAAGACTTCAACAAACTGGTCAAAACAATCCCTTGTTCGACTATACCGGTGAGGCTGAAAAAGCATTACCAAGCGACGCCCAGGCCATGCTGTCCGAACCGCTTCAACAGTCGCAGCCACCTCATTAGGATGATGTCCATAATCATCAACCACATGAAAAGTTCCGTCACCGCCAATTTGAAAACCATAAGATTGAAACCTACGCCCAACACCTTGAAACTCAGCTAACGCTTGAGTAATTGCTGTCGGCTCTACACCCTCTTCGGCTGCAACACTAATTGCTGCTAAAGCATTTAAAACATTATGCCGACCAGGCATATTTAAGCACACAGACAGTGGCTCCGCCCAATAAGGTGCAATCACTTCAAACGAGGTTCTCAAACCATCGACCGAAATGTTAACAGCTTTCACTTGTGCAGCATCAGAAAAACCATATGTCACCAAAGGCCGGTTTATTTGCGGTAGTATTTTTTGGACACCTTCGTCATCGAAACAAACAACTGCTAAACCATAAAAAGGCAGCTTGTGGATAAAATCTAGAAAAACATGCCTTAATTTTTCTACATCACCTCCATAGGTATCCATGTGGTCTTGATCTATGTTTGTGATCACAGACACCAGTGGTTGAAGATGAAGAAAAGAAGCATCACTCTCATCTGCTTCTGCCACTAAGTAGTGGCTCGAACCCAACTTAGCACTAGCGCCTGCGCTATTTAAGATCCCACCTATCACATAAGTAGGATCTAAGTTGGCAGCTTTCAGGAT
>JAYPYM010000047.1:20373-22270 GCA_038135915.1 Gammaproteobacteria bacterium
TTCAGTAGAGATGTGTGTAATCTGGTAGTAGTAGTCTTGCCATGCGTACCAGCCACTGAAATACCATGACGAAAACGCATAAGCTCACCAAGCATTTCCGCCCGCTGAACAATTGGAATTCGTAGCCTTTTAGCATTAACCAACTCTGGATTATCTTGCTGAATCGCCGTAGAAACAACCACAACATCTTTATCAACAACCTGGTCAGCATGATGGCCAATATGCACATCAATACCCATTAAAGAGAGCCTATCCAGTACTGGAGACTCCTGTATATCAGAACCCGAGACGCTATAACATTGATTTTTCAACACCTCTGCGATACCGCTCATACCGGCACCCCCCAAACCAATAAAGTGTATTTTTTTTATTCTTCGCATTTCTGGTATTTCAAACATTCAAACTACCCTTTACCTAGATGTGCTTTGACATAATCCACTATTGCTGTGGTCGCCTCTAACTTTCGCTGCCCCCATGCGGCTTGACGCATTTTAACTAATTTCTCTGGAGATTGAATAAGACTTAAAAGAATATCTCTAACTTTCTCAGCGCTAGACTCTTTTTCGATCAATATTTCAGCAGCGCCGACTGATGCCAGATGTTCTGCATTTACCTTCTGGTGATCATCTACCGCATAGGGATAAGGGATCAATATTGCGGGTAACGCCATGGCAGCCACTTCAGACAATGTTAACGCGCCAGCTCTGCATATTACCAAGTCTGCCCAAGCGTAAGCAACCTCCATATTATCTATGAATGGAACCACCTTTGCTGGCACACCCGACAACTCATAATTTTGTATTGTTTGCTCTAGGTGCTGCTGCCCTGTTTGATGCCAAACTTCAGGTCTCAGCGCCCCTTCGATTTGGCCTAAAGCAGTTGGTATCCATTGATTTAAGGTTCGAGCACCTAGGCTACCGCCCAATACCAACAAGCGCAACGAACGTACATCTTTTTGGCCGGCATCAGGATAGGCAATAGACTTTGCAGCTTGAACCAGTGACGCCCGAAGCGGATTACCAACACAGTGAAAATCTCTATGTTTGCTAAGAGCATTTTGAAAACCAGAATAAACACGGCAACTGATTCTAGCCAAGTATTGATTAGTTAAGCCAGGAATTGCGTTTTGCTCGTGGATAATCAAACCAATTCTCTTAAGCCGTGCAGCGATACCGATAGGGCCGGTAATATAACCACCCATACCCAAGACTAACTTAGGCTGGGTACGGGTTAACAACTTTAGACTTTGAGAAACTGCTGCCAACACCTTAAAAGGTGCTACCAGCAAACCCTTCCAACCTTTTCCTCTGATACCACTCACAGCAATGGCCTCGTAAGGGATATGCTCATTTTTTACAATAGGCACTTCAAACCCGCCTGGCGTGCCAACCCAAACAACAGAGATATCAGCCTCTAAAAGCGCTTTGGCTATTGCCAAGGCCGGGAATACGTGGCCACCCGTGCCTGCTGCCGCTATTACCACAGACACATTAGTTTGCTGAACCATTATCTCAACACCCCAAATTGCATACGGGCTGATCTATTCTGATTTTCTTGATGAGCTCTCAATACAAATCCAACCATACACAAATTAACAATTAAACTGCTACCACCATAACTCATTAAAGGCAAGGTTAGGCCTTTCGTCGGCAATAAGCCAAGATTCACACCGATATTCATCAGTGCCTGGATACCAACTAAAAAGCTAATACCAAGGCACGCATAGCCAGCAAAAAGATTTCCTCTCACCATGCTCTGCTTAGCGATACCAATGATGGACAGGAGCATCACAACAAAACAGAAAACCACCACAACATCGCCAAACAAGCCCAACTCTTCAGCTAGCACTGCAAAAACGAAGTCTGTATGTGCCTCGGGTAGATAAAACAGCTTTTGA
>JAYPYM010000048.1:0-22087 GCA_038135915.1 Gammaproteobacteria bacterium
CAAGCACCGAATAATGTTCATATCTGCCCCATACACAAAATTCGGCTATAACTCTAGTTCAACTGTATGCAATACGGACTTCACAATAGCTGAAAATTCCGTCACGCTTACGGCCAATCCATTTTTTAAGCGATATACTATACCTGTTCAGGGAACTGCCACTTACTCAACCGATGGTGGCGAACCTGAAACTATTAATGTTTCCGGGACAGTCAGTCTTTCTAAATCGTTTTTTGGTGGTGGAGATTTTTACTTTCTAAATTTGAATCGCTTTTTCTTAAGCGGTCTACCTCGTTTTTGTGAAAGTAATTTTGCAGTAAGCTCAGAAATAGAGCCCGACAACAATGATTAATTGATAGCCAGATCTTAGTAAAATAGTTACTCTAGATATTCCATATCTGGTTGAAAACTCTCTGATTGTCATACCTTGGCGTTTTTCACGCATGAACTTCGCCAAGCGTTTTCTCAATTTCTATCTCATATGTGAACCAATTATCAATAAAATTTAATACGATTGTTAAAGCATTTAAAAAAGCGCCGTAAAGGCTATTTTCGAGTTGATTTATACAGAGATCAAAAGCGATAAATAAAGTTCACCTTTTCCATCTGAGGTCGCCCTCCGTCATGTGAATTGCACAGTTTTATTTATCTAGGGTTGGATTTTTCCAACCACAAAGTAGTCAATATGATATAGTTGGCGTTAATAAATAATTCGCTTAGCTATATTGGGCGCCTAAAATAAGAGTGTATGTTCAGATGTTAAAAAATGATTTATCACAACCCATATTACCTGATCAAAAAGGAGCAATTAAGGCTGGTAATAATCAACAAAACCAAGGCCGAGTTGATCCGGCAGCTTTCTTCGAAGGTGGTCCAGCATCACAGGTCGAGCCCGACCAACCACTTACTTCGCCATCTGATATACGCTTGGAACCGCTAGATAAGTTGCCTCAACCTATCAGGTCGAGGAGAGCTTCTATCTCAACATCTGGTTTAAGGGCAGAGGATGAGCCATCGTTCAAACCAAGGAGAAGATCTTCTTTGAATTTTCCATCTGCAAATAGAGCGGCAGAGACAAAAAGAACTCCTGATTTTCGTGCTGATCCAGTTCAAGAAATTAATGCGATAAATGAAATACTAGGAGGCTCTGTAGAACGTAGGGTGCCGATTTATGGACCTCGGCCAGAAGATCTAGCAACAACAAGAGATTCAGCTTTGATCATAAGAGAAGGAGGAACCGCAGCATATAAATACAGTTTGGAGTGGGATAGATCTGCCCAAAGAGTTACGAGTCTCATCATAGATGAAAGTCATAAGGGAGACGGGCCAGGTTCTGTTAAGGTATTTCTTTTGGATATTATCAATGTAGCGAATAAGCTCAGTGGAGGGGATGGAATAACCAAGCGTACTTTTCTTAGAGCTATAATTGGAGAGGGGCATTCACAACCCTTTAAGGCCCTTTATCTACCAGGTTCTATTGGACAAGAAAGTATCGTAAATGAGGAGCTCAAACCAGTCATAAAATATTTTAAGGAAACTCACGATCCGGCCGGTTATTCCAGAGGTGTCCCATATTGGGATGTGACATTAAGCGAACACCCTGAGGCATTTAAAGCACTCACAGCAGAAAAAACAAATGGAATTGCAGCCAAAGCGATGGTGGAAATTGCGAACAAATACAATGCTATTGGTGGTTCCTCAGTGATTCATGATTTATCATCAATTCGCATCCTAGGCTCTAATCTTCTCTACTTGATTTCAACCTCGGACGAATAATATCGCCTTTTGAGTTTTATGCTATGTCTGTTATTCTGGGCACCAGAGAGGGTGTTCAGATTTCTATATGTGCTGATTTAAACGATTGAAGATTAACTCTAGGATTGGTTTGCTAACAGTCCCTCCAGAACGAGTGAAAGGAAGCCATCCCCAGAAAAAATATATCACTTCAATGTAATCATCTGATGCTCTGATAGAATGAGTAACCTTATAGGATCTGAAACCTTTCTTAATTAAATAACCATAGTCTGTCTTTGATACACAATAGTCTTCTAACTTGATGATAAACTTGTAACCCGACCTTTGATTGACATCCACTTCAAAATATTCTTTATCATTTTTGTAGTAAAATTTGAACTCAGTTACACCCACTTTAGCAATGGTTAAATCTTTGATTTCTTGCTTTTTCCAAAACATGACGTCTAATCTTCCAAAGTTTTCCCGTATGCGTTTTAATTTAGTATAACACGTTCATTTGTGGCCTGCTTCAGGCTAAGCAGCCACTTTGTTATGTATTTTTGGCGTTAATTCCTACTAGGGATTTCAAATAATTCATGGACGCAGCCACGTGATCTGGGCTAGAGATGGTCTTGACGGGTCCCCATTCTTCTTTGATACAGGGCACATGTTTAATATTTCCTTCTTCGATAAAAGCATTAATAAAGAAAAGAATATCTTCAATTGGATCTCTGATATCAAAGCTTTCATAATGTTCTGTTGCAATCGAAGAAAACAGAACGAATTCCCCAGGGCCTGATGCGTCTTTCTTCGTATAGACCAACTGTGTTTGTGGTGAACCCTGGTGAATATGAACATCATTAACAAAAGCCATAATACAGTGAATGGTTCGAATATCCTGATCGATACTTTCCATGTTGGTGGGACTTAATACCTTATCGCACTCGAGCTTCATTAACATAAGAAACACGATGAGCCTATCCCGGCAATCATTCAAGCTCTCACGAGCATTATCCAAACAGTGATTTTTGAGGGATTCAAATGTTTGTTTGGAAGCCTCACTTTCTCTACTGGAGTAGGTGGCTTCGAGTGTCGTGAGTATTTTGTTCACCATCGCTTTGATTTGATTATAACCTACCTTGCCTTCGCCTTTGCAGTAATACGGAATATCAGATAAGAATTGCGCAAAATCGTTCTCTATGGCACCTTGATTGAAGTGTTGGGCCATTGTGTGCCAGACAGGGTGAACTTTTTGATCATCACCTAAATCCAAAAAGGTTCTGACTAAATCCGGTATTCGATGGGCTCGCACATCCTTCTCTTTCAAGGGTTTTGGTTTAGCAATTCGATGACGAAGCATTTCAAAGGTTCGCCTTTCTTGCTCTGCTTCATAATCATCAACACTTTCCTCATCGCTCGGCTCAAGTTTGGCCACTGCGCTTTGTTCACTGGACCTCTTGGCTTCCACCATTGAAGTGACAGAACTCACTCGTGCGCGCTTGGCAGCAGGTGCTTCGCTAGTTGTTCCTTCTGTCTCTTTGATGTCTACCGGTGCTGAAGTTTTTGCTGCACGCATGGTGTCTTGATCAGAAGATGCGGGCGTTTCTTCCCTTGTTGGATGATGATCGTTACGCCGTGTATCTGGCGGATTTGCTTGATGTAGAGATTCTCGGACGGGTTTCATTATAATGTCGTAAACCTGTGTTTGTTTTTATCCAAATTTTAATGATCATTGAAGCTTCAAAGAGGCTAACATTTTACAGAATAAATATTGTTCCTACCATGTTGTTACCTATTTTGTTTCTGATTGGGTTTACTAAGCTATTAATCTAGATCGCCCGGGCACATTTATAGCGCCTAGTTCGCGAAAATAATTTTGATATTGTTTTTAATTTAGGTAATGATGATACGCCTAACTAATGAGTTATCTACTGACCTGAGAGGTGAAATAGTGACTGCAGCACCCATTCCAACAAAGACAACTGGTAGTCAATCATCAACTACCCGACTCTCAACGACGCGGCCCTCTTCAGCACCTGATGGAACCCGGAACACCAATAATAATGATTCATCTATTAGGGGCCAGCGAAACTCTGGTTCCGAGAGAAGTCATCTAGCTGCTTCAGGAAACCAAAATAATCGCGTATCTGGTCATCCAGCGTCTTCTTTACAACAAGACATCCGGACATTAGTCACAGCCTTAAGAAACAGGGGCAATGACATTAATCACGAACTGGATGGCTACAGACGATTGATAGATGAACGGCAAGCATCGGATAACCCCTTTCCTGACGACATACTCTATTTACTCACTTGGGAAATTGGTGAAGGCCGAGAATTGGCCAGCCGGTATATAGATTTAGCAGATCAATTTGATACTTCCTCAAGATCAACCCAATCAGCCTCGGTAGAATCACCCAGACCCAGAGTTAGAGTTAGATTTGAGGGCGACAGCGATAGAAGCCATTCCAATGCAGAGCAGTCTTCAGAGAGAAATAGTGCGACAGATTCAGCAGACGGAGAAAGCCTTTCTTCAGAAAGCCTGAATGATACTCAAGAGCCGCCGAGAACACGTCGAAGAGTCAATTTTTCTGTAGATAGTGGTAGCGACAACACACAACACTCAAGTTCATCTGATGGATTAATTTTATCTGATGACGATACACACGTTCTTTAGTTGATATAGATTTAATAACGAATGCGCTTTAATACTCAATTATGCCTTAGCCGGACGAGGGGCTATTGGCAAATCGGGTTAACTCTGTGGTGTTGGCATGGTTACATTTTTTCTCGTCGTCCTGTTATCTTGCTAGCGCGTAATTGGTGAATTACGTCATCAATAAATGGCTTGTCCCTTTGACTTGAATACATACCAGGGAAAACAATGGCGGAGAAATGGATTGCCTTGGCCTCGAACTTGTTCATGATTAGGGCAAACCTCTGTTCTTCCGAAAGCCTAGTATTGTCTACCATCGGAAAGTTGAAGAAATTCAGC
The DNA here is from genome assembly GCA_038135915.1 of Gammaproteobacteria bacterium. Taxonomy (GTDB): domain Bacteria; phylum Pseudomonadota; class Gammaproteobacteria; order Pseudomonadales; family UBA6940; genus JAYPYM01. Next base: position 4,730 of record JAYPYM010000048.1, read on the forward strand.
GTGAATTTTTGTTCCACCGACTTGGTCTCACCAACTGTTCGAATCTCGATATCGACATCCACCGAGTGATGTTTGCGATCGACATTATTAAATCTGAGAATATACTCCCGTGTAGTGTTCCCGAGAGTCGCTTGATAGGACTCTTGTGGTGGGTCATCCTTAGGCGATTCGAAAAATCTGAAATTGTCATCCCCGAGGATATCTTCGAAAGTCGTCAGATAGGGTTTTTGTGTAGAATCCCCCTGACCGACATCCGTCGGCCATTCGAAAGTTTCATCATCGCCAATCTTGTCGATGGGAATTTCGAAGTTCCAGCTTTTACCCCCTGCCGACAAAGCAGAGATCTGCCGCTGTGATACACGTTTTGACAGACTTTCCAAACGTTTTCGATCCGAGAGTTGGGCAGATTCCGTGTCGTAGGTTGCCTCTCGAATGTTTCTGTCAAGTTCGGCAAACAAGGGTGAAACGCTCAGCGCATCACCAAAATTCAGCGCTAGGATCTCGAGTTTCAACAGACGATTTCTGATGTTGGTATGCCCGATTCCGGTAGCGGGAACATCTAAAAATTTCTCGAGTATTGATTGAAAAATGTCCTTACGTAGGGCGCTCTCTGATTCTTCGCGTTGACTCAATAACTGGGTGTAAAGCCGGAAATCATCTGAATTTTGAGTGCGGAGCGTAATTTCCCTTTCTAAGATTTCGGTACGTTTGGTCTGTTCAGTGGCTTGCGTATAGAGTGTCCGCTCTCCGCAAAAGCCAATCGTCGCCACTATAAACGCGGTTAGTAACGTGGCAGTAGGGCGCAGTAATATGTCTGCCTTGTCCCATTTGTCTCGCACTTTGGGCAGGTAATTGCCAGTACTGGCCTGCCTAAGATTGCTTGTGACCGGAATAGGCCCGCCAACGGGTTGGTCGGTTTTCGTTTGCGGTTCATCCATGATTTCCATATTCTATCTCCTGTAGAGGCGGTTTCCCCGAACCTCTAGGTTCACCCGGGTTCGTCCTCGTGAAGTAATGACGTGAACTCTGTTGGGAATTCCGTTGACGGATATCTCGCAATTCTGTTCGCCGCTTGGCCCCGGTGATTGGTAGGCGCCGCGATTGTCAGTCGTTTCCGAGCCCAAGGGAATGCCGGAACATTCTATCGTCACTGTTGCGTAGGCATAAATCCGATCGTTGATGCTAACGCGTCCATAGATTGCACCTGCAGTTGCAAGTGGCGTCAGCGTTATGCTCACTGCTATAGCCCACAGAAACCTTCTGATTCCTATAACTTTCTTAGCTATCCTCGTCATCCCTAATCTACCTGAGCCGTGTAAGTGAGCGGACGTACTCAACGTCCTTTATGTATAGAAATCTAACTTCACAATTAGCCTGAATCAATATGGTAAAATACTTAAAGTCAGGCTCATGGCAAGTAGTAGAATGGAAATTAACATCTCAGATAAAACGGTTGAGATAGCGTAAGAAAAAAATCATCAGATATGAAATAGAGTAAGAAATATTACCCTATAAAAATTACTGTCTATCAGGTAAATATCTTAGTGGATTTTACTGATTTTCATTTTACAGTAGATTATATAAGCTGTAATTCATGACTAAATCTACCGATTAGATTAGTTTCCAGATGATACACCTGTTTCTAATAGGAGCACTCATTTATTGTTTTCCATGTAAATATATTGGTCTAAATGAAACTGCCAGCTGAATAAAAACGGAGATTAATGATGCCAAGGAAGAAATCTGTTAAAAAAGCTACCACCATTAAAAAAGCTACCAAAAAAACGGCCTCAAGATTAAAGATACCCCAAGGAAACAGCCCGAGGCGGAGAAGAAATCCATCACCGCGTCCACCGGTACTTCAAGATGCAATAACTGATGCTCAAACAATCATTGAACGATTCGAGAAAACTGAGCAACTTAAAGCGCAAAGGCTTCCAGTTTCAAAAACCCTTTTAGAAGATTCCAATTATGCTTTAAGCGGAAAACCTCTAGCATATTACAATCAATCGAGGGAACTAAAAGCAGAGCTACCTGACAAAACACCACAATCAGTTCAGAAAAAGACAATTGACGAAATGATCCAGGAAAATATTCATGCACACACCGAATATGAGGATGCTGGTTTCAACAGTCACCAGTTGGATAATCCTGCAATAAAACATATCAAGGGAATCATGACAAAGAGTGATATTGAAACTCTATCCGATAAAGAAGGGGCAACCATCATAGAGGAAAACCTAGAAAACGGTTCAAAACGTATCAAACAGATTAAAACCACTTTTGGTGATATCAAAGAGTTCCTAGTCCCGGATCAGTCCTTGAGTGCAACCGAAACGGATGAGCCTTGTCCTCAGTTATTTTTAGCAGAAAATAAAATAAATCATGCATTTGATACAGTAAAGAAAGCATTTAATGGCTATGACATGTCCAAAATGGATATGTCCCCTAGCTCATTTTCAAAAAAAATTGAAACGCTTCTCGCCGGTGCAGAGTCTACCAAACAGAGTGCTGGCCGACCTGCGTCTCCAGGCACAGTCGAAAAGCCTGAATTACTGAAATCTGTATCGGATCAAGGTGAGGAGGCACACCTACATAGTGCAGCAGACAGTACTGCATATTATGATTTCTATGATCTTAAAATGGCCTGGGTTCCCGTTTGGAGTGATATTGGTATCAGTCAATTTATTCAAAGCAGTTTTAATCATTTATTTGGACCAAACGTTGATTTAATCATGGTGTTTTTACCAGAGTTAGAAGATGAAGAAACTGCACACTCGCTATCTCAGCTCGTTACAGATAAATTTAGTTATTATGATGAATTGCTAAGGGATTCAGCTGAATATTGTTTTTCTAATGGATGTCTAAAGTGCATTGAAACAAAACAAATCGATCACTATTTTCGTGATGAAGTGATTGATCGACTAGAGAAGATTCTAAATAAACAAGCGGGCCAATTAAAGACGGAATACAATCTGATATTTAGTTTCTATAATGAACCTTCTAGAATACGCCATGAATCTAAAGCAAATGATTTAAGGACTAAATGGCTTGCAAACATCGGGTATGCAGCTAACTATCAACCAAAAAATGAATTTCTACATCCCTTAGTAGATAACGGCTATAGTTTTCCTATATTTGCACCCGGTACGATCAACTATGGTTTAGGGATCACTTATCGCCAGAAGTGGGAACCTCAGGCATGGCAAGTGGGTGATATGGTAAAAACCATACCTTTGGCGCCTAAAGAAGTCAGGAAATATAAAACTGTCATCAAGGAACATAAAAAACGTAGTCGTAAAGAACTAGAAAAAGCATTGAGCGCTAAAAAAGAGGAAACATCAGACACACGACGTACTGAAAGAGATATTGTTGCTAGAGCAAAAGAATCGATGGGATTTTCTGCTAATGTAAGTGGTGGCGTTGATTTTGGTTTTGCCGATTTTAAAGCCTCAAGCAGTTTTAAAATGAACACAGAAAATGATACGACTAATACGATGAAACAGTTTCGAGAATCTGTGAAAAAGGCCATCGAAGAGACGAAGAATGAAAAAGAGGTAGAAATCATTGAAGAGGATTCAATTGATTTCGAAAGTGAGTCATCTAGTACGATTTCCAATCCAAACGAAGAGTTAACAGTAACCTATATGTTTTATCAACTGCAAAGACAATATAGGGTATCTGAGTCGCTCCACAATGTGGATTCGGTGATACTCATTGCAGAGGAAGTGGTTGCATTAAGCGAAATGGAAGAAGACCACTGGGGATGGTTGCGTGATAATGAGTGGATATTAAAACGTGTGCTTTTAGATGATTCATTCCTACCGGCATTGGACATTGTTCGCTATGGTAACAATGCGATGAAGGAAGATGTCACCAAGCAAGAAGAGAAATTAGCCTCAATTAAGAGTGTTATTGATAATGCTTCTAAAATACTAGAAAAATTGGACCAACAAGAGAATGCTGCAACAACAAGTTTACAGGCTACGCAGGCTGCCATATTTCAAGTATCGGCACTTCCGCCAAGTGGCTATGAGTTGAATAGAAACAGACTATTAGAAGCCCTAGTTAGAGATATGGGTATCACAGGTGCCATATATGAAAACCTTGAGGAAGCACAAAAACAGGTTAAAGAAGAACTAAAAGTCCAGAAAAATGCATTTGATCGGGCGACAGACGACTATATTAATGCAAAGGTTAGGTTGGAGAAGTCAACACGAGAAGTGGATAGATTGATTGCTCACATTCGTGACAACATCATGTATTACCAACAGTCCATTTGGGCTCATGAGCCACCCGACCAGCGATATTTAAGGTTATTTAATAAAAAAGTGCCTTTTTTTAAGTACCCTGAGGACAGAACAGAAATCGTAGTAGAGTTTGATGAAGCATTAGTAGACCTCCAAACACTAGAGGAGGGTATGCCTTTTCGCGTTGTCTTGCCTCCTTTAAGTGAGTTGGGAGACCTAGAAGATAGTTACCGAAGTTTGGATGAAGTCGCTGACCTAAACAACCTTTTAGGATTCAGGGGTAATTTCCTTGTATTCCCATTACGCCAGCAATCCTATATCACTGCTTATTTAGCTCAAGATTACTTTGGCTCATCACAACAGGCGGTAAACCCATCTGAACGGAACCATACTGGACTGACACAAAGTCAGCATTCTGATCTCCAACCAATCAATCAATGGGATGAAATTGAAGAGATGTTGATCACATGGATCGAACCGGAAGTGATCACCGTCATCAAAGATGAAGTAAACAAACTATCTAAACTGGAACAATGGGTATTGCTTAACAAGGTTTTGCAAACGCATCTCACGCCAAGAAACTATCATCGGTTTCTCTCCCGCTTGAAGCGGATTATCACCAATGAGCAGTGGAATGCGCTGGAGATATTGTTCGAGAAAGGTAGAGCGCCAGATTATGAAAGTAAAACGAACACGCTCAACTGGTTGGTTAAAGAGGGCCTAGCAAAACCACTAACAAAACCTGAAAAAATGGTTATACCAATGAACGGTCTATTTATGGAAGCACTTGTTGGCAAACATCCGCTGCTCGAGGACTTTAAACTAAAACATCGAGGAATTGATGCAGAAAAAGCGCGAGCTGAACTTCACTGGAAGCTGTTAGAGAATATACGTCTGGAGTCAAGAATAATGATGGAAGATTTTGATGACCCAGAAATAGAGAAGATCGTTAAGGTAGAATCGGATGATACGACTAAGAATCTGATTATAGAAGATGCTTGAGATTAGATTTTCTAGCTTTTAAGTTCCGAAGAGTATACCAGGGTCAAGTTACTGGAAGCTAAAATGCCAAATCTAGAACAATCTAGTAGAGGGACAAACGAAAATAATCGCCTAGGGAGAGGTGATGTTCGTATTGTACATAATAGAATGCTAGTAGCACAAAGTAAGAAGCCCAATATCTCAGCATTGCGTCGCAAAAAAAAGGTTTCGACAAGACCTTCTTCTAGTTCAATTGTGGATGCCTTCAAGATTATAGAAGCAGGGGATTTATGGGTGGGTGATTGTGGAGATAACGCGATTGAAATCCTGAAGCTGGCTCATACTATAGATGGCTCTCAGTATCCGACTAAGAGCCAGCCAAGACCAAGGGATAAGAAAGGGCGACTCTACGGGAATCCGAACCCAAGTATATATAGAACCGATATTAAATCTGAATCGTTAGCTATCAAGAGAAGAAACGCAGGGTTTTCAGACAAGGTTTGGCAAAGGTCTGATGGGGTCTGGGAGCTTGTAATCTATCATGGTGACCCTGATAAAAAAGCATCTTTTTTAAGGAATATTCAAGTGTTGGAGTTAAAACCAGGGATGAGGATACATATTTCAGAGCGTGCTGGAAGAACGTTAAACGATATACCTACTCATTATCCTTATGCAAAGAAGCGTAAGGGGCTTACTCATGTTTTAACCTATGCCGGCAATGGGTATTTTGTAGATTCGCATAATGGGAAGGCAAGATTTCGTGGTGTATACCCTAAAAGGAGAGAAATGTTAATTGTTCTTCGGATATATGACCGTTACCAAAACATAAGATAAAGGGCTCCATGTGTACTACTTGACAACCCCAAAACACCCAGTTCATTTGTCATTGAACCGCGTGTCCGCACTTTAGGCTTTGCCTTATTTGATGCATTCTTGGATAGGCACAATCGGTTCATTAATCTGCTGAGCAGTTTTCAACCAAAAGATCCATTTAGAAATCTAAAATTGCTAAGCAAAATAACCAGGTTTTGATATATTATAAGCAACTTTAGATTATTTCTATTTATCTCAGGCGCGCTATGGTTTTCCGTCGCTAGTAAATGTATTTTTGGCTCTAAATCCTGAGTATTAATTTAGAACATAAATTTGGCATAAAACTGAACGAATCAATGGGAATTAAATGCTATGCAATGCCTCAAGTTTTCTCTATTTATATCCATAGTATTCTGCTGCCTAGTTTCTGAACCAGCTTTAGCAGCGCCTGGTGGAAAAATCGCTTCAAAATTTTTTGATGGTTTCTGGGGGAAAATGCTCTTCATTGGGCTATTTATACTATTTCTACCCTTAATAACTATGAACTGGCTTAAACAAAACAGAGCCATCAAAAGAACCCGGAGGGATTTGGTATTACTTTCAAACTATTCTGATGCCTTCAACATTTTTAATCTCACTGAACGAGTGTTTGAGACCTATAGAAGGGTTCACACTTGCTGGTCCGATCAAAATCTTGAAGGGGCGAGAAATTATATGACTGAATGGCTGCTTCGGAATCAACAAGAACAGTATCTGAATAAATGGAAAATGAATGGGCTAGTGAACATATGTACTATTAGAAAAATTACTTCTGTAGAACCTTATGGGGTCATTCATTCCGCTGATCTGAATGACCACGAGGGCACAAAACTGATCATAAGAATTGTCGCAAAAATGCAGGATTACCTAAAAGATGAAAAAACAGGAGAGATTATTGAAGGCAGCGAAGAATACAAGAAGGTATCTAAGATTTGGACTTTCACTTTAACAGAAGGACACTGGCTGCTCTCTAACATCGAAGAATGCGATACCCTTATGTCTTACATTAAAAATCTTAATTATTTACCCACCATAGAGTCTCTTGAGAAAAGGCAAGAAAATGGTAAAGGATAAACCCATATTTAGTTATTTGAGTGGTTACTATTTTACCTTCGATTACAAGGGAGAGGAAATTATTGCTTGGTATTCATGTTTAACCGGACTGGAAAGGGTGTACGTTAACGGTGAAGCTATATCACAAAGCAGATCATTTCAAATTAAAAGAGAAACCAACTTTCAGCTCGATGGCATAAACTACGCCGTGTTAATGGCTCCTGTTGGTGCCTTTGAAGGCCCTTATAAATGTGAACTGTTTGTTAATGGTCAGTTAAAACAAAGAAAACATCTTTTACTCTCTAGTGACAAGTCCAGCTTTTTCAAAAAAATATCGCTCATATGGAAGCTGGCCTTTTTTTACATGGCTATTTTGATAGCGTCACTTTTGTTTCTTCCAATAACTAGGTCAAACTTTGAAGCACTCATGATTTCTTTAGGTTTATCGTGTCTAGCATACTTTATCTGGCATGCATATAAGAACCGCTTCACACCCAGGATTTTAATTGATTTCGATTCAGAAGCAACGCTTGAATCAGCAGGTATAAATAAACCGGTTCCGGCTGCATCGATTTCCCATATCAAAAGGCAAGGATATTGACCAATCCCTATTAGGACCAGTTAAATCCGTTTAGTTTCGTGTTAGAATAGCCTCGCTTTTTAAGTATTATTTTATAGGAAAAGATATCCGCACCAAGCCAAACCAGTATCAAGCGGAAGGCAATGGAGCGATACATATATACGCTTAAACTGGAATTTATAGGGTTTATTTATGGAAAAGTTCGCAAAAGAGCTCGAATTAAGGCACCGAGAGTCATTATCCAAAGCAAATTACTACACAAAACTTTTAATCTTTGTTATTGGTTTATTTGTAGCGGCTAGTGTTTTGATGAAATACTCCTCGGATATTAGCTCAATGATAAACCCTGAGCATTATGCAAAAATTACAATGGCTCAATCTTCTGTTCCATCTGGTTATTGGAGCTTTCAAACAATAGGGCAGATAGGCTTAGCGGTGCTAGCCATTTATTTTGGCCAAGTGATTGCTACTTTCTCTAAATATTTTCATCAAAAAGCAGCATATTACGAGAGATTAATTCTTTCTTTCCGTTATTCAGAGGCCACTTCTGACTTTAAAATATTTGAAAATGAATTCACCAACCAGGCTGACAGTGTAAGAATTGGAGAGTTCCCAGGAAACCCTCTTCAAGCATTTACTGAAGCAATTAAGAATAAAAAATCTGAAAATAAAGTAAAATCTGAAGCACAGCCTAAAATTCAAAAGAAAACTAAAGAAGTAGATACCGCCTAATAAAAGGTGGCGGCACGTATTGCCCATATTTGAACAAATTGTACGAAAAGATGCCTGGCAATGGATAGCCGGTTTTTTCAGCTAAGTTCAAAAAGAATGTGCAAAGCGAATGAAGCTGGTGCGTTACAAGTCAGTGAAACATAAGAAAATGTGGTCAAGAGTGGATTGAGTATATACAAAACAATTCAGACGACCTAACAATGCTAGAGTCGATATCTAAGCGCTTGAAGAAGCGAGAGTACACAAACATATTCAAATAGATGCTGTATTATCAAAAAAAGAGGAATCTTATTATTGATGGAGATTTTGGAGGTAAACCCTCAAAACTTACAGGTGTACTTAAATTTGGCACAGTGTTATGAAGCTGAATTCTCGGTATTGACCAGAAAAAAGCCGAACAAAGAAGGCTTATATCAACTAGATACTGAGATTGCTCACCCCACCAAAGGTTATTTGCTCTACGTTGACAAAACCCCTGTAGGTTTAGCTGCAGTTGGAGTTAACGGGGATTCAGTATATGAAATCTGTGAATTTTACATTATCCCTAACTGCAGGAAAGAAGGGCTAGGAATGAAGTTTGCCCATGAAATTTGGCGCATGTTGCCTGGTAAATGGGAAGTCAAACAGATAGAAGGTGCAGATCATGCGATTAAATTTTGGAGAAACTGTATTCATCGTTACCCCCATCACTCCTTTTCCGAGGATATTGTCAAAGATCCCTATTGGGGCCAGGTAAATCGGCATACTTTCGTGTTAGAATAGCGCCCTGTTCGAGACATTCGGTTAAAAACCTAAGGCCAGTCATCAGATCATTCAATCAAAGGTTAGGTAGTGAATGTCAAACTGCATATTTTCCTATACACTGTGTGCGTGGAGGAAAACTATGCATCCGATTGTCGCTTTCATCATTTTTTATATGCTCCAAATGCTTGCCTTTCCTGTGGCTGCTCAAAAACCGACCAACCCAACCAATGTTTTTGTGACGCCTGTTCAGTGGCAATCGCAACCCACCCGTGTGGAGGTGCTTGGAAATATTCGCGCGAATGAATCTGTGGTGATCACGACTGATATCGTAGGTAAAGTGGTTGAACTTGGATTTGACGACGGAGACAAAGTCCAAAAAGGCGATGTGGTCTTATTGTTGGAACAAAGTGCAGAGCAGGCTGAATTGCGTGCAGCAGAGGCTCAGTTATTTGAAGTCAAACAAGCATATGAGCGTGCGCGCCAATTGAGGGCAAACAAAGCAGTATCAGATGCGGTATATAACCAACGTTTAGCAACATTACGCCGGGTGGAGGCAGAAATCGCCGCTATTCAAGCGAGTATTCGCGATCGAACCATTCGAGCGCCTTTCGATGGTGTGCTTGGATTACGAGAGGTGAGTTTAGGCGCATTGGTGCGTCCCGGAGATCCCATTACGACGCTCAGTGATTTGAGCCGCATGAAGATTGACTTCAATGTCCCCGCGCTTTATTTGGACAAACTCACCTTGGATTTACCCCTGGATCTCAGGGTACCCGCGCTCCCCAGTCGATTATTCAAAGGCAGGCTGCTTAGTATCGATACAGCGATTGATGATATTACCCGCACGCTCAGAGTGAGGGGGCTATTAGAAAATAAAGATGGCATCCTACGGCCCGGCTTGCTGGCGGAGGTCAGCATTGAGCTCGATAGCAAACAGGTGTATCTGGTGCCAGAAGAGGCCATTATACGATCAGGGTTGCAAAGTCATGTGCTGGTGACCGAGCAGCATGAAGGTGCGCTACGTGCTGCAAAGAGACCCGTGAAGATCGCTGATCGCTTAAAAGGCTATGTCATGATTGAGTCAGGATTAGCAGAAGGCATGCAGGTCATCCATCATGGTGCGGTGAAAGTAAAACCCGGTGATGCGATCAAGGTGTCTGCAGTGGAGCAAGTCCCCTCCAGTATTTCTGAACTGCTTAATCAAGCAAAAAGCGCTGAGGCTAATCAGACGAGAAAAACTGCTGAAACCAGTCAGACAACAAAAACAGCTGAAGCCAGTCACTCAGAAAAAACTGCTGAGGCTCCCTCAGAGTCGGATACATCAGGTGCAAACACTCAATGATATTATCTGACATCTCCATTACGAGACCGGTTTTTGCCTCAGTCATCTCGCTGTTGTTGTTGGCATTTGGGTTAGTTTCACTTCAACAACTGCCACTTCGAGAGTACCCGGATATCGACCCACCAGTGGTGTCTATCACCACGGATTACCCAGGCGCATCAGCACAAGTCATTGAAACGCGCATTACAGAGCTCATCGAGGACAGAATTGCGGGCGTGGAGGGCATCAAATTTATCTCTTCCAGTTCGAGTGATGGTCGGTCACGCATCAATGTCGAATTCTCAGTCAACCGTGACATCGAAGCGGCCACCAACGATATACGCGATCGAGTATCAGGGGTGATTGATAATTTGCCAGAAGAGGCTGATCCGCCTGATGTTCAAAAATCAGACTCTAGCGATGACGTGATTATGTGGCTGAATTTGACCAGTGATCAGATGGATGTACTCGATCTCACGGATTATGCCAAGCGATACTTGCAAGACCGTTTCTCTGTGTTGCCTGGTGTGGCGCGAGTACGGATTGGTGGTGGATTGGAATATGCGATGCGTATTTGGTTGGATCAAAACAAAATGGCTGCAAGAGAAGTCACAGTATCTGATATTGAGTCAGCATTGCGCAGTGAAAACTTAGAATTACCAGCGGGTAGTGTGGAGTCAGAAGAGGTCCAATTTACCGTTCGCTTAGCAAGAGGTTATCACAATGCGGAAGATTTTTCGGCGTTAGTGGTTCGGCGTCACAATAATTATTTGGTTCGTTTAGGTGAAGTGGCACGGGTGAGAAAAGAAGCCGCGGAGCCAAGAATATTTTTTCGTGGCAATGGCGTGCCTATGGTGGGTATTGGGATTATTAAACAATCCCAAGCCAATACCATCGCCGTGGCGAAAGCAGCGAAAGATTTGGCGGAAAGGCTGAAACGCGATTTACCCAAGGGAATGATGATTCATCAATCTTACGATACATCAGTGTTTATTCAAAAATCCATTAGTGAAGTGTTTAAAACCCTGTTATTCGCTATGGCACTGGTGGTAACGGTGATCTATCTATTTTTGGGTAGCGGCCGAGCCATGTTGATTCCCGCGGTAACCTTGCCCGTTTCCTTGGTAGCCACCTTTATTGTTCTGAATGCCTTTGGGTTTTCCATCAATTTACTCACCCTCTTGGCTTTGGTGCTGGCGATTGGTCTGGTGGTGGATGATGCGGTGGTAGTGCTGGAAAATATCGTACGTCGCATTGAACTTGGTGAGCCCCCCTTGGTGGCTGCGTACCGAGGCACACGACAAGTGGGCTTCGCGGTCATCGCGACGACCTTGGTATTGGTGGCCGTTTTTGTACCCATCACTTTTTTAGAAGGTGACCTAGGCCGATTGTTTACAGAATTTGCAATGACGCTTGCGGCGGCGGTTTGTCTGTCCACCTTGGTTGCGGTGACCCTGTGTGCGATGTTGTCATCCAAATTATTGCGACCCACCAACAAAACGGGCCTGAGTCAGATCATTGATCGAGCCTTTGGCCGAGTTCAAAGACTGTATCTCAGGTCACTGAGCTGGGCGATCACACATAGACCTTGGGTTATTCTGGTGTTCATCGCTTCTTTACTCGGGATGACCTATTTGTTCAAACACATTCCTCAAGAATACGCGCCAAAAGAAGATAGGGGGGCCTTTTTTCTCATCGTGAATGGGCCTGAGGGCGCGTCTTACCAATACATTAAAGAGTATATGGATGAAATCGAAACGCGGCTCATGCCCTATGTAGACTCCGGTGAGTTTAAACGGCTCTTGGTTCGAGCACCCCGTTCTTTTGGTAACCTGTCCAGTTTTAATACGGGTATCGTGATTATTGTATTGAGTGATTGGAGTGAACGACGTCCGGCCCCGGTGATTATGGGTGAGGTGAGGGGCTTACTCAGTGACTTACCAGGTGTTCGTGCCTTTCCTGTGATGAGACAAGCCTTTGGCGGCGGGATTAAAAAGCCTGTCCAATTTGTGATTGGCGGAGGTACTTATGCTGAGCTCGCTGAATGGCGAGATATACTCTTGAAGCACATCAGCAATGAGAATATTGGTTTAACGGGGCTAGACAGTGACTATAAAGAAACCAAACCGCAATTATTGATTGAAGTCGATAAAAATCGGGCGGCTGACCTAGGCGTGAGTAATGAAACTATCGGCCGAACCTTAGAGACGATGCTGGGTTCTCGACGAGTCACCACTTATTTGGATGGTGGAGAGGAATACGATGTCATACTAGAAGCTGAGCGTAGTCAGCAGAATACTGCGACCGATGTCTCTCGAATCTATGTTCGCTCTGATCTTACTCAGCGTCTTATTCCGTTAGAAAGTTTGGTGACCATTTCTGAGCGAGCAGATCCAGCCACACTCAATCGATATAACCGTGTTCGCGCGATTACCATTGAAGCAGGCCTGAGTGATGGGCTGACATTAGGTGAGGCTTTGGATTATTTGAGTGGATTGGTACGTGAGCATTTACCGCCATCAGTGGTGATTGACTACAAGGGCGAGTCTCTTGATTATCAGGGCAGCGGAAATTCCATACTCTTTATCTTCGCGTTGGGCTTTCTGGTGGTATTTTTGGTGTTGGCCGCCCAATTTGAAAGCTATGTGCATCCGATGGTGATCATCCTGACTGTACCTTTGGCGCTGGGTGGTGCCTTAATTGGCCTAGCATTGACGGGTAATAGCTTAAATATTTACACACAAATCGGTTTGATCATGCTGATGGGGTTGGCCGCTAAAAATGGGATCTTAATCGTAGAGTTTATCAATCAGCTTAGGGATGCCGGTACTGAGTTTTCCAAAGCGATTATTGAAGCGGCTGGTGTTCGATTGAGACCAATATTAATGACGGGCATCACCACAGTATCTGGTGCAGTGCCATTGGTGTTGGCAACGGGCGCTGGATCTGAAACCCGGGTAGCTATTGGTGTCGTGGTCTTGTTTGGGGTATTGGCGGCTACCTTCTTTACCTTGTATTTGGTGCCAGTGGCGTACGCGGTGCTTGCACGTAACACTGGCTCTCCCAGCGATATTAAACATGAGTTGGAACTCGCTTTGTCGCAGCCATTAACCCGTCCAAACACCGAGTAAATTTGCCCTATGCGATCCAGTATTTGTTTGTTTCATTGGTCCATCATTCTTCGGTTGCTGCTACTAGCTTCCGGATTGGTGCTTCAATCCTGCCAAGTGGCGCCTAAATACGAACCGCCGAGCATACCCATTCAAGATCAATGGATTGGTGATGAATTTTCAAAAAGCAAACTCAAGCGTCAACCGTTAGAAACGACTGCCACTCAAGCTGAAGAGAAGAGAGAGCTTAGGCAATTAACGCCAACAGAACAAGCCTGGTGGGCGCAATTCAATGATCCCTTACTGATGGCTTATCTTGAACGCGCTAGCTTAGAAAACCACAGCATTCAGCAAGCTTGGGCGCGTTTAACAAGAGCTCGGGCGGTTTATGCAGGAACGCGGTCAAGGCTCTTTCCGTTATTGGAATGGACTGGCCGGGCGGAGAGGCGTAAAAACGCTTCGCTCAACTCGAATGATTCCGATGACGACGGAGACAATAATAATAGTGGTCGTACGAGAAATTTTTTCGAGCAAAGTTTAGAAGCCTCGTGGCAATTGGATCTGTTTGGCGCTTCAAAACAGGCGATTGGCTCTGCCTCTGCAGCTCGTGAAGCGATGCAGGCAGATGTTTCAGCGGTGCAGTTGTCTGTGGTGACTGAAGTTGCACAAACTTACTACCGACTCAGAGGCATTCAAAAACAGATCAAGACCACCCAGCGAAATACCGGATTATTGAAAAAAACTTTAGATCTGATCCAAGCTCGAGTGTTGGCAGGGGAGGCTAGTCAATTTGATTTGAAGCGTGCGCATGGCGAGTATCAAGTGTTTGAATCGAGGCTACCTAATTTGCAGGCAGAACTCCAAGCCACATGGTATCAGCTGGCTTGGCTGCTTGGGGTGTCGCCAGAGGCACTGTCTGATGACTGGCCAACGGAAAAATCTTTACCCACGTTAAGCAACCAGCTGACCTTGGGCTTGCGCACGAATCTTTTGCAAAAGCGCCCCGATGTGCGTTATGCCGAACGATCTTTAAAATCAAAACATGCTGACATGGGGCTGGCTATTACCCGCCAATTTCCTACATTGTCTTTGACAGCTGGTTTAGGATTAGAAGCAAGAAAACTCTCAGGGTTGGGTCAAAGTGGTAGCCCAACAGCGCATCTGGGAGCTTTGTTTAATTGGCCTTTGTTTGATGCTGGCTCAAGAAAACATGCCGTGAGTGTTGCATCTGCTGAGGTGGAAGAGGCAATTGTAGTATATCGTTCCACCGTGCTTAGAGCGATGACTGATGCAGAACAGGCGCTTATCCGGTATCTAAAATCTCAAGAGACACAAGAGAAAAAAGCGGCTATCGTCATCACGCGCCGAGAATCTTTTGAGCTTGCGAATGACTTATATCAAGCAGGAGAAGAAAGCTATCTATCCGTGTTGGATGCTGAACGTGAATTGGTTGCAAGCGAAGACGAATTGGTGATCGCTGAAACCCAAAGCTTACTTAACATCATAGCTTTGTATAGTGCTCTCGGCGGTGCCTGGTCACTTTAATTTAAACTCCCTTGGTCTATCCAACTCTTGCGTCTCATGCTTTTTCAGAACAGTCTTATTCAGTCAAGTTACTGGGCGAATTCAGGGTATTCTGAATTTCCTGAGTGATCTCAAGAAACTCATTTTTGGGTAATAAGTGTGCTTTTCTGATAATAGGAATAATGGTGCGTAAAATTTCGTATTTGTTCATTGTTTGTGCTGAATTGAATAGTTCTCCTGCCTTTCGTTCTCCATTGAGAAGTAGTGAATATTCATACAATGCCCTTTGTGCATCTTCCATTTTTTCTATGTTAACTTCTATGGTTAATTGAATTTCATTTATGGTTACTGGAGTAACTTTAGAGATGACTCTGTTTTCTATGATTACAAGATGTTTTTAGTCAATGTAAAGTCAGGTGTTGTGTTTAAGGGTGAAAACCATGCGACCCCACAGACCTATTTTAGGGACAATGGGCTGCAAACTTTGTTTGCGGATGATTTGGTTGTTGCACATCATCAAAGAAAACAAACGTATCGTGAACACTATGTTCACCAACTCTTAGATGCTCAAAGTAGTGATAAAGATAATACGAGGTATTTATGGTTTATTGGCTATACCCTATTTGTTCGTAATGATCCGTCATTCAGATATTGGTTAAGTAAAGCCGCTAATTCTAGGCATCCTTTGTTTCCTGTTGAGAAGATGAACGCCTGTCTTTTTTTGAGTGAGGTGTATTGCAACGAGGGAGATTATGTAGAAGCTTTGAACTATCTGCAGAAGGCGTTAGCGTTTTTTAAAGCTGTTCAGCATGACGATGAAGTTAAGATTAACAGGTATGATTTATGGATGAATGAGATTGAGCAATCTATAGAAACAAGAAGCGAAAAATTATTCAGGAGGTTCGCATGTTAACCAAAGTATTCAGATTAGAAAAGAATGAAGTGATGCCAGATGAAGTTGAGTCTAGACATAAAGACCTCTTTATTCAAGAAGCAAAGTTGATTTATGAGAGACACCTTCAGCAAACTGAAGAGGAGGTAAAGCGTCTGAACTTAAAGTATAAAACCCATCGCATAGGGTCTAAACCAATGTTTGATCACCTGCAAAGTCTTTCAAGCGTTGTCGACCCATCCGATCCGATGTTGGGTTGTTTGTCACAGTTGACACATGTATTGCAAGTGGCAGAGGCAATGAGAGTAGATGGGTTTTCCAATGATTGGCTGGTCTTGGCATTGGTTCATGATCTAGGAAAACTCTTGTTGCTGGAAAACGAAGCCCCTGAAAATGTGGTGGGCCCGAATTCGGTGATCTCTGGCAGCATAGGGGAGGGCCTTGACCAGAGTGTCTTTACTTGGGGGCACGACGAGTGGGCTTACCAGCGTTTAGCCCAGTATTTGTCAGAAGAGATGGCCTGGGTGCTCAGATGTCACAGTCTTCGCTTTGATCAATGTTTAGATTATTTAAGTGACACAGACAAACGACGTTACGATGAATTGTTGCTGATTTTTAGGTCCTATGATTTATCCACCAAATCGATGTATTTTAAGCCCAAGTGGCAATTAGAGGATTATAGAGATTTGCTTGAAGCCTATTTTTCTGGAAATGTCTTGCTTTAATAAAGGAGAAGTGTATGGACTTAGCATCTTGTTATAAACAATTAGATTCAGTATTTGATCGTGCTGCCCCCAGCTCAGGTGATGCTTTGTTCAAAGAGTTGAACAGCCGAGCTGATGAATTAGGTGTGTTTGATCATATTTGCTATGAGTCGGTATATTCGAGGTTAAAATGGTTGTTGACTTCAGGATTAGAAACTCACCGGCACGCTGCGATCTTCTTGTTCGGTTCTTTGTCTTGGGGTAGATTTACTACCGATTCACTCCAATTTGAAAACAGTGATATTGACTTATTGGTGGTGTTAAAAGATGACGAATTTCCATTGCCAGAACACTTTTTCAATTCACGAGATAAAGAAATCATAAACATTGCTTACGGTAAACACCTTGATTGCGCTCGTGATTTGAATGCTGATATTCTTGCGTTTCGAGTCTGCTTGCCCGGACCAGTTCATCTGTCTTTTACAGTATTTAAACACAGAAGCTTTTTAAGAATGTGGTGTGCTAATCGTATCAGCGGTCTGATTGCGGTACGGGATACTTCACTGCCTGTGAACCAAGAGGAGGTTGTGTGCCCATCAATGGGAAACATCATAC
>JAYPYM010000049.1:0-2374 GCA_038135915.1 Gammaproteobacteria bacterium
ACCTCAGTGATACCTAGACAAAAACAAACTACAGAGTTAGCGGCTGACCCTCTGCCTTGACAAAGAATGCCTTGGTTACGAGCAAACTGTACAATATGATAAACAGTTAAAAAATAGTATTCGTAAGAGAGCTCTTGAATGATTTTAAGCTCATATTCAATTTTTTGTTTTACTGATTGACTCGCGCCATCTGGCCAGCGTATTTTGCTCCCCCTGTTGACAAGAGACTTTAAGTGCTCGCTGGCAGTGGTGTTTTCTGGGACTAATTCTTTTGGGTATTGATAATGAATGTCTGATAAAGAAAACTGGCATTGTTTGTGGATGATTGCTGTTTGTTCTATGGCATCTCTTGGGTATATGGTTTCAATGTTTTCTAATGACCGTAAGTAATGTTCTGAGTTTTGAGGTATTTGATATCTTAACTCTTCTACTTGTGTATTGGTTCGGATTGCATTTAAGGTGGTGAAGAGTGAAAAGCGCTCCGATTGGTGCATTTGTACCATGCCTAAAGCAACCCAAGGTAGCTTCCATTTTGTTTTTAATCTATTCAGGTAAGCAAACTGTTCTTGATCTCGGTTTTTGTAGGTTAGGTTTAGTCCTAACCAAATACGATTGTGTTGGTATTGATTGAGTTGCTGAAGATAATAATCTAATATTGGGGATTCAGCATTGGGGCATAGTATGACCAATGCATTTTTTATTTGTTCATTAAAAGACTTTAAGTTAATACTGTAGCTACCCTTTGTAGCCTGTCGACGTGCTTGGGTGATTAAACGACACACTTGTGTATAGGACGTTTGATCTTTCACCAAGACGATGAGGTGTATGTTCTCATTAAGAAAAAATTCACTACCAATAATTAAAGGGAAGTTTAACTTCTTCGCAGTTATATGTGCTTTGACGGCACCGGCCAGTGAGCATTCGTCAGTGATGGCAAGCCCCTGGTAACCTAAAGTAGCAGCAGTTTTTACTAATTCTTCGGGGTGAGAGGCACCACGTAAAAAACTATAATTGCTAATGCAGTTTAATTCAGTATACGCTATTGTTTTCATTTTGTTGATTAACTAAAAATGCCTTGTAAAAACCAGTGTTGCTTACCTGCTATCCCTGTATGAATAGGTTTAAAGATCCAGTAATGACTGCCTTTGGGGTGTTGCCCAATGAAATAATCTCTGGCGATACTGTCGGCTTCCCACCAGCCAGATTCAATTCGTTCTGGTCCCCAAATTAATCTCAGGCTACCTTGATAGTAGGGTGCTTCATCAGATGCGTTTAACATTTTGGGTGTTTCTAATAACCATACAGGGCGTCGGTGTAAAGTTGGTATTTTAGATTCAATCGTTTTTACACTGCTGCTCGATGCAGTTCTTTGCTCTTTTTTTATTGAAACATAGCTAGTTTCTGGTTGGCAGTGAGACCAGGCTCTTTCGGGTCGGTGGTCCATTGTTACTTTCAGGCTTTGAATATTGTTTTGACCAAGGCGAGCGGTGAGTCGGTTTAAAAGTTCCGTATGTTGATCCGATAGTGTATTTGGTTTTCCCCAAAAGTCTTCAATGCTGGGTATTTGTGAAACCCAAAGTTTCACGTTTAAATCGATTTTGATAATACCCGACTCAATGGCTAAATGTTCGAGTTTTAATAAGATGAGTGGTTGTATTTTCGTTGTTGATGATTCTGGTTGGGCTAGTGTTAAGGATAATAAGTATTTGCCATTTGTTTCACTGTGCAGTATCACCTCGATTTCTATCACTGATTTAGTTTTCTTGTACATGATTGTTTGTAATCTCGACAAGAGCTTTCTTATTGCAAACATGAGTGTTTCTTGTTGTATAACTGGGAAATCAAGGCAAATATCCGTGCTAAAAGTCTGATCGAAAGTGACGATCTTTTGTGGATCTGATTTTTTTCCTAATAAGCGATCAAGGTAGTAAACCAAGTCTTGATTAAAGTGCTGTAGCAGGGCTTTTCTTGGTATATTAATGAGTTCTCCAAAATGATAGATGCCCATTTTATTTAATCTTTTTACCCAAATATTTAGGTGTTTAATACTCGAATCTTCAGGCATGTATGCTATGGATAGTGATAAGAGTGTTTTCAAGGGATAACACCCAGTGGGCTTAAGTGAATAAGCAATATAGCGAGCTGCCAATGGGGTGTGAGACCATATTAGATGTGTCTTATAAGGGTAAGATGATGCTTTTTCTAAAGTTTTTTCAACGCTTTTCTCAAATCCGCCCCATAATTGAAGGCAAGTTTTCATATTGATGAGTATACTTTGGCTGTCGCATAGGCTGATATCCGGTGTTAATGTTTCCCAGTCTTTTGCGATTTTTAGTAAGCAGTGAGTTTCTTGGATGATGTTTCTTTCGTGTAT
>JAYPYM010000049.1:2402-13054 GCA_038135915.1 Gammaproteobacteria bacterium
GTTCTGGGCATAAGCTTCTTGCGGTTGTTAAGTCCATACCGATTGTCACTGCTTGCTTTAATGCTATTGCGTTTAGGTGGCTGATTATTTTTTTTTGTTTTTGGTGCTTAACTATTGCTTCTGGTGAAGCTTGTTGCTTGGATTCAAGTGCTTGGAATATTTCAATTGGCCAATTAGGAAAATAAAGGCATACCCACCACATGATGATCTATTCCTCTTTGAACAATTGTTTAAAGCTAAAAGGACTCCTGCTATTCTGTATGTTTTTGGAATCCGACGGTTGTTTGGGGTTAAGATGGTGACTCGGTTTTAGCCATTGGTTGGGTATTGATAAATTAAAGGGTTTTCTTTGTATATATCCATCACTGCATTTTAATAAATTAAGTGTTAATTGACGCTTTGTATTGGCATTCATGTTGGTGTTGGGACCTGTTAATGTCTGTAAAGACAGTCTCATGTGTGCTGGTGATGAAGTGTTTTGCCATGTTGCATCGCGAAAAAAAATGCCTAAAGTATGGTTTTGTTTGGCTGCCAATGCGAAGCGCCGTAATCTTGCGTAACCCACTTGTTTCGATGGCCAAAATAAAACGGCGCCACAAGCAATAGAAGAAAGGCATTGTTCAATTGCCCAAAGGCTGTCTTTTTCCGTTTTTGGTGTAATAAAAATGCTTTTTGAAAGTATATTGTCATAGTTGATTAAAGCCGGAGCGTAGGGTCGGTAGGGTGGATTAATCCATGCTAGCCAGAGGTTTTCTTCTAACAGATGGTTTAGTCCGGGTAGTAAGAGTTTCAGTTCCCCAATGCCTGTTTCTTGAGTTAACAGTTCTAGTAATTGGTTAGTAGGCCAACCGCCAAGAGGCAGCTGTTTGTCTAGCTCAGCATAGCCGCTTGGTATATTGGCGCTTAGCTTTGGTTTGGGGTTTGAAGCGCGCCATATATTAGGGTAACGATGGAGTATCTGTGTCAGTGTTAAATCTTTCATTGTGTTGAGCGATAATCAAATTACTGTTTAAATATACAGTAATTTGATTATCGCTATGTTTTGCGTGTTTGGCAAGCCGTATCTTGAAAAAACCAGTTATTTACAAAATTGATATAGTAAGCAAGCGCGTATTCATGTATAAAAATGCCTAGGAAAAAAGGGTATGCAAAAATGGTCTAAGCTTATCGCATATGCGCTAAAACGCTATATGATATCTAGTACTTAAGGGGGCAATCTTGAATACATCTATGTTAATGGCAGTTGCACTGTTAGTCAGCGCAACAGGTTCTCTTTCCTACTATTATGGTACCCAAAAGGGGTTTGAAAAATCTCAAGCAATTAGTGCGAAACAAGATGTTGGATCCATTTCAACTATTATGCCTAAATCAACTGATTTACCCCAGTCTTTGCATCAGTTGCCTTCCCAGCCTCAGCCTAAACCACTTTATAAAGAGCCTTACGTTGCTGTTTATGGTCGAGATAACTGTGGTCAGACTCAGAACATGTTAGTGGAGCTTAAAAAGACAAACGTTAACTTGCATTATTTTATCATTGATGAAGATGCTAATGCAGTGGCAATTAAGGAAAGACTGGAAGATGCCGGTATGAATAGTGAAAATATTCAGACACCTGTGGTGGATGTTAATGGTTATTTAAGTCTAAGCCCAACAGTATCTGAAGTACTGCCGCGTTACTTTGAGCGCACTTGAGCGCTTTAAGAAAAGTCTATTATTTCGATCGATATCATCTCAAAATGGCAATAATAGCAGCAATGTTACTTGCATGTTGTTGCTGTTACTGGATATGCCTCTGTTATCCTAAATACCTATTTAAAATGTGCTTAAAAAGCATATCAATCCCACTATGAATTTGTAGTCTTTTTGGTATAACTTTTCTGGCCTGTCTGGCCAGACTGTATTAGAATTGGTCCCTTCTCAGCCTGATAGATCGGTCGAAGCACTGATATAGAGTGATTGGTGACCAATTATTTAACTTACTCAATGGAGGGTAACGAATGCAATATATTATATTCATAGCGCTAGCATCACTTTCTTTTCAAGCAAATGCGCATAATGGCACTGAATTAACACACTGGATTCAAGAGCCAGATCATTTAATGGTGGTATGCGGGTTATTGTTCTTGAGCTTGATGGTCGTGAGTCAAATGTTGAAAGATAAATCTAAGTCATCATGGTTAAATGGCCGAAAAATTAATAAATAGGAGAAGTGAATATGTTGCACTCATTGCTATCTAAACTGGATCAAGCTAAAGCATTTAAAACTGCTTCTGCACATTGTGACATTCCTTGCAAAATATATGATCCAATCTCAGCTCAAATATCGGTATTGACTATGATTAGAATGGTAGATCTTATCGAAGAGTTGGAAAAGAAAGGGGATCAAGGCATTGCTGCTCAAGCACAGTTATCCCGACTGGTAAAGGAAAAAGAAGAGCATGGCTTAAAAGCTAAAGAAGAAGTGCGTGTGATTTGGGGAGATTACTTTAAGCAACCTCAGTTGGAAAAATTCCCAAAAACTCATGAATTGGTGCATAATATTATGTTGCAAGCTTCTAAAGCTAAGCAAAATATTAGCCGTGAAGAAACAGTAAAATTGCTTGAGTTGGTGAATGAGTTTGCAGATATTTTCTGGCAAACAAAAGGTGTTGAGACTTATACCGCTGAATGTCCTTACCCACCTAGTGAAAAAGTCGTTTATCCAAAACTAGGTTAAAGTCTTTACATGGTCTTTACGCTTTGTAAGATCGTTGGCCAGAGTATGTCGCCTACTCTGGAATCGGGTGATTTTGTAATTGGATATAATTGGAAACGAAACTTAGGTGTTTCTGATTTGGTGATTGCAGATCACCCATTTTATGGCAGAATTATTAAGCGTGTCATTGAGAGGTGTTCAGTTCGCGGGTTTCGTTTGGCTGGTGATCACACCTTAAGCACTTCAACAGATCAGCTAGGTTGGGTTAAGCCAGCTTGGGTAAAAGCTAAGGTGTTTCTTTTGGTAAAACGAACAGGTGTTGAGAAGGTTTAGAAAGGTGTAAGCGTACCTTTATCTTTTGATCTGCTCTATAACATTGGTCAAGTGATCAAGATCCTCATTCGAAATTTGATGACCACCTAAATAGACTAGCCGGCTTGGTGGGAATTGAAGTAGGTATTCTGCGTGTTCGATGAGCTCTTCTCGGATTTCCTTGAATTCTGTATCTGTATAACGAGAGGGGCGGTAGTTGGCTAAAATGTCTTTAATATCCATGCCAGATAATAAGGGATCTTTTTTTCCTTCCAGGATGGCTTCATTTGAAATAAAGTATGCATAAATTAATGTCCAGGGAGCTGTAAGTTTATCATTTAGGTGAGCTGCGGTTTTCCAGTCTATATCTACAAAAAAAATATTTTCACCTAGCTTACCATGAAGGTAGATATCTATTTCTTGTTGTAATAATTTTTCTACTAGAGGCTTTAGCTCTCTAATGATTGGAATTGGAAGTTTTAGCATCGGGTCCCAATATTGCGAATAAGTTACACTTATTTACAAGTATAACTTATTCGCAATATTGGACAAAAAGGTCTGATCAGATCAATATAGTCAAATCAGGACTTCATCTTCTACATTGGCGTTATTGTTTAGACTTTTAGCTTTCATGGGCCGTTATTTTTCTACGAAAGCACGCTCTATTACAAAATGACCGTGAATGCCTTTTGAATATTCCCTAAAGCCTTTCTCTTCAAGTAAGCTGCAGGTATCTTTAAGCATTTCAGGGCTGCCGCATAGCATAAAGCGGTCATGGTCAGGGTGTATTGGAGGCAGTCCAACTCTTGACTCAAGGGTCCCTTCTTTGATCAGGTCAGTGATTCTCCCATTATTTTTATAATCTTCTCGAGTAACGGTGGGAAAGTAAATAAGCTTCTGTGTGATGAGCTCACCTAAGAACTCATCTTTTGGTAACTGTTCGAGAATCATCTCTTGGTAGGCTAAATCCTTAACATATCGGCATCCGTGTACCAGTATGACCTTTGAAAAATTCTCATAGATTTCAGGGTCCTTTATGATGCTTAGGAAAGGTGCAAGGCCCGTGCCTGTGCTGAGCAAATACAGATTTTTTCCAGGTAGGAGGTGGTCCAGAATCAGGGTGCCAGTCGGTTTTTTACCCACTAAGATTTTATTGCCAGGCTTTAAATGTTGTAATTGCGAAGTAAGTGGGCCATCTGGAACTTTGATGCTGAAAAATTCTAAGCTATCCTCGTGGTTTGCGCTAGCCATGCTGTAAGCTCGAAGTAACGGTTTCTTTTCTTGTTCAAGCCCAATCATTGTAAAGTAGCCGTTTTTAAATCTAAAACCAGGGTTTCTAGTGGTTTTAAAGCTAAATAAACGGTTGGTCCAATGATGAACTTCAGTGACAGTTTCTTCATTATAATTTTGCATTTATTTAGCTCCCAAGTAATCGTCAACTAGTCTGTGTGACTAATTTAGTAGCCTTTTAGATATTTGTAAAACAGATAATATTGATATATATTATCGGTATTTCCGATATTGATAGGCGTTTAATCAATGAGGTTTACACTCAAGCAATTAGAAATATTTGTACAAACTGCCCACCACAAGAGTGTGACTAAGGCGGCTGAATATTTGGCTATGTCTCAGTCGGCAGCAAGTGGTGCACTGAAAGAGTTAGAGTCAAATTTCGATATTCATTTGTTCGATCGTGTTGGTAAACGTTTACAGTTAAGTGAGCTTGGAGGAAGTGTTAGGCCGAAAGCTGAATTGCTAATTAGCATTGCAAAAGAGCTGGAAATGAGTTTGGTTGGTGAAGATGAAATTTCGTCATTGGCAATCGGTGCGACTTTAACAATTGGTAATTACTTAGCTGTGCGTTTAATAGCCGATTATATGGAAGCCTACCCTGGTGCTCCAGTCGAATTAGAAATTGCAAATACACAAGAAATTGTACGCCGAGTCGAAAATTTTGAATTAGATATAGGGCTTGTAGAGGGTGAAATCAATAGTTCTCTCCTTTCAGTTGTGCCCTGGTATCAAGATGCTTTAGTGGTTTTCTGTGCGCCTTCATCAATCTATGAGTCTAAGCCTTATTTGAGTGATAAAGATTTAAAAGAAGCATCTTGGATACTGAGAGAGCAGGGCTCAGGCACTCGGCAAACATTTGACAGAGCGCTGTCGGGTATTCTTTCGCAGTTGAGTGTTAGGTTGGAGTTGGGTCACACTGAAGCGATCAAGCAAGCGGTAATGGCGGGTCTAGGGTTATCTTGCTTGTCGAAACTGGCTTTACAAGACTCCTTTGATGATAATAAGTTAGTGCCTCTTAAGGTGCGGGGTCGTTCATTTAATCGAACCTGGTATATCATACAACGTAAAGATAAATATCGAAGTCATAGCTTACGAAATTGGTTGTCTGTTTGCGACCGATACAAGAACTTATCTTAATGCTGAGTTAAGCATGTATTTTTGCTGCTCCTTCTTAATGCTAAATACCAAATTGACACCAAATAGCTTAGTGCTATAATGGGCCGGCCAATAATTGGCTTGGTTTTTATACTAATAGGTAGCATAGTAAGGGAGCTTAATAGTTTTATGGCGCCGATAGATTGTGGTACGAATTTTTGGAATAAAGAAACCGCTTATTCATTTTCTTTGCCTACGCTGGAAGATCCATTGAAGCTATGGAGAATGCAAAGTTTTGGATCTCAGACAACAGCCTCTTCGAGTTCAAGCAGTTTCTCAGAGTCCGTCGCTGGGGTTGCTCGCACACTTCGAGAACAGCCGGACAATCATTTTAAAAAAACCTATATAAGAGAGTCTTTGAACGAGCTATTAGCCAGCCTGCCAGCTCAACAAAGCGAATATGATGTAGAACCTCTAGCAGAAATAAATAACGTTCGGATATTACTATCAGTGATGCATAAAGACCCTCGCTTTGGGTTAATGCATACTCATCAGATTGATGCTTTTTACCAGCAAATTCCCTTGGTAAATAGTATATGGAATGCATGCCAAGAATCTTTGCCAGAAGGGCAGGGTCTTAATGATTTAGCGCTTTTAGATGAAGCGAATTTGCTAAAGGTTTTTGGCGGCGATGCTAGCAAGCTTGAAGAGTTTACGCAGTCACTTGCAAACCTGATTGATCGGCCAATTACACGTATCACTCGCGTTGAGACAGGGGTTGAGCGTTCGACTTCTTTGACTCAAACACCTCAAACACTAGCAGGTGTCAGTGAAGATCCGGGCGCAGTATCCATTGTGACGGGACAGTCTCTGAAATTTGAATCTATTGGTGCTAAAGGTATTTCCAATGCGCTGACTGTATCTGATGGGTGTGACTATATGCTGCGCTCGGCTTGTACAATGACGCCGTCGGCATTGATTGAGATGATGATGCTCAATGCAATAAACCAATCGACAAATACAGGTAAACCTATAGAAATTTGTATTATTAGTGCAATGGATGGGTTGACTGGCCAAATGTATGATCTGATTGGTGCTGATGAAAAAAATATGTTTTCACAATTGAGAGCCTCCATTGATGAGCTTTGGGATGGCCCTGATAGTTTACATACGATAACGATTCTTCGAGATGGTAAATTCGTTGAGCAAGCGGTTAGAAAGCCAGTGTTGCTAAATATAGTGCTATCTAGCGCCGCTAGTGATCTTGGTACTACTCGTGTTGCGACCAGCTTTAATAAAGATCAGGCGAAACCTTTGTTAGATAAGTTATTACAGCAACATGCTAAGTTAACAGGGGAGGATCTTTCTAATGCTAGACATGAAAAGCAAATTAAAAGGCTTCTAGAAGTTGCTGACGATACCTGTGATTTCGAACTAAAGTATGCAGCTTTAGCGTTACAAGCTATGAGTAAGCATACATATGATGGCCCGAAAGACGCTTTAAAGCAAAGTGTACTGATACATTTTTTATTGAGAAAATGTGGCGTTGCTGCAAATTATCAGTGTGCGAATGGTCTCGACAAAGCACCTGTCCTATTATTTGCCGCCAAAGCAGTTGACCTCATGATAGATGGTATTAAGAATAGAACCGTGGGTAGGGTGAATGAATCTAATTTGTCTAGCCGTGAAGCTCATACAGACCCAAAGAGGCTTTTATACAAAGCAGTGACTAAAGATATTGATGAGTTGCTTCAATATGATTCGGATTCAGGTTGGGCCGATGCTTTCGCAGCCTTCTGTATTGGCTCAGATCCGGTGCCACCGAGGTCTGTGAGAGTATTTCAAAATACTTTTACAGATTTGATTGAAGCTTTTTGTCCATCGGTTATATTGCCGGTGCGGGGGAGTTCAGAATTGAAGACTCATGATGATGTTCTGGGATTGTCTATACCGGAGTTGTCTAGAGGCCACCCTGCAACGCTTGCTAACCTCCAATCAGTCAATTTGAGACGAAGTGAATCTGAACTTGACCAAGTAAAACCCGAATATCTGCCTACTGGTCCAGCAATCTTTAAATGGCATCCTCAAACTGCACCTGATGTTCTTCATCAGAGCGTTAAAGATCGGTTCAAATATGAGCCTAGTATTGATTGTGGTGTTGGTGAGAAGTCGGTTAAATTACATAGTAAATTAGTTGTAGAAAACCGCCGAAGCCAGTGTGCTTTTGGTGATGAGTTGGTTAAAATCAAAAAGGAACCTGGTGCTGGTGAATCCTTAGAAGATATAGATCGTGAAAATGTATCAGCTTTTTATACGAAGGGCTTAGCTTATTTTGATCATCCTGAGCTAGTTGAGAAAGCTTCTTGCATGCTTGGTGACGTTGATGGTGCAATTTTAACAGGTTTAGATGTACACAACCAGATGGGTTACTATTTTAGACTAGGCAGTGCTAGTGTTGAAGATGGTCTGTTTAGGCAGGATTTTTACAAAGATGAGCAAGGTGATGCTCATTTCACTATATCCCGTCAGCTTGAGCTGCTGGATCAAAGTAGCTTGGAGCCAGTGGGTAAACTTTATTATGAAGCAGACATTAACTTGAGTGATTCAACATTAGACAAAGAAAAGGGGTTATTGGATGTCGTCATTGATTGTAAAAGCCATGTGGTCTTAGATGATTGATCTTGAATTGGGTAGTAAATTAGTTCTGGCGTGTGTTACATGCGCCAGTATTTTTTTTCTTGTTATTCCTGCAAATGCTGAGCAAGTGACTAACGAGCCTACATTTGTATGCTCAGGAAAACCAAATTGTGTGTCCAGCCTCTCAAAAGGGGAGCACTATATAGCACCTCTGAATTTAGATTTCTCAGCATTTAAATCTCCAAATCGTGCAGATTCAATCATCCAACATTTGAAGCATATCATTCTAGCGTTTCCTAGAGTAAAACTCGTTGAAGAAAAAGAGTCCTACTTACACTTTCAGTTTAAAACCAAGTATGTTGGATTTAAGGATGATGTCTATCTTTGGGTTAATTTGGATCATGAGACCATTGAGTGGATGTCTGAGTCTCGCATTGGGTACTCAGACTTTGGGGCAAATCGCAAAAGGTTAGAACAGTTAAGAAGCAAGTTTGCCGAATACTAATCCAGATCATTTAGGCCGCTTTCAATCGTATCGAGCACTTTCTGAACCAGTGGATTATCGTAAAATTTTTCCAGTTGATTTAGGGATTCAATATTTCTGAATTTGTTACTAAATTGGTCTCTTTCGTCATTTGTAAATTGGTCTCTGTCTTTGTTGATGTAGTTTGAGGCTAAACGCATCAGCTCTTTATGCTTTAGCACGATGCTTGCTTTTTCAAGTAATTCACTCCTTTTAGGATTGAGAGCTCGAAACACATCGCCCAGAGGTTTCATGAAATTAGGTAATATATGCTCCTGTTGACTATCTTTAGACTTTAGTTTGAGTATGGTGATCTCGGTTTTAATTAGGTTTCTGAGTGAAAAGAATTCTTTTCCGGTATTTTTCCCGGTTAGGTTAACTAATTCTTTTGCTGCAGCATATGCTTTGGTTTGCAATTCTTTGATTGTTTCTAAGTGGTTGATTCGGGTACGGTTTGTGCTTTCAGGGCTGCTGAGGATCCCTGGTGTTCGAGCATTATGCCTACCTAGGGATTTTTTTACGTCTCTGATCATACTTTCATGAGAGGTGATAATAAATATCTGTGTCAGAACATCTTTCGTTGGGATGTCGGACTTGGCGAGAGACGCTAAAATATTCTCCACTGGTTCGTTATGTAGGTTTGGCTGTGAAGCAATGAGCAGTAGCAATCCTGCTAGTTGTTCTTCGTTTCCTTTTCCTTGCTTGATTGCAAGGTGTCCAATGTTTTCTAGTAGGTTTTCATTGATAGGTGATTTGGTTGAAAAAACAGAATTAGCAACTGATAAGGCAAAGCCTGCTAACCTCGTGTTTTCAACGCCTTGGGTAAATTCACCACTCATAAAATGAAGTGTGGCCAGGCTTAATTGGAATGTGATAAAAGTTTCTGCAATGTCTTTAGCTTCTTGTTGATTCGTGAAGTTGCTTGGAGAGCTGGCTGCAATAGTAGAGAATAGTTTGTTTGTGAGACGGATGATTTGGGCGTGAGTATCTGAAAAAATATGAGTGTTATTCGGAAAGCTTTCACTGAGAGATGATTTAATGTAAGCCGTGATGATTGAAGCTAGCTCCTTCATCCGATTTAGGAGTTCATACGTATACTCAGTTGATTCTTCACTATAGGCTTTTTGAATTTCATCAAAATCAGAAGCGATGAATTTACCAGCATTCTGAATAGATATAGCTAATTGTCTGTCCCATTTGGGAATACTTGCTGATGAATTGCTAGACTTGGCGCAGAGCGTTAGGGCTGGTAGTAGGGTGAAAATGATCAGTTTTAGTTGAACTATTTCACTTTTATTGCTTAGGGAGGCTAGCATTAAATTTAATAACTGGGCCGCATGCTCCTGACGATACTCAACAACTTGATTGAGTTCGTCATGGAGAATTTGGCGTGTTATTGTCTTTAATAGGTTCTCATCATCTAATCCAAGATCATATATTTGTTCGATTTTCAGCTTTGATAGGCCATCAAGTATTAGGAGTAAACAAGCGCCGAGCTGGGTCAGACTTTGGTCTACGTCATCGTCAAGATAATAACAGCTTGCGAACTTTTCAGCTTCATAGGTTAATTTATTTAAAACTTCCCCTAATGCTTTTACCTGTTCATCGGAAAGGTTTGAAGTAGGAAACTCATCTAGGGGGAATTTTTCTAACAGTGCTCTCTTGTGATGTTCAACATTTGCCTGAAAGGTGAGGCGTTTACCCTCTGATACTTCATGGTCAGAAATGAGATCCCATATTTCATGATCTGGTAAAAGGCTTGGAATTTCTTTCTCTGCGCTTTTTCCCGATAATAGGTGGCTTTGACTGGATAATCGTTTGTTGATCTCTGCGTAAAGTTCGTTTGAGAAAGCTTTAAGATCGACTGCTTGTTCATCTTCAGAGAGTTTGCCAATGCCATCGTAGTCTTGCATTGCGTTCTCATCTGGCTCTTCTATGTTTTCGTTATTTTCGCTATTAGACGCAGTTAAACTAAGTCTAGATTCTGGTCTTTCAGTGGTATCTAGTTTGGGTAGATGTTCATTACGGCCAGTTGGTTTTGATAATGGCTTAATGGGTGTGGCGGAGAAAGCAGCTGTATTTGTCATGGTGCTACTG
>JAYPYM010000049.1:13064-13613 GCA_038135915.1 Gammaproteobacteria bacterium
GTATAAAGTCGCAACCATTGCTTTTAGAAAAAAGTTAGCTTTTTTTTGGTGTGGTTGCTGTTTCCTGGGAGGTTCACTTTTTGAAAATGTGCTTAAATCGAGTTTCATATCAGGTAATTTTATATTTTATTGGTTATTAAATTAGGTCGCCAGCAAACCTAATATTGTGCATAGGTTGTACCCCGCAGATGCATTAGATTTTCCAGGGTTTGTTGAAGGATGTCAATCTGGGTGTATGTTGGTGGTTGAAGGCATTGCTTACAAGTTTCTCAGCTGCCAATGAGTGAAGATAGGAAGGATTAGCTAATCGTTAGAGGTGCACTGATTTTTTGACGCTGGTTCATTGTAGACTTTTCGATACACCCTAAGCATCAACCCGCGGCATGCTCGATGAGACAGGCGTTTTGAGAATAAAGGGTGCATCTGCGTTGAGCTAATCTTCTTTGCTGAAATTTAACGCAAAATTAGCAGTCTACGTGATAAGGTCGTAAGATCCCTTTGTTTGACTCTCTGCTTGTTCAGTTGCAGTGTCCGACTCATCCTCTGTGG
>JAYPYM010000049.1:13623-22010 GCA_038135915.1 Gammaproteobacteria bacterium
GATCTGAATGTTGATTGCGTGAAGCCCTTTTGGTGCTTCCCTAACATCATATTCTATCGGTTGGCCTGCTTTTAAACTTTTATATCCTTCCATTTCGATATAAGAGTAATGAACAAATAGATCGTCGCCTCCAGTGTCTGGCCTTATAAACCCGTATCCCTTGGCATTATTGAACCATTTAACTTTCCCAGTCGCCATAAATTCATCCCTCTGGGTTATTCCAGTTATTATACTTTGTACCAAATTAATACTGCTGTTGATCGCTGTACTAACCTAGGACCCTATTAATGTATTTTTAAAAGAGCGTTAACGACATCCACTTCGCTAGCGTCTGACATCATAAATAATTACATTAACGGTTCTAAATTTGAAACATTGTGGCAGTTTAGTCAAGCGTTTTTGTCAATTTTTTCTTTTGGAACAAGCAGTTGGCGGCAAATAGCTTTATTTTTAAGTCAAAACTATTATGTGCTTGTCGCAGGCTTCAACCGATTACTTCACAAATTTATACTCTCGATGAAGTGCAAGCAATGTTCACAAGTTGTTACCTGTTCGAAAGCAACGCGAAAAAAACACTTTGTTACGAAATTTTGATTGAAATTTGAAATATTTAACAAAGTCATCTATGAAGAACAAAACCTGAAACTCAATTTAATAACATTGTTTATCGCTATTACGCTTGTTTAGTAAGGTTGAAATGCTTAGTCTTAACCTTTTATATTTGATTTTGTTAGGTTTAACTTCGGAATGAATCTTAAAGAGTGATAGAGAAACTAAAGTTTATGAGTAAAAACAGCGAAGGTCGACTAATATTAAGTCAAGGGGGCGGTGATTCATATGAAGATGAATATCATGAAGGCACTGTTGTCGAGTCAGAGAGAAAAAGTGAACTCAAACAGCCTCCTATGTATCAGGTGGTTATGCTGGATGACGACTATACACCGATGGACTTTGTTGTAGAGGTGTTATGTGAGTTTTTCCATGTGGATAAAGAAAAGGCTACGCGCATTATGATGTTGGTGCATACTAAAGGCAAAGCAAGCTGTGGCACTTTTAGTAAAGATGTTGCTGAGACAAAAGTTGGTCAGGTGATCAGGTATGCTCGAGATAATCAGCATCCATTGTTGTGCAAAGCGGAACCGGTTTCTGAATGATGGACAGGTCTAATCAATTATTAGAAGGTTGTGAGGGGGTGTTGGCAGATGTTGAGTAAAGACTTAGAGGTGACTCTGAACTTGGCATTTCGTGAGGCTAGGAGTAAGCGACACGAGTACATGACCGTAGAGCATTTATTGTTGGCGTTGTTGGATAATGAGTCGGCAGCTCGGGTGCTACGTGCATGTGGCACTAATATGGATGAGATAAAAGCAGATTTGGTTAATTTTGTTGATGAAACAACGCCGCTTATTCCAATACACGATAATGAGCGAGAAACGCAGCCCACATTAGGTTTTCAGCGTGTTTTACAGAGAGCTGTTTTTCATGTTCAATCTTCCGGAAAGAAAGAAGTAACTGGAGCTAACGTGTTAGTCGCGATCTTTAGTGAGCAGGAAAGCCAAGCGGTTTATTTTCTGAAAAAACAGTGTGTGGCGCGTATTGATGTAGTCAATTTTATTGCTCACGGTATTTCCAAAGTGCCCGATGAGCCGCCGATGGAATCTGGAGCAAATGAAGCGAGTGATGAAGAGGGAGGGGAAGCCTCTGGACGACGGCCACTTGAAGCTTACGCGACCAATTTAAATGAGCAGTCAATTTTGGGCCGCATTGATCCTTTAGTAGGCAGAGATTCTGAGGTGCAACGGTCAGTCCAAATTCTTTGTCGTCGAAGAAAAAACAATCCTTTACTGGTTGGTGAGCCAGGTGTTGGAAAAACTGCGATTGCAGAAGGGTTGGCACAACTCATCTGTGAGAAGAAAGTACCTGATGCCATTCAGGATTGCACGGTATACTCGCTCGATTTGGGGGCGTTATTGGCTGGTACCAAGTATCGTGGCGATTTTGAAAAAAGATTTAAAGCCCTATTGGCGGAGTTAAAGAAACAGACACATGCTATTTTGTTTATTGATGAAATTCATACAATTATAGGAGCTGGTGCGGCATCTGGCGGCGTAATGGATGCTTCGAATCTGTTAAAGCCTTTATTGGCTTCAGGTGATATAAAATGTATTGGTTCTACGACTTACAACGAGTATCGAGGGATATTTGAAAAAGATCGAGCATTGGCGCGTAGATTCCAAAAAATTGATGTGGAAGAGCCTGATGTGGAAGAAACCTATCAAATTCTGCGAGGCTTAAAACGCAAATTTGAAGAACACCATAAGATTCGTTACACAGATAAGAGTTTGCACGCAGCTTCAGAATTGGCGGCGAAGTATATTAACGATAGGCACTTACCTGATAAAGCCATTGATGTGATTGATGAAGCCGGTGCTTTCCAGCGTTTGCAGGCGCCCAGTAAACGTAAAAAAGTAATTGGTGTAGGGGATATTAACAATATTATTGCTAAGATGGCTCGAATTCCCCCTCAGACTATTTCTGTGTCCGAGAAAGAAAGTCTTCGTAATCTTGAGACAAAACTGAATGAGTATGTTTATGGTCAAGATGAGGCGATTGGTGTTATTTCAAATGCAATTAAACTCTCTCGTGCAGGATTAAGCTCGCCTGATCGACCTGTTGGCTGTTTCTTATTTGCCGGACCTACAGGTGTTGGTAAAACTGAGGTGACTCGTAAACTAGCTGATGTCCAGGGCATCGAGTTGATTCGTTTTGATATGTCTGAGTATATGGAGCGACATACGGTTTCACGGCTTATTGGTGCGCCTCCAGGCTATGTTGGGTTTGATCAGGGAGGGCTTTTAACAGAGGCAATAAACAAGCACCCTCATGCTGTGCTATTACTGGATGAAATTGAAAAAGCACACCCTGATGTCTTTAATTTGCTATTACAGGTGATGGATCATGGTACATTGACTGACAACAATGGTAGAAAGGCGGATTTTAAGAATGTCATTTTAATTATGACCACTAATGCCGGTGCGGAATTAATGAGTCGTCCGTCTATTGGTTTTACCTATCAAGATCACAGTTCAGATGGTATGGAATTCATCAAAAAAGCCTTCTCTCCGGAGTTTAGGAACAGGCTTGATGCTATTATTCAGTTTAAGCCATTAACCTTAGACACTGTAAAAGTTGTGGTCGATAAGTTTCTTAAGCAGTTGCAGACTCAGCTGGATGACAAGAAAGTGGTGTTATCATTTAGCGACAAGGTGAAAAGCTGGTTGGCTGAAAAAGGGTATGACGATAAAATGGGTGCTAGGCCCATGAATAGGCTAATACAAGAGCAAATTAAAAAGCCCTTGGCTGAGCGTATTCTATTCGGAGATCTTTCTTCCGGTGGACATATTGAAATTGATTTAAAAGACGAAGAGCTGATTTTTGAGCTGTCTGAAGATTAGCTGTGGGCTTAAAGCTGATATTTAGCAGTTTTAACTGTTAAATATCAGCTAATATCGTGATTACCTCACCCTGAAAGTAATTCTGCCTTTGCTAAGGTCGTATGGCGTTAGTTCTACTTTCACTTTATCGCCAGTCAGGATACGAATATAGTTTTTTCTCATTTTACCAGAGATGTGCGCAGTTACCGTATGGCCATTTTCCAGCTCTACCCGGAACATGGTATTAGGTAATGTTTCGGTAACAGTACCTTCCATCTCTATGTGGTCTTCTTTCGACATGATTCCTCCAGGACCAAAACCATAACCCACGTTGGTGGATGCTAAGCCGACAATACTTCTTTTCTTTCAAGTATTTAATATAAGTCTTTGTTTTTATAAGCAACGAGCATAAGCTGCGAGCTTAGAGATTTTTAGCCTCTAACAATTAGGTGCCAACTTTTTAAGAGCAGGATTTTGCCCTAAGTAGCCTTATATAACAAGGGGGAATGTCAAAAATAATAAACACTTGGGGTGTTACCGGCGTGGTTAGTCAGGAATGCTAGGGTTGAGTGCTCGGCACTCCTCTTTAAGTGCTTCTATATTATCACTTTGACGTTCGTACTCTGCTCGTCCTACTGCAGCGCCAGGTACCCCGATTAACAGGCCAATAGGCCCCAGCGCAAGGGCGCCAGCGCCACTGGCTAGTACAGCGCCCTTTTTGGCATCAAAGCTGGTTCGTGTCCCATCGAGTTGATCGTGTAAAAACCTTGCATGTTCTTGTAGCTCTCTAGTGCTAACTTTAACTAAATGGTTACGGTCCTGCCCTAGGGCTGGCGACACTTTTTTTGCAGCCGAGTGTGTTAACAAGCTGGCTAGGTTGATGGGCGATAACGCAAGGTCTTTCAGGTAGCGCATGCCAAGTCGGTTAGGCTTATCTTTATAGGCGTCGAATCTAGGCCCTTGAGCAACTCTAGATAATAGTGTCTTTCCATCTCTATCTGACAAGCCTAATTCGGAGAGTATGATTCTTTTGATAGCTTGATCATTTCTTTGAGCGGGATCTAGGTTCTCGTGCCCTCTATCACTAAGGTTATAGGCATGGGCTTTGATTTTCAAAGCTAGGGATTTGGGTAACTTGCCAACGCCTCGTTGGTTACCCGGATTTTCACTATATTTTAACGCATGGCCATCTTGGTCGTAAATCCGAATAGAAATATTGTTTTGGCGATTGCAGTATACGTCTATCGCGTTCGCGCGACCATTTGGAGAAGTCGCAGGCCTACCAAATCGATGAACCCCAAGCGTATAAGTTTGGTAATCATTTCGCGAGCGTTCAAGACTTATTCTTTTGATTTTTGCCAGCCTGCGTAGTGTTTTTTGTTTAACGTAGCCACCATTGCAGTTAGCAGTTCGCAGGTCTTTTAAAATTCGTCTATGGCGTGTTAAATCATGTCTATGCCTAATGGATTCATGGGTGAATTTAAGCGCGGTTGGTACAATTGTTGCGAAGCCAGTCACAGCGCCTATGCTGTCGCCAATATGAGAAATGACAGCTTCTCCGGCTTTTGCAACTTTTTCCGATACGACACCTGCTGCTTCTCCAATCCAGTCAGCAGCAGCTTCAAAGTCGTTAGCCAGCCCGTTTCCAGCATCTTTAAATGATTCAAGAAATGTTTGCCCCGATGGTTGCTGGTTAGCGTGATAAATGGCTCTACCTACTAAACCTGCTGAGCCAGCGAGTATTAAAGGCTTAAAGATTCGGCGTGGTTTGATTGAATTGGAGTCGATAAGACCAGTGTTTGAGTTTCGCTCTGTTCTACAAAAGGTGCTTCTCATACAGTCGCCCGGTGCATGCACTATAGGATTGAACACCCGTTTTACACCATGCATGAACATTTTAAAGGTTCTGCTAGCGGAGGGAGCTTGGCTTTGTATTGCGTTCCGCTGATTACGCAAGTTCCTGGACCGATTGTCTCGGAAGCTTTCCGCGCGGAATGGGCTACTGAAAATTCTCATATGCGTTATTGGTTTATAACTTTAATAGGGCTTATCTACTTTATTCTTTATTAATGGTGCAAATAGTAACATATATTTTCATTTGAATAATCAGTTTAGTGAGTTACTTTGTAACTAGCTAAACTACACAATGTATCGACTAGGGTTTCAAAAAATTACAGTATTTGCATTCAATATGCAGTATTTTTTAAGGGTCAAAGGAATGGTC
Source organism: Gammaproteobacteria bacterium (assembly GCA_038135915.1). Taxonomy (GTDB): domain Bacteria; phylum Pseudomonadota; class Gammaproteobacteria; order Pseudomonadales; family UBA6940; genus JAYPYM01. The sequence goes on from JAYPYM010000049.1 coordinate 19,282, forward strand.
AAAAATCTGTTAATAAAAAATAGGAGCCGAGGAAAATATGTCGATCCAAGATAGTATTGTTTACAATGAAATGATAACCGATATGGCGAAGGCTGAGCTGCTGCAGGATATGTATGAGGCTCAGATGCAAGTTGTTAAAAATATATCTGGAAGTGACGACGATGATGATGACGATGATGATGAGAATGATTGCTTCATTGTGACTGAGTTTTTTGCGGCTGAACAAAGTGAAGAAGTTTATTTGTTTTGAGTGAAACAAAATATATTGAAATTATTACATTTTGATCGATGAATTATAGAATTTGAATCTGTATAGTGTAGGGTAAGTACAAAAATTAGATGTACACAACAAGAGGTGAAAAAAATGGCAATAGGCAGAATACCTACAACGACAAACGGTTTACTCGAAACACAAACTGATGTTTCTGATTTTAAGATTATTGAAACAGGAGTCCCTTCCCAAGAAATTAAGGCTAATAAAGAGGGCTTAGAGCAAGTTGAGCTTTGAGTTTGTATAATTGCTAAAAATTTATTATTGTGGTAGCTTCTAAAACTAGACGTTCTGATAGTCTTGGCTATAAAAATAAAAATCAGTAAGTATCACAATAAAAATGTTAAAAACCAGAAGCTTATTTATTCATCTGTTGGGTTTTCTATCTGTCTTATCTTGTGGGGGTGAAGATCAAACACAAGATATTACCCTGGATGCTCAAGTAACAGACATTCACGATTCATTGTTCATCATGGATATGCATGTAGATTCCATGCTGCATACCAAACTATACGGGACTGATTTTTCTGTTTCTCATCCCCCGCCAAAAGGTTTAACCTATTTATTTCAGCCTCAAGCTGACTTACCCAGCTTAAAGGCTGGTGGCACTGATGCTGCTTGGTTTGGTATCGTGGTATTACCGACCTGTGCCCCCAGTGCCTGCTTTGCCGATGCGTTAAATACTGCTTCCCTGATAAAACGAGTGATTAAGGAAAATGGAGATAGTATGGCTTTGGCCTTGTCCACTAGCGATATTGAAGCGATTCTTGATCAGAAGAAATTACCAGCTTTGATGGGTTTAGAGGGCGCTCATGGTTTAGGAGAAAAGGTCAGTAATGTGGACAAGCTTTATGATGCTGGCGTCAGGTATGTGGGTTTAAGTCACTTCACACCCAATGCTTTCGCTTGGCCTAATACGGTCGAGTTGTTCAGAGATCAAGGGTTAACATCGCGCGGTGAGGCCTTGATTAAACGAATGAATGAGATTGGTATGATGATAGATTTGGCGCACGTACATCCCCATTCTATACGTGATGTACTAGCGATCAGTGAAGCGCCCACCATTGTTTCCCATACTGGTGTGCGGGGTGTTTTTAATATTGAGCGTAATTTGTCTGATGAAGATATTGTTGCAATTGCAGAAAAGGGTGGTGTAATCGGCGTTTTTTTCGCTGCAATTTGGTTAGCGCCAAGCGATGGGGTCAATATTGCTGCATATAATATCACCATGGATGACGTTGTCGACCACATTGATTACGTCAAACACTTAGTGGGTATTGATCATGTGGGGATTGGGTCCGATTATGATGGTTTCATCCAGTTACCTAAGGATCTACCGAATGCAGCTGCTTTGCCGGTTTTAACAGAAAGGTTGCTTGCGAGGGGTTATACCATTGAAGAACTGGAAAAATTATATGGTCAAAATATGTTGCGTGTATTCCGTGAAGTGGAAGCAGTGGCGGGTGGGCTAAACTAGGTTTTCAGCAGGTCTTTGGCTGACTGCCATTTTTCTTCTAAAAATTCTAATGGTTGTTCTGATATATTGAGGTTGGCATCCCTACAGGCTTGCTCAATGAATTGGAATCGTTGTTTAAACTTGCTTGAGCTTTTTCTTAACGCTACTTCTGGGTCGAGTGATAAGTGTCTAGATAAATTGACGAGTGAAAACATAAGGTCGCCGAGTTCTTCCTCAATTTGAACATGCTTGCCAGTTTCAATTGCTTGTTCTAGTTCTTCTGTTTCTTCTTTTAATTTCTCGATTACAGGTGTTAAAGTTGTCCAGTCGAATCCAACTTTGGCTGCCTTTTTTTGTAGTTTATAGGCTGTTTGCAAGGCAGGGAGGTCTTTTGGAATGTCTGATAGGATCGATTTTGTTTGCAGATCTTTATTTTTCTCTTGGTTTTTGATCCTCTGCCAATTGTCTTTTATTTTTTCCGTACATGGTTTCTCATTGACCGGAATGAAGCCTTTCAGGTTACCGTTCGGGAAGACGTGAGGGTGTCTGCGAATCATTTTTTCAACCAAAACATGTATGATATCTTCCCAGTAAAAATGATCAGCTTCTTTTGCAATTTGAGCATAAAAGACAATTTGTAATAAGAGGTCGCCAAGCTCTTCGCATAGGTTCTCCATGTCATCTGTGCAAATTGCATCAATTACTTCAAAGGTTTCTTCAATGGTGTATTTTACTAAGGTTTCGTAGGTTTGGGCCTGATCCCAAGGACAGCCTGTTTCCGGGGTTCTTAGCCGTTCCATTAGGTACAGTAAATCGTCTAATGTATATTTTTGCATTGGGTCAAACAAACCTTGGATCATTAACCGTTGATGTTAGTATATTTAACCTTGTGGGGGACCAAATATCAATAGGGATTGATACTATCACTCATTAGGAGGGTAAGAAATCAAATGAGTATTGTATTTTGGAGGAGGCTACGTTTTGTGCGCCAAAGTCTAACAT
>JAYPYM010000050.1:0-4768 GCA_038135915.1 Gammaproteobacteria bacterium
TGACCTTTTAAAACATGGTCGCCAACATTCACGCAAGGTTTGGCTGAATCACCTATATGCTGTTTAAGTGGTAATATAAGAAATTTGGGTAGTGGGCCAGGTAAAATGCATGACTGATTAGAAATCGTTTTATGTTCTGGTGGGTGTATGCCGCCAGGAAAGTCCCAAATTTGTATGATGTTTTCAAAACTATCCACGTAGGGGCGCCTTAAAGTATTTTCAAAGGAATGAGTAGTGCGTTATTTTTCACAATCCCTTTGGGGTTCGACCAGGACAAGGTGTCGTCAGTGGTCTTTAGGGGTACCATATCGATGCAATCTACAGGGCAAGGTTCTACGCAGAGATCGCACCCTGTGCACTCGTCGTTAATTACAGTATGCATTTGCTTTGCGGCGCCTAAGATAGCATCGACTGGGCAAGCTTGGATACATTTGGTGCAGCCGATACATTCTGCTTCTCGAATCACAGCAACCATCGGTAATTGAGTTTCAGAGCCATGCGCATCATCTAGCGGGACAAAGTCTCTGTTTAACAGCTCTGACAATTCTTTGATAACGGTTTCCCCGCCAGGTGGGCATTTGTTGTGAAGCTCGCCTTTGGCGATTGCTTCCGCGTAAGGTTTGCACCCAGGGTGGCCGCATTGCCCGCATTGAGTCTGTGGTAAAATGGTGTCGATTCTGTCTACAATGGGGTCTTCTGCCACTTTAAACTTGTTCGATGCAAAGCCTAATATGGCGCCGAAAAAAAGAGCTAAGCAAGTGATGGAAAGCACGGTTATCAAAGTTGTTTCCTCTTTTTTACTGCGATATGACCAAGTTTATATGGGAGCCAGGCCACTAAAGCCCATGAATGCGAGAGACATCAGTCCGGCAGTAATCATGGCTATGGATGACCCCTTAAAAGGTTCTGGTACGTCTGCAATCGCAATGCGCTCTCGCATACCTGCAAATAATACTAGAATCAATGAGAAGCCGCATGCGGCGCCAAACCCATAGATAGCTGCTTCGTATAGAGAACTTAATTCTTTTTTAACGCTGAGTAGAGCAACCCCAAGCACAGCGCAATTACTGGTGATTAACGGTAGGTAGACGCCCAATATTCGGTGTAGAAGGGGGCTTGCCTTGCGTATGAACATTTCGGTAAATTGAACAGTAACCGCAATGACGAGAATAAAGGAAAGTGTTCTAAGGTATTCGGCATTCAAAGGTGTCAGGATATAATAATAGGTTAAGTAGGCAAGTATTGATGAGAGTGTTAGCACGAAGGTGGTTGCCAGTGACATGCCCATTGCAGTTGCTAGCTTATTTGATACACCCATAAAGGGGCATAATCCTAAAAATTGGACTAACACGAAATTGTTTACCAGCACTGTGCTGACCAGGACCATTAGAAATCCTGAGAAACTGATATCCATGTATTGGGAAACCTTTTAAGGGATGTTTGGCGCTCTAGATTCTATTAAAAAAGCAGCGCTAACGCAAAGCTAGAATCCTGTTAGAGAGCTAAGACCTATCACTAAGAAAGAAAAAAAAGATCGTTAAAAATAATTGTGATATATATTGCAATTTGGGCGTGAAATATGAACAATTCTGGACAAAGTGGAGCGTTTAATTGGGAATATTAAAATGAAGGCAAGTGTTAGTTGGCAAGGCAAGGCGCAGTTTATGGGTCGGTCAGGATCTGGTCATGAGGTGCTAATGGATGGGCCGCCAGATCATGGTGGCGAAAACTTAGGGCCAAGGCCAATGGAGATGCTGCTGCTAGGTATTGGCGGCTGTGCCAGCTTTGATGTAACACACATTTTGAAGAAAAGCAGAAAAACCCCTGTCAGCTGTAGTGTGGAGATAACTGCAGAGCGTTCTGAATCGGTGCCTGCTGTTTTTACAAAACTTCATTTGTGTTTTAAAGTCTCTGGTGAAAATTTAAAGCCAGCTCTTGTCGAGCGAGCGGTGCAACTTTCAGCGGAGAAATATTGTTCCGCATCCATCATGATGCAGCGCGCTGGTGTAGAGGTTACTCATGAGTTTGAGCTTTTGGAAACTGATCTTTCATGATGGAAGCGGATTATTTTTGGTATTGACTATATAAAATTGGCGTTTAAGCAGTATGTGTCATTTGATGTAAAAGGGTGAATCGTAGTGGCTGAAAATTCTAAAATCAAATTAAGTGGATTTAACAATCTGACTAAAACCCTCAGTTTTAATATTTATGATATATGTTATGCGAAAACTGCCTCTGATCGAAAAGAGTATATCGAGTATATTGATGAGCTTTATAATGCAAAGCGTCTAACCCAAATTCTTACTGAAGTAACAAAGATTATTGGCGCGCATATATTAAATGTGGCGCATCAAGATTATGACCCTCAAGGCGCCAGTGTAACCATGTTAATTGCGGAGGAAGCTGTTGCGCCAGAGCCTCATAGAAATCAAGAATCGCCTGGCCCAATCCCTGATTCTGTAGTCATGCATTTAGATAAAAGTCATGTAACTGTTCATACTTATCCTGAAAGTCATCCGGATAATGGCATATCTACATTTAGGGCGGATATCGATGTCTCTACCTGCGGCCTTATCTCGCCATTGAAAGCGTTAAACTACCTGATTCACTGTTTTGATTCTGATATTGTGACTGTTGATTATCGTGTTCGGGGTTTTACAAGGGATGTTGATGGAGAAAAGCACTTTGTCGATCATGAAATTCACTCTATCCAAAACTATTTGACTGAAGACACTTTGCAAGCATACCAAATGATTGACGTGAACGTGTATCAAGAGAATATTTTTCATACCAAAATGCTGCTTAAAGAGTTTAAGCTAGATAGTTACTTGTTTGGAGAAGGCGGTAAGCGCTTATCGGAGTCAGAGAAAAAAGATATTCGGGAGCGCTTAAATCGAGAAATGCTGGAAATTTTTTATGGCCGTAACATTGCTAAGTAGTGTAACGCTTACTTTTGGCTAGAACTCGTTAACAGGTGTTTTTTTAGAATTTCTATGAGCGCTTGATCTTCAACAGGTTTTCTTAGGTAGTCGTTCATTCCGGCATTGCTGCAGCGCTCTTTGTCACGTTCGAGTACGTGTGCTGTCATAGCGATAATCGGGGTCTTGAGGTATTTTGTGCCGGCATCACCTGATCGGATAGCAATGCTTGCTGCATAGCCATCCATTTCTGGCATTTGGCAATCCATAACAATAATGTGATACTGATTTTCTTGGGTGCTACTGCGCAGCGCCTCAAGTGCTTCGATGCCATTGTTCGCGGTGTCTGTTCTTAGCTCAAGGCTTTCTAGAATACAGAGTATGAGCTCTTGATTGATTGGATTATCTTCAACTAACAGTATGCGCGATTCAGCAGGAAAGGTTGGGCTAGTGATTTTCATCGGGTCAAAAGTATTTTAGGTTGGGCTTCTTTTCAAATGACTGGAACCTGCTGCCATGCCTTCATAATAAGTATGAGCGATAGGCGAAAATTTGCAATGACAGGCAGCTTCGATATTTTCGGTAGCACTTAAATTCTAAAAGTAGCAAATTTCATGATGCTGGCCATTCCTCGCATTGCTAGCCTTATCGGGAAAGAGAGTTTTTGGCCGCCATTTTCTGTTGCCTGAGCACCGTGACGTTCTTCATCGATACGCATTTGTTCTAGGACTGCTCGGGTTGCTTGGTCTTTATATGGAACCCTATTTAAATGTTGTGTCAGGTGGTGTCCTACCTGTTCTTCGGTTTCAGCGACAAAGCCTAAGCTTACTTTGTCTCCCATGGCACCAGTGATGGTGCCAAGTGTGAAGGAAAGGCTATAAAATATAGGGTTTAGCTTGCTTTTAGGCTCTCCTAGGCTGTTTAGTCTTTCTTCGCACCAAGCTAGGTGGTCTTTCTCTTCTTTGGCGGCTTCCAATAAATGATCTCTTGTTTGAGGTGAGCTTGCAGTTAATGCTTGGCCTTTATAAAGCGCTTGTGCACAAACTTCGCCAGTATGGTTGATGCGCATTAGTCCGCCTACAAGCGCTTTTTCTGATTCACTCAGTATTTCTTCAGATGTGCTTTTGGAAGTGGCAGGGGAGGGTCTAGACTGGTGGTCTTTTTGATCTTTTTGCAGACCTTTTAGGGCATTGTCCAAGTATGTTATTAACTTGTCTGCGAAAGAGTAGTTGACTTGTTTGAAGTTTGCTTTTGATTGCATAGCTTAGTTTTTACCTGATTGTGATTTTAGTTTAACCGGGCGGCCAAGATAGCTTGCGGCCACCAATTATATGTAGGTGGATATGGTATACTGTCTGGCCGCCATCTTGATTGCAGTTCATGATGAGCCGATAGCCGGCTTGGTCCATAGATTTTTGTTTTGCAATCTTGGTTGCGGCAAGTATCATATTGCCTGCTAGCTGTTTGTGGCTTTCATCTAGATCATTTAAAGTGGTGATATGAGTCTTGGGAATAATGAGGCTGTGATTCGGCGCCTGGGGGCTAATGTCTTCAAATCCAACTAGCGCTTCATCTTCGTAAATAAGGGTGGTGTCTAGCTCTTTGTTAGCAATTTTACAGAATAGGCAGTCATTCATGGATTGAGTCCAGTTAGTTTCGGCTTATGTTTCGTAGCGGTAACGCACTAAGACTACTACAAGTGCGCATTACTTGTCATTTTACAAAAAAGGATTAATATAATGGCGACCCTAATTCCCTCATTACGATGCTAATATTTAGCTATCTAAATCTGAAGGCCAGGTAAAATATACCCAATGAGCCAGTCTAAATCGCTTAAGGATCCTCATGCC
>JAYPYM010000050.1:4778-10699 GCA_038135915.1 Gammaproteobacteria bacterium
CGTGAGGCAAAAAAGTATGACCACCCTATTCCAAGCCGTGAGTTTATTATGGCGTTATTGGAGGCATCTCACCAGCCACTTAACCGTACGCAGATAGAAGAAGCCCTAAAGATTGATGACTCTGAGAGTCAAGAGGCGCTTAGGCGAAGGTTGAGGGCGATGGAGCGAGATGGTCAAGTTATTCGGCTTCGAAAAGGCTGCTATGGGCTATTGGAAAAGCTAGACCTAAAGGTGGGGCGTGTTCAGGCTCATAAGGAAGGATATGGGTTTTTGGTAGTGGAGGGAGAAGGTCAGGATATATTTTTAGCCCCACGCCAAATGCAGCAAGTATTTGATGGGGACAAGGTTGCTGTCAGAGTGCAGGGTCGCGAAAGTAAGGGGCGGCTTGAAGGTGTGGTGGTTGAGGTTTTGGAGCGGCAGGTAGAGCGTCTTGTTGGTAGATATTTTCAAGAGGCCGGTGTCGGGTTTCTCATTCCAGAACATCGAAGAATACATCACCGCATACTGATTCCAAAAGAAGGTGCGGGAAGCGCTATTTCCGGGGAATACGTTGTTGTTGCTTTGACTGAAGCGCCAACGCAATATCGTCCTGCGCAAGGTAGGGTGGTCGAACGGTTGGGTGAATATATGGCGCCTGGTATGGAGGTAGATGTTGCCATACGGTCGCATCATATTCCCCATCAATGGTCGCAGACTGCGCTACAAGAGGTGGCTGCGTTTGGGGATGAGGTCGACGAAGAGAGCTTTCAATCTCGCTACGATTATAGAGCCTTGCCATTTGTAACCATTGACGGTGAAGATGCTCGAGATCTTGATGATGCGGTTTTTGCAGAGCCTAGGCGTGAAGGGTGGCGCCTTTATGTGGCTATTGCAGATGTTTCGAATTATGTGAAAAAAGGCTCTGTGTTAGATGAAGAAGCACGGACGCGTGGGACCTCTGTTTATTTTCCAGGTCGAGTTGTGCCTATGCTGCCACATGGGCTGTCAAATAATTTGTGTTCTTTGAACCCTAGGGTTGATCGGTTAGCGTTAGTTTGTGAAATGAACATTAGCAAGAGTGGAAAACTGACTCGTTATCAATTTAGTGAAGGAGTGATTCGCTCCTATGCTCGATTAACTTATCAAGAGGTTGCCTCATTTTTAGATGATGATCCTCAGGCTAAAGAGTCTTTGTTATCTATGCCGGATGGTGAAGATGTTGTTCAGACTTTGCGGCATTTGTATGCTGTTTTCAAGGCTCTAGAGTCACAGCGCAAGGGTAGAGGGGCAATAGATTTTAACACTAGAGAAACGCAAATTATTTTTGGGCCAGAGAAAAAAATTCAAGACATTGTGCCTAGAAAAATGAATCAAGCACATCGTTTAATCGAAGAAATGATGTTGTGTGCCAATATTAGTGCAGCTAAGACGCTGCAAAAGAATGCATTGCCAGGGTTATATAGAAATCACGAAGGGGTTAAGCCTGATAAGTGGGAAGGATTGAAATCTTCACTTCATGCAGCAGGTATTAGTGTGCGTATGAAAGGTTTGCCTAAGCCTCAGGACTATCAGCAACTACTCATGCGTATTCGAGATCGTAAAGATGCGCATGTCTTGGAATTATTGCTGTTAAGATCGATGTCGCAAGCCAAATATGAGCCAGAATTATGTGGTCATTTTGGATTAAATTATCCAGCTTATGCTCATTTTACTTCGCCAATTCGCCGGTACCCCGACTTGGTGGTACACCGTGCATTGCGTTATTTAATTAGAAATCAAAAGCAAGCGCCTCAGGTAGAAACAGCCCCAGGTGCTCAGAGATTGCGTAAGAAAGACTGGCTTGAAACAAAGCCTGCGGCGCTCAAGGAGCTTGGCGACTTTTGCTCGATGGCGGAAAGAAGAGCTGATGAGGCAACGCGTGATGTGGTGAGCTGGTTGAAATGCGAATACATGAAAGACCGTATTGGCGAGGTGTTGCCAGGTGTGATTAGTTCCGTGGTTGGCTTTGGCCTTTTTGTGGAGCTGTCAGATATTTATGTTGAAGGTCTCATTCATATATCTAATTTGCCAGGTGATTACTACCATCACGATGAAGTTCGTCACTTGCTGGTGGGAGAGCATACTGGTCAGCAGTTTAGAATTGGTGACTCGCTCATGGTGCAAGTAGCAAGAGTTGATATTGATGAGCGCAAAATTGATTTTAATTGGGTGAATGGTGCTGGTGGTGGGTTAAGGAAGAAAACAAGAAACCCAAAAACAAAGCCTAGGGGAAAACGGGCATCTTCAAATGCAAAAAAAAGTGCTAAGCCTTCGTTTAAAGAAATTAGGAAAGGTAAAGCAAAAAAAAATAAGAAAAGCAAACCGGATCGGCGTAAGAAAAATAAGCGTTAACCTGGAAGCGGGAGTAGTGGGTGAATAAAAGACCAGCGAAAAAAAAATTGAAATCCAATGATGATGCAGATTATTTGTATGGTATCCATGCAATCATGGCAATGCTAGAGCGGTATCCTGAAAGAATCATTACTATTTTTGTAGTGTCGAATCTAGCCGGTACTGAGCGTACGCAAAATCGGCGAATTCAACACCTTCAAACGTCAGCTAAACATCATGGCATTAGCTGTCAACAGCTAACGCCGGCAAAAGCTAAAGAAAAGGTGGGTGCTGTTAATCATCAAGGCGTTATTGCGGAGTATCGGCCAAGCCCTGTTTTCGATCATCATCAGCTGATTCAAGATGTAGTTGCGTGTGACGAGATCAAGTTGCTCGTTTTAGATGGTGTGACAGATCCCCATAATCTAGGTGCATGTATTCGATCTGCAGAAGCGTTAGGTGTTCGAGGCGTGGTCGTCGCTAAGCATCACTCAGCTCCCTTTAACGCGACTGTGAGAAAGGTTGCTTCTGGTGCGGCTGAGTTTGTATCCTTGTATCAAGTAACTAATCTCGCGCGTACGCTCGTGACTTTAAAGGATCACTTTGTTCAAGTTGTTGGAGCATCCTGCAATTCGGATGCTACGCCTTTAAGTCAGGTTGAATTTGAGCCTAAATGCGCGATTATTATGGGTAGTGAAGGTGAGGGGTTGCGAGCCCTAACTGAAAAGCATTGTGATCGTTTAGCATACATTCAAATGAAGGGCTCTGTGAAAAGCTTGAATGTGAGTGTCGCAGCGGGGATTTTTTTATATGAGTCTCTTAAGTAGATGTCACTTTCTGCTGTTGGCTTTTTCCGCTTGCTGCTTAGTTAAGTCGGTACAGGCTGAAACGGCTTGGCATTATCAATATAGTGCTCGTATTGGAGTGATTGGAGCAGGTGTAGAGATTGCTAGGGCGATGTCGCCAGATAAGGTGCTACGGCTCAATTGGCAACGAGGCAGTTATGATGGTGGGCTTACAGGTACGCAGGTTGACTTTGATGAAACGTTTCGTTTGGAAAGTATAGGCCTGCTGCTAGATTGGCACCCCTGGTATAATTCGTTTCGGACTACTATTGGGCTAGTTAGCAATAAGAACAAGCTTAGAGGGGTAATTCAGAATCAAGGTGTGTTGAATATAAACGGTCATGAGTATGGTTCAGTGGAGTTGCCAGGTTTATCTTATGATGCTGACTTTCGAAAAGCTTCGATTTATTTAGGTCTTGGTTGGAGTCTTGTACCTGGGCATTTGAAAAACTGGACATTCACGGTTGATTCTGGGCTATTTATTCAAGGTAGGTTAGATTTGGATTTTGATGTGCTAGATGTTGAGTTAGAAGAAAATACATTGCTTGCATCTGATGTTGCCCTGGTAGAAGGCCAGGTTAGAGATGAATTGGACCATCTATGGTTGTTACCTTCCTTTATGTTAGGTTTAGCTCGTACATTCTAATTGGCTTGAAAGTCGTAGGGGAAATATCTTGCCTGAATTACCAGAAGTAGAAACCACTTGTCGTGGCATTAGTGATTATTTGGTAGGTGCTAGGGTCGTGGAAATAATTGTGCGCACACCAAAGTTAAGGTGGCCTATTCCAACAAAATCGCTCTTGCAATTGAAAGGAGAAAAAATTGTTTCAGTCAGGAGAAGGGCAAAGTATATTATTCTAGATTGCGAGTCTTCCAGCATTATTATTCATTTGGGGATGTCTGGTCAACTTTACATGGTAAACAAAAGTAGGGTGCATCAAAAGCATGACCACCTAGACTTTGTGTTAAATAGTAAATGGCTATTGCGCTATACTGATCCGCGCAGATTCGGCAGTGTGATGGTATCACCAACTCCAGAAGACCATGATAGATTGCGCCACTTAGGGCCAGAGCCCTTAACAGAAGAATTCGATGGTGAATACTTAAAAAGTTTAGCGAATAAACGACGGGTCTGCGTTAAGTCTTTGTTAATGGATGCTAGTGTCGTGGTCGGTGTCGGTAACATATACGCTAGTGAGTCTCTTTATCAAGCAGGCGTTCATCCCTCGCGTCAAGCAAATAAAATCAGTCTGCAAAGGTATGATAAGCTGGTTGTGGCAGTTAAGCGTGTGCTAACAAAGGCAATTGCTGCAGGTGGTACCACGCTCAAGGATTTTGTGAATGGTGAGGGTAAGCCTGGCTATTTTCAGCAGTCGCTCAATGTATATGGGCGAGCGGCTGAGCCTTGCTTTCAATGCGGAACCTTGATTAAATCCGTGGTGATTTCTCAGCGGACAACCTATTACTGTCCCAAATGTCAGCGCTGATAATCTTATTAGAAGCGGTTATATAATTGGCTCATTGCGTTCAGGTTATTTTATGTCAAGAAACAATACGTCGCCTTTGATTGTAGCGTTGGATACCTCTGATATTGGTCGTGTCCAATTTTTATTAGATTTGCTCGACCCATCTAAGTGCCGGCTTAAAGTGGGGAAAGAACTCTTTACGGCACACGGGCCAGTAGTGATTGATCTGCTGCATCAACGTGGGTTCGATGTATTTCTAGATTTGAAGTTTCATGATATCCCTAACACGGTTGCAAAAGCTTGCTATGTTGCTGCAGAAATGGGTGTTTGGATGTTAAACGTGCATGCTATGGGTGGATTGCCAATGCTTGAAGCAGCTTGTGAAGCGGTTGACAAAAGCCAGCACGCTCCCATCTTAATAGGTGTAACTGTGTTAACTAGCATGGATGAGTCGCAGTGGGCGAGGTTGTCGATGCCAATGACAATCGGTGACTACGCTTTCAAGTTGGCGCAACTAGCTCAGCAGGCGGGACTCTCTGGTGTGGTTTGCTCTGCGCATGAAGTGCTAGACATTAAAAAGCAATTGGGAGATGAGTTTATAGCTGTAACTCCAGGCATTCGAATGGAAACAGATGCGAAAGGTGATCAAAAGCGTGTGATGACACCGGCTCAGGCGAAAGCAAGTGGAGTAGATTATATGGTGATGGGCCGGCCAATAACAGAGTCCGAGGATCCCGGTCGAGCGGTAGAAAATATTCTTTGTTCTTTGTAGCATTTTCTAAAGTGCTACGATTTCACTTTTTTCAAAGCCTGATAGAATGTCCGCGCTTTTTATGTATAAAGCACTAAAGTTTAATTGTGATTTAATAGAGGTATTTTATGAAGTATAAGTCAGTGAAACTTGCGGTTGTTACCACCTTGTTGGGATTGCTAAATTTAAGCGCCGCTGTATGGGCATCTGATGTGAACCAGTCATCTTCTCTTGCTATTGAAAAAGCAAAGGTGGAAAAAGTATTAAAAGAAAAGAAAGCTAAGAAAGATAATTTTTTGGCAAAAGTGAATATGAATAAAGCCAATGCAGAAGAGATTGCTGCTGCACTGAAAGGAATTGGTATTAAAAAAGCAAAAGCAATCGTTGATTTTCTTTTTTTAACAAATGTAAAAGAAATTGATCGTTTAAAATCATTATCAAGATTAACTAATCCTATTGAAATCATTCAAATAATTAACAAAAATGATATATATTTAAGCTCTATATTAG
>JAYPYM010000050.1:10709-14245 GCA_038135915.1 Gammaproteobacteria bacterium
TATTAAAAAAGCAAAAGCAATCGTTGATTTTAGAGCTAAAAATGGTCCCTTTAAAAGCCTAGAAGAGTTAACTCAGGTTAAAGGTATCGGTGAAAAGACACTGGCAGCCAATAAAGAAAAAATAAAACTTTAATTTGATAAAGTTAACAGTGTGTGAGATGGGCTTTTTGTCTGTTTCTCACGCCTGTTTTGAGTAAAGAATAGAAGTAGTCATTAGTTGTGCGAAATAGTCAAAGCATCACCCCTCCTCTTAACTGTTCTTAATATTTCTCTACAAATTGTAAAGTTATCACTATTTTATCAATGGTCGAAAAAATGGATAGTATTAGCACTAGGATATTTCTATCGCACAAGTATTTTCGTTAGAAGAACAAAAAATGAGGCATTTATGTATTTTGTAGAGAGAGGTTACTGAAATGGCGAATATCCATGGTTATGCAGCGAGTGCACAACAAACGAGGTTTTTAAGTACCGGGGGTAAGGCAGGCGATTTTTTGGTTGGGCAGTTTGAAGCTACCTTTGAAGAAAGTGCTGGTTACAGCAATGCGTTATATACCTATGACTTAGATGATAATGGTATGCCCATTAATTTGCGTCAAGTTATTGCCAATACAAATGACCCAAATGCTCAAATGTTAAATGACATCGTTTTTACTGATGGAAAACCAAATTTAATGTTGTTAGCAAATGGGGCCGGGAAAACGCCTGACTTAGTTTACAATAATGGTGTGCCTGAAGTTTGGGTTGACGGGAAAAAGTATTGTAAGGCCTACTTTACCAATGAAAATTGGAATGCAGATGGTCAAGTCCACTTTCGGGTACAGGATAATAGTGAAGAGGGTATCCTGAAGATAAATGTTGAAGATTTATGGGGTGGTGGTGACAATGATTTTAATGATTTAGTGCTTACACTTGATTATGGGCCCGAGACTACATCAAACCCCGATCCGACTATTGATTTTCTAAGACATAACTCTGGTAATAGAGACGGCGATTTAACAGATCTTGGTGAGGTTGCTTTCCTTGTTGAAGAAGGAATTTTGGAAGAGGTTCAGGATCCAGAACAAGCTGATTATTCAATAAGAGGTAAGTATTATAGAATAACAGAGACAGGACAGAAGACGATAGAGTCTTATCAGTCGATGCATGGAGAGAAATCAAGCAACCCTAACCCAGTTATTAGCTTTGATGATTTTGCAAAACACTATGGTTTTCTTGAAGAGCACTTTAATGTAAATGGCTTGTATGGCTTAAATGAGCAAGAGATAGAGGCCTTGGTTTTATATGGTGTACTGGAAGAAACTGACCTAGCATCTGCAGAGTATGTGGTGGATGGTAAGGGATATAAGTTAACGGAGTACGGTAAAGCTGCTATTGATGAGTTTAAAAGGTTGGACACAAATGGTGACGGTTACCTAGCAGAAGAAGAGTTCGTTGAAAACGTAATGATGGCTTACGTACCACAGTCTGAAGAAGAAGATGAATCAGAAGTTGAAGAAAGAGTTAGACAGATTTACCAAGATTTGGGAGGTGATGATGGCGTTAACTTCCAAGGGTTTGAAAGGTTAGTCAGGTTTATGTCCTACGATAAGAATGGAGATTTTCTTGTTGAAAGGGATGAGTTTGTAAGCTCTTTTGAGGGGCAAACGGGTTATCCTGGTTATTATGAAAACTTGTATGACAATGTATTAAATGCTGATAAGCAAGGTGGTGTAACCTTTGGTGAGTACATGGAGTTTCAGAAGTTGAGCTATGAGCAACGAGACTTTATGGCTTACGATGCGAATGGGGATAATAAATGGAGTCGAGCTGAGTATAATGACTGGTATGGCGATACCTTTGGCGGCCCTATCTTTGACTCTGCAGATGCTTATGATGGTAAGGACGGTAAAATCAGTGATACCGTTGCAGTTACCGGGCTTTTAGGTGGGGATACTGCTCAATATCAGAAATATAATAATGGACCTAATAATGATGGTGATTCAGCTTCTTGGAGTCGCCGAGAGTTTAACCAGTGGGTAGGCGATACCTATGGGGGCGATACCTTTGAATCAGTTGCTAGTATAGATGATGATGACACAACCATTAGCTTTGAGGAGTTTACCGGTCCGGTTCCTCAAGGTTAGAGTTTTCTGTCAGTGCTTTGCATCTTTTTGATAGCTAAAAAGTATGAAGCTTACATTTCGATGCATATTTCATTAATTTTTGCCTATTATAAAAACGTTAAAAAGGAGATCATGAACTGATAGCAGCACTAAAAATCATATTAGTGTACTGAATAAAAATTATAATAAATTTGTATCACAGAGGTAATAATATATGAGTAGAGTTGTATTAGGAGCATTATCTTCTGCTGAGTCGAGCATGTTAACTTTTGCAGATAAGGCATACCTTTCTCATCGTGACCATCATAGTCATGCTCATGAATCACGAGTCCAAAAGTTTATGAGTAAGTTTGATAGCGGTAGATTTAGTGCTTCCGCTAGGTATGGCAATGACGGGAAGATTGGTAAAATTGAGTTGGGTGCGGCAGGGATTGGCTATTGGACACGAGCTGAGTTAGAGCAAAGTAGGATATTGCGTCATGGAGTAGGCAACGGAGATGGGTTTATTAATCCGCAAGAGCTTGAGAGCCTGGTGAATCTGGGTGTGGTGGCCTTTACTGAGAAAGGCGGGTTGAAGATTACTGATTATGGTCAGAGGCAGCTGGATACCTTTCGCAGCATGGATATGAATGCCAATGGTATCATCACGAGAGAAGAATATATTTCCACGATGCGGAGGCGTAGCCCTTACTTGGGAGCAAGAAGAGCTTCAAGAATGTTTGATACCATGTTTGGTAAAGGTGCTGCAGCTAAAGATTCCATCACCTTTGAGCAGTTTGCGACAAGGTATATGGAGGATGGTTCGAAGAATTCAAATGGTGCATTCTTTTTAGCGAATAAGTTTGGAAACCGAGATGGTTTTTTGGATTATCGCGAGCTATGGAGTTTGAGGCGGCGAGGTGTCGTCGGTAGAGCAAGGTATAATAGTCAAGCTGATGTTTACGATAGGTGGGGAAGAGGGTTTAAAGTTTCAGGCCGTGGCGTTAAAAAAATTGCTACCTTTGAGCGTTTCGATGTTGATCGTAGTGGTTATCTTTCTCAGCGTGAGCATAATAGCTGGAAGGTGGAAGCTGGGAAGGTTATGTCTGTGCAGCAGGTTTCTGAATTATATAAGGCTCAGTCGCGGCCTGCTATTGTGAGGGTTGCAGGCAGTAACGGGTTTAGTAGCGTTTTTAGAGTGTCCTCTGAGACTGAGGGTGAAAAACCCAGCGATCTTTTTGTGCCCAAAGATAAAGTTGTAAATGAACGTTGTTTCCCGGAAGCCTTCAGCTTCGATAGCTTTATAGAAGAGTCCAGCGTCTGTTCAGGTATCAGCAAAAACCTTCAGATTCATCTGGATGATGGTTTCTGTATAGACCCTTGTCAATATTCTGGTACGGACACTGACTTTTTATACGATTTGTCTATGTCGTGATTGATATGATGATTTTA